>DMZI01000041.1 GCA_003485325.1 Desulfotomaculum sp.
TATGTTATGATAAATATCGGGAAGCTCAAATACCAATAACCAAGAATAAAAAAAATGAAATCCCATAACTACGCAGTGTTTCGCGACTTCGTTCTTCTGGGCCAATCGAAAATTTTGCGTGTAGCTTTCTATATTGGGATTGTTAAAGGCCCAACTATCGGCTGACCCCTGATATTTGAGCCTTTTTCACGGGCAAAACTTCCGATTTATCCCTTCAAGAACCGTCCCCCTGTATAACACACTGTATAAGGGAGTTCCATTTCGAATCTCCGCCCTTTTGGATTAGGACATTTATTTCCCTTTGCGCCTTTCCTTAATTACAGCAGCGATTCCCAATCCTGCAAGTAAAAACTTTTCTCCTGGCTGCATACTTTATACCTTTTTTTAAATATAAAATTATTTCCCTTGATAAATACATTATAACGCGCGTAAGAAGCATTATACTTTTTGATCATCTAAGTTGACCTTTTTAATGTAAAAAAAGACCAGTAATATTTAATGGCTATAGTAGACAATAATAAGTAGGGAATTTAAATACCATTATGGAGGTGTTATGATGACTCAATCGTGGAACGACAACCAAAAAGGGGTAGAGGTAAAACCTAGCGGTTTTGATGAAGTGAACATAGTTTACAATGGTTTGCTATCCAGATCAGGCGCTGATCAGGTATTCCTGCACTACGGATTGGGTGACCCCAGAATCTGGTCAAATGTGAACACTATCCGCATGGATAAGAGTTTTAAGGGATGGGAAAAAACACTGCGTTTACAGAACAACCAAATTACCTTCTGCTTTAAAGATTCTGCCAACAACTGGGACAACAACAATGGTTTCAACTGGACGATCCGGTAAACCGGATCGTCCCGGTTTTCCTTTTGTTCTAACCTATAAACATCTGCACGAAAATCTTACCGTATTTGCTTCCTTCCACTACCCCTATTCCAATTTCCTTGAAGCTTGAATTTAAAATATTAGCCCTATGACCTGCAGAATTCATTAAGTTCTGATGGGCGGATTCAACTGTCGGTGCGCCGGCCAAATTTTCACCTGCAGTCTTGTATGAAATTCCAAACTGACTCATCATGTCAAAAGGAGATCCGTATGTGGGAGAGGTATGGCTGAAATAATTATTTTCAATCATATCTTCACCCTTGAGCCGGGCTATCTTGACAAGATCCAGATTAACCTTCAAGGTTGATAGACCGGCTTTCCTCCTTTCGTTATTAACCAGATCAACCATTTTCTGCTCATCGGCATTTAAGCCTGCAACTTGCTGTTCAGGTTCCGAACTGGGGTTGGGATTGGTTTTGGGTTTTGGTTTGGAAGTTGTATTGTTAGTAGTTTGTTTATTTTTTAAAGGCTGATATTTTAGCGAAGGCTGATATGTTAGCGTGTTGTAATATTTGGCGCAATTACCTTTCAGGATTTCGTTGAGCCATTTCTCAAGTTTTGCAAGACAGCTATTTACATCGTCAGGAGTACAGGTTACTGTAAACTTATATTCTCCTTGACCCGGACCGCATAAGTTACTGAAATCGTCCAAAGATAATAACTGCCTGCCATCACATGTCTGCAAGGATGCCTGTGTTACTTGGGGAACTGATGACCATAAAAAAACAAAACACAGCAATACTAACAACATTACGAACGGCGCTCTGCGGCTCTTTTTCATCAAAACAAAATTACCCCTTTCCTAAAAGATTTATATTCTAAAACCTCCAATAGTTTACCAGATTAATTATTCAGTGGACAAATAATGATATAATGAATATCACTGTAAATACTACAATTATTTAACAGACAACTTCCAGGGCTTGTCCGTATGTAAAATATCGCATTATCTGCTCCAGATGGTTATAGATGGAAATACTAAACCTACCTTGTCTGGAAAAACTGGCGTACCTCTGAGGAATATAAAACAGCGCCTAAACCATCAGTAACTGCAAGACATTCCAGGTTATCATTCTTTTCATAAAAGCAACTGAGAATAAAAATACCGTGAAAAATTTTGCTAAACCTCTTTATCCAGAGCTCATCAAGATCATGAAGCACTTCTAAGGATAATTCACTGGATAATTTACTGCTCTTGCTCTTAATAACCAGATCGTAACGTCCACTGCCTCTATGCTTAAAAATAATCTGATAAGGCCCCGCAGATGAACCGGCTATTAATTTATCAATTTCCTTAAACAACCTTTGCGCAACCCGGACGGCTTTCTCCCTGCCGCTTATTTGTGGTCCTGCAACTGGTACTTCTCCAAGTAAAACAAGGGCGACCTTCCCCTTGCAAAAAATTTTATAACCCAAGTTTTAAACCTCCTTTTTAGGTGCAGCAGGGTTACATAATGCCTTAAATGTACCAGTATTTTACGTGTCCTTTAAAACTTAATCTTAAGCCGTTCCATTACATTGTTTATACGGTTAAAAACAGTATATTTATCGGAACCTGCAAAGAGCAGCCCAACCGCTTGTTTTCCCGAATTTACGATCAGTGAACCGCTGTCGCCGGGTTGTGAAAGAATATTGCTGACCACCTGGTCAGTAAATAAACCAGTTTCCTCTTCAGTTATATTCACCTTAATAGTTACCCCGATTGCCTGGACCTTTCCTTCGGATAACCCTGAAGTACGGCCGCTCTTTTTTATTGACTCACCGGGTACGACATTTGTTATACCTTCAATCCTGCCTATTTCCAAAACCTCTTCATCGATCAAACTTTGTTTATCCGGTTTGGCAACTGCAGCATCAATTATATTCATATCATTTGTATATTTAGTTAACCTGATGTTATATCTGGAACGGACTGTATGGATGATTATATTTCCTGCCTGTAAAGCCGCCGCTGCAACAGGGCATTCAACATCCTGAACAGTATGCCGTATTGGTATAAAGCGTAATAAAGTAGCTATTTGATCGTTTGGCCCGCCGCCATCGTGCGGACCAGGCTGCAGAATTGGATCTCCTATTGATGACCGTCCGTCAGTGCCGTTTGTGGCGTTTGCCAGGATATGGTTGTTGCTTAAGATAAGTTTTTCTCCCGTAGTTTTATCTCTCACAACGGCCCCAAACGTACCGGCGGATATTTTATAATGCCCGATACTGATACCGGGACAGGCAGGACGCCAGCGATCAGTCCGGTTTTCAAGCAACCGTACTCGGCCGATTTCAACAATATCAGTATGAAGATCCTTGATTTTCCCGGGAATAATACTATTTTTGCTTAATGTGTCTGAGGGTATTTTTTTCTCTACAAAAATAATTAATGAGAGCTGATCAGTTTCTTCTCCCCTTATTTGTTTATATCCAACGCCAACGCCTATGACATTAGCTTTATTGAGCAGATCTTTGCTATACTTGTTTATTGCTCTTAGATGCCTTTCCATATATTAAACAACCACCTAAAAAAATTCCTAAGTCATCATATGCATATAGTCCAATAAGGGTGTTAGGTGTTTATTGCACAATGAAACTAGAGCACTGCGGAACCTAAAAAATAGTGCATAAAACTGAAAAAAACCATTGCCAGCACCCCTGCTAAAAACTTACCCTTTAGTTGCAAAGCTAAAGGGCGTAAGAAAACTTGAGCCATACCCCCTTACAGAGACAAAGTAATATTAACGGAGGGTTTATGGATGAAACGCAAGAGATATCCCAAAAGTTTCAAAGAACAGCTTATCAAGGAAGCGTAGGAAGTCGGCAACACTTCTCTGTGGCCAGAAGGCACGGTATTGGCTCCAAGACATTGTGCCGCTGGATTCGGGACAGCAAGCATAAAACCTGGGAGCAAGCCGATGCAAATGCCAAAAAGATGACGGCATATATCCCGTTACCGCAGGAGTTCCGCCAAATGGAAAATGAAAACAATACTTTGAAAAAGCCGCTTGGCGAACAAGATCTAGTGATCGCCATTTTGAGGGACCTGATAAAAAAAGCCCGCCCGGGCTTTCCGATAGGATAGATACCCATGCTGCCAATGCAGCGCCAGCTTAAAGGATGAAAATTCATCAATAAAGGAAGGGCAATGCCTTAAGTGCGATTTTGAGCCTTCATTCAAAGAACGAGTGAACCCGAGGATAAGCGAGGGAATTGTTTGAGGCGCATGATTAACGAATAGATCAAGGAATGGCTCATGTAAATGATTGCCGGGAAAGAAAATACATACGGCTGCCGTAAACTGGCTGTTTGCCTGCGCCGCAGGTACAACCTCGTGATCAGCAACAAGAAAGTCTACCGTTTATGCAAGGACTTGGATATACTCGCACCCCAGCGGCGGATCAAAGTCAAGCACCCGAGGCGCCTGGCAATTAACCGTAATATTACCGCTTCGGACTAGCTTTTTGAAATAGACATCAAATACGGCTACATTACCGAAGAAGACCGCTTTTTTTACCTGTTGTGCGTTATTAACGTTTATGGCCGCATGGTTATAGATTACCACCTGGGCTTATCTTGCGAAGGAAAACATGCCGCCCGGATTATTCAAAGGGCCTTATGGAAACGCAATCTCTTTGAAAAAGATTGCCGTCCGGTAATTAGAAGCGATAACGGCCCTCAATTTATCAGCCATTTGTTTGAGGAAAACTGTGAACAATTTAAATTAGAGCACGAGCGTATTCCGCCAAAGACACCGAACAAAAATGCGCACATTGAATCTTTTTATTTCTTATTGGAAACGGAATGCTTGAGTCTGAACGAGTTCGAATCCTATCAGCAAGCATATCAGTTTGTAAGCGAATACATCCAGCTTTACAATGAACGGCGTATCCACGGCAGTCTATATAATTATGCGCCTTATGAATTCCGGCAGCGGTTGGCTGCTGGCCAGCTTAAGCCCTTTACCGTAAAGGTATAATGTTTAAATCACAATTAGGGGTTTGAACCGCCCTGCCTGTCCATACGCAATCGCCTATTTCATAGGCGCAGCTTGGGACTCCTTCATATATTGGAACTATGTTTAATACCTTGCTGACGGCCTGCGCCAGTTCCCGGCGCCCCTGTCCTTTTATGATGTATGAAATCTTCATTTCCATTATGCAGTACCTATATGCAAGTGCCGCCTTTCTGTTTTAGTACTACATACATCACTCTGTACGGCACAGATAGCAAGTCTTTTTTGTGGTATTATGAAAAGTACTATTCATTATGGGACGCAATCAAATATCCGCGTTGTTTGCCGCTATAGCGTATGCTATAATAACCATAATATGAAGGTGGTGTGCGAATGGCGCTTGATGAAATACTCAAAAAGATTCGGACAGAACTGAATCTCACGCAAGAACAGCTTGCCCGCGAACTGAACGTCAGCTTTTCCACGCTTAACCGCTGGGAGAACAGCCGCACCGTTCCAAGCCGGTTAGCAAGAATGCGGATGCTGGATTATTGCGCTAAGAACGGCGTATCGGCTGAGGTTATTTCTGAACTGAAACGCGCGAAGTAGCATTCGCGCTCAAAACATTATGGGCGCCGTATCTGCCGACAGGCAGGGGGAGATCAAAGATGGACAACAGAAAAGAACAGGAACGCGCGGAACTGCACCGCACGATATGGAATATCGCCAATGACTTAAGAGGCAGCGTGGACGGGTGGGACTTTAAGCAATATGTCCTCGGTATGCTGTTTTACCGCTACATATCGGAAAACATCACCGCCTATATTAATGCCGGGGAATGGGAAACCGGCAATACTGAATTTGACTATGCCGGGCTTTCCGACGGCGAGGCGGAACAGGCGCGCGAGGACTTGGTCAAGACAAAAGGCTTCTTTATTCTGCCCGGCGAGCTTTTTGAGAATGTCCGCGCCCGCGCCAAAGACGACGAAAACTTAAACGAAACCCTTGAACGCGTCTTCAGCAATATTGAGGCGTCAGCGCAGGGGACGGACAGCGAGGATAATTTCAAAGGCCTGTTTGACGATATCGATATCAACAGCAACAAGCTGGACGGCACAGTGGCAAAGCGCAATGAAAAGCTGGTCAAGCTGTTGAATGCCGTCGCTGAGATGAAACTGGGAGATTACAAGGATAATACAATCGACGCGTTCGGCGACGCTTATGAGTTCCTGATGGGCATGTACGCCTCCAATGCCGGAAAGAGCGGCGGCGAGTATTATACGCCGCAGGAGGTTTCCGAACTGCTCACCCGCCTTACCCTTGCGGGAAAAACCGAGGTCAACAAGGTCTACGACCCGGCCTGCGGTTCCGGCTCGCTGCTCTTAAAGTTTGCCAAAATCCTCGGCAGAGAAAATGTGCGTCTGGGTTTCTTCGGCCAGGAAATCAACATCACCACCTACAACCTGTGCCGTATCAATATGTTCCTGCACGATATCGATTACGACAAGTTCGATATTGCCCTCGGCGACACCTTGACCGGTCCTCAGCACTGGGATGACGAGCCCTTTGAGGCCATTGTCTCCAATCCGCCGTATTCCATCAAGTGGAAGGGCGACAGCGACCAGATCCTGATCAACGACCCGCGCTTTTCGCCGGCGGGAGTGCTCGCGCCCAAATCCAAGGCCGACCTTGCCTTTATCATGCACAGCCTTTCCTGGCTGGCGACCAACGGAACGGCTGCTATCGTATGCTTTCCCGGCGTGATGTACCGCGGCGGCGCGGAACAGAAGATACGCAAGTACCTGATCGACAACAACTACATCGACTGCGTGATCCAGCTGCCGGACAACCTGTTTTACGGCACGAGCATCGCCACCTGCATTATGGCGCTCAAAAAGTCCAAGGCCGAGAACAGCACCTTGTTCATTGACGCATCTAAGGAATGCGTGAAGGTTACGAACAACAACAAGCTGACGCAGAAGAATATCGACGCCATTCTTAATGCTTTTACAAGCAGAAAGGATGTCGCGCACTTTTCAAGGCTTGTGCCCAACAGCAAAATCGCGGAGCAGGATTACAACCTTTCTGTTTCCACCTATGTGGAGCAGGAGGATACCAGAGAAAAGATAGATATTGCAGCCCTGAATGCCGAGATAGAAAAGATCGTGGCAAGGGAGCAAGTTTTACGAGATGAGATAGCTAAGATTATCGCAGAGATCGAGGTGGGCGCATGAATCAGGAGTTTTAATTTTTAGTATATCGTTCTGCTGGAGAAGATGTGTCCGTAGATGCGGTTATCAAAGACGAAACGATTTGGTTGACACAAAAGGCTATGGCTGAATTATTTGGGGTACAAACTCCGGCAATCAGCAAGCATTTAAAAAACATATTTAAAGAGGGCGAGCTTGATGAAAAAGTGGTTGTTTCCAAAATGGAAATGACCACTTTGCATGGAGCAATTCCTGATAAAACACAGACTAAAGAAACACACTTCTATAATCTTGACGCAATAATTTCAGTTGGCTACCGTGTGAATTCAAGAAGAGCCACACATTTTCGCATCTGGGCGACTGGGATATTGAAAGAGTATATGACAAAAGGCTTTGCTCTTGATGATGAGCGATTGAAGCAAGGTAAAACAGCCTTCGGGAAAGATTATTTCAGAGAACTGTTGGAGCGCGTTCGGTCGATTCGGGCCAGCGAACGCCGTATGTGGCAGCAAATTACAGATATATTTGCCGAGTGTAGTATTGACTATGACAAAGATTCATCGGTAACGCACGATTTTTATGCCATGGTACAAAACAAATTCCATTATGCCATTACCGGACAGACAGCCGCTGAAATCGTCTATTAAAAAGCTGACAGGAATAAAGAGAATATGGGATTAACCACATGGAAAAACGCGCCTGAAGGACGTATATTGAAATCAGATGTCACAGTTGCAAAAAATTATCTTGGCGAAACACAGATCAGACGGCTGGAACGTACTGTGACGGGCTATTTCGATTATATAGAAGATCTTATTGAGCGGGAAAACACCTTCACAATGGAGGAGTTTTCTGCAAGCATAAATGAATTTTTAGCCTTTCGAAAATATAAGATTTTACCGGATAAAGGAAAAATCTCGAAACATATGGCCGCCGCAAGAGCAGAGACTGAATATGCCGAATTCAATAAAACTCAGAAGATCACATCGGATTTTGACCGTGAAGTGAAGCGGCTGATAGAGAAAGGCGGCAATGCAGATGAGTAGGCTGGAAGAATTGATTGCGGAGCTTTGCCCGGATGGAGTGGAGTATAAATTCTTATCTGATATTTGTGATATTACTCGCGGTCGTGTAATGTCAAAAGAATATTTAAGAGATAATGCCGGTGAATATCCAGTATACTCATCACAGACTGCAAATAATGGAATCTTTGGTTTTATCGATAATTATGACTATGATTGTGAATCTATAACTTGGACTACTGATGGTGCAAACGCTGGGTCTGTTTTTTACCGTGTTAACGAAAAATTTAGTATTACTAATGTGTGTGGTTTACTACGAGTAATAGATCATAATATCATGAATACAAAGTTTCTCTATTACTATTTGCAAATAGTTACCAAGGATTACGTTAATTCTGGTATGGGGAATCCAAAGTTGATGAGTAATGTAATGGCAAGGGTTCTCATCCCCCTCACGCCGCTGCCGGTGCAGCGTGAAATTGTCCGGATACTGGACAATTTCACGGAGCTTACAGCGGAGCTTACGGCGGAGCTTACGGCGGAGCTTACGGCGCGGGAAAAGCAGTATGAGTATTATCGTAATCACCTGCTTACATTTGGAGATGATGTAACAATAAGTACGTTGGGAGAAATTTCAATTAAGACATACTCAGGTGGTACACCTCTGGCAAACAATGCTGAATATTATGGTGGAGATATCCCTTGGCTTCGTACACAAGAGGTGCGTTTTGTGGACATTTATGATACCGAAATGCGAATCACTCCAGCGGCGTTAAAGAATTCAGCAGCAAGATGGATACCAGAGAACTGTGTAATTGTTGCAATCTCTGGCGCGACTGCAGGTAGATCGGCTATTAATAAGATTCCCTTGACAACAAATCAACACTGTTGTTGTTTAGAGATTAATCCTCAAAAGGCTCACTATCGCTATGTATTTCATTGGGTAAGTAGCCAATACCAGAAGCTCAAAGCTCTTGGTCAAGGCGCGCGTTCTGACTTAAATTCAGGCATTATCAAAGGTTATCCGATACCCATTCCATCTCTCAAAGAACAAACCCGCATTGTCGCCATCCTCGACCGCTTTGACGCCCTGTGCAACGACCTGACCAGCGGTCTGCCCGCGGAAATTGAGGCAAGGCGCAAGCAGTATGAATATTACCGGGATAAGCTTTTAACCTTTCCTGCCTTGCCGGAAGGCGGTAAGGGGGCGACAGCATGAGCACATACAATATCGTCGCCAGCACCGACGAAGCGACGGTCGTTGCCGAGTATGCGGCTGAATACAGCGTCCGCCCGGAAAAGTACCAGAGCGAGGCTGACTTAGAGCGCGAGTTTATCCGCCTGCTGACCTCGCAGGGATATGAATATATTACAATCCACAACGAAGCCGCACTGATCGCCAACTTGCGCAGGCAGCTTGAACTGCTCAACGGCTTCACCTTCACCGACGGCGAATGGGAAAGGTTTTTCACTGAATGCCTCGCCAACAACAACGAAGGGATTGCAGAAAAGACCCGGAAAATCCAGGACGACCATATACAGATCCTTCGCCGGGATGACTTGTCTGCCCGCCTGACGGACGGACGGGCCGGCAAGGCAGGCGGCACAACCAAGAACATCTACCTCATCGATAAAAAGAATATCCACAACAACCGGCTTCAAGTTATCAACCAGTACGAAGAATCTGCGGGAGCACACGATACCCGGTATGACGTGACGATCCTCGTGAACGGGCTGCCTCTTGTCCATATGGAGCTGAAGAAGCGGCGCGGCGTCGCCGTCCGCGAAGCGTTCAACCAGATCAACCGCTACCAGCGCGACAGCTTTTGGGCTTCGTCGGGTTTGTTTGAGTATGTGCAGATTTTCGTGATTTCCAACGGTACCCATACGAAGTATTACAGCAACACCACGCGGAGCGCGCATATCAAAGAGCAAAGCGGCAGCGAGCGCCGAAGGAGTAAGAAAACGAGCAACAGCTTTGAGTTTACGAGCTTTTGGGCGGATGCTAATAACAAAATCATCCCCGAACTGGCGGACTTTACCAAGACTTTTTTCGCCAAGCACACCCTCTTGAATATACTGACCAAATACTGCGTGTTTACATCCGAGGAACTGCTGCTGGTCATGCGTCCTTATCAAATCGCGGCGGCGGAACGCATATTGTCCCGCATTGCCATATCGACCAACTACAAGAAAATGGGGACGACAGCAGCGGGCGGATATATCTGGCATACAACAGGCTCCGGGAAAACCCTGACCAGCTTCAAAACAGCGCAGCTGGCCTGCGCCCTGCCCTATGTGAACAAAGTATTGTTCGTCGTCGACCGCAAAGACCTGGACTACCAGACGATGAAGGAGTACGACCGCTTTGAAAAGGGAGCCGCAAACGGAAACACGTCTACCAGGGTTCTTCAGCGCCAGCTCGAAGACAGAAACGAAAAAGGCAATCCCCACGAATACAAAATCATCGTCACCACGATTCAAAAGCTGGATGTGTTTATCCGCAAAAACAAGCAGCACGACATCTACAAAAAGCACGTCGTGCTGATTTTCGACGAGTGCCACCGTTCCCAGTTTGGCTATATGCACCAGGCCATCACGAAGAGCTTTAAGAACTACCATATCTTCGGCTTTACGGGAACGCCGATCTTCGCCGCGAATGCCGGTTCAGGCGGCGCCCCGCTGCTGCGGACAACCGAGCAGGCTTTCGGCGAAAAGCTGCACACCTACACCATTGTGGACGCGATCAACGACGGAAATGTATTGCCTTTCAGGATAGACTTCATTAATACCGTCAAGATGCCGGACCACATAGACGACAAAAAGGTTTATGCCATAGACCGCGAAAAAGCCCTGGCAGACCCGCAGCGGATCAGTGAAATTGCCGCCTATGTTCTCGAGCACTTCGACCAAAAAACAAAGCGCAGCAGTTTCTATGCGTTTTCCGCCAAATGGGAAGAGGCCGATAAGCAGAATCCAAAGATGATGATAGAGAAGCGAGAAAAAAGGCGCGTGGCGGGTTTTAATTCCATATTCGCCGCCGCATCCATTCCAATGGCAATGAGGTACTATGCCGAGTTTAACAAGCAGATTGCACAGAAGAACCGCAACCTCACCATAGCGACCATCTTCAGCTTCAGCGCAAACGAGGATGAGCCGGACGGGCTGCTGCCGGACGAGGACTTCAATATGGACAACCTCGACCAGAGCTCGCGGGATTTTCTCGACGCGGCGATCAAGGATTACAATGCGGCGTTCAATACGAATTACGATACATCTGCGGACAAATTTCAAAACTACTATAAAGACCTTTCCCTGCGCATGAAAAACCGGGAGATTGATCTGCTGATTGTGGTCAATATGTTCCTGACCGGCTTTGACGCGACCGCCCTCAACACGCTCTGGGTGGATAAAAACTTAAGGCAGCATGGGCTGCTTCAGGCGTTTTCGCGGACGAACCGCATTTTAAACAGCGTCAAGACTTTTGGGAATATCGTCTGCTTCCGCGACTTGAAAGAGGAAACGGACAAGGCCATTGCTCTGTTCGGCAACAAGGACGCAGGCGGTATTGTACTGCTCAAAACCTACGACGAATACTATAACGGATATGATGAAAAAGGCGAGCACAGGCCGGGCTATGAAGAACTGATTGCCGACCTCACCGCGCAGTATCCGCTTGGACAGCCTATCACCGGCGAAGAAGCGCAAAAGGACTTTATCCGGCTGTACGGAGCAATTTTAAGGCTGAGGAATATCCTTACTTCCTTCGACGATTTCGCCGGCCATGAAATTTTGTCGGAAAGGGATTTTCAGGACTATCAGAGCATCTATATCGACCTGTACCAGGAATTCAGGAAAGGCGCCGGCGGTGACAAAGAAACCATCAATGACGACATTGTTTTCGAGATTGAACTGATCCGGCAGATCGAGGTAAACATTGACTACATCCTTATGCTTGTGGCCAAATACCATGAATCCAACTGCAAAGATAAAAGTATTCTTACGACCATCGACAAAGCCATCAATTCAAGCATTGAGCTTCGCAGCAAGAAAGAGCTCATTGAGCGTTTCATTGAACAAGTCAATGTATCGACCAAGGTAGATGAGGATTGGCGCAAATTCTTGCATGAACGTAAAGAAGCGGATATTACGGCCATCATAGAAGAAGAAAAGTTAAAGCCTGAAGAAACGCGGCGTTTCATTGATAACGCCTTGCGAGACGGTATGTTGAAAACAACAGGCACGGCCATTGATAAAATCATGCCGCCCGTATCGCGCTTCGGCGGCGCCCGGGCGGTTAAGAAGCAGGGAATTATTGAAAAGTGCTTAAATTCTTCGAAAAGTACTTGGGATTGGTATAAACAAAGACCACACACGGCGCAAAGTCCAAAACCAAGAAGTTTAACGGCTACAAGACCCACGTTACGGAGACTGTGGAAAACAAATTTATCACCAACATTGCCGTAACTTAAGGAAAACGTCTCCGATCCCGAAGCGGTAGTAAAAAACCCCAAGATATGGTCACCAATACCGGTCTGAAATCTGAAAAAATGATTGGCGAAGGGGCTTAGGGCAGAGGAGATCGCTACGGGCAAGAAAACCTACAATAAAAAAACAGCCAGGCCTGAATTTACAGCTTCCCCAAAGAAGCCTGCCAGGCGTGGCGACCGCCTATTTTTTAACCCGCCCAGATAAAGGCGGCCGGCTTCGCTAAAAGAAGCCATGAACTTTTCGACCAGGGCTTAAGCGTACCCTGGCCCTTTTCTCCCGGTAGCTTTTGTCAGCCTGCCAATCTTCTTAATGCTAACTCCTTCCGCCTTTAATGTTATGACCTGTTGCCAGCGGAATATACTCAGCAATCCCCTCTAACCTCCTTCTTACGAGGGAGATCGTATCATAGAGGGGTCAACTTTAAATGATGAAAAGGGTCAGATCTATTTTACGATTTACAAACACATGTTAGGAACTGCTTAATAGGGAGATTTTGGGATACCCATGCGGTATTTCCCTCTGGTTTCAAAACCGCCGATTCCCGGAAACCCGGTTATAGTCCCACTTATTATGTCTTTTAAAGAAATAGGATCATAGATTGATGAATAAGCTATCTTTTCAACGACAAAAACAGGATCAAACGCATGAATAAGGACACGCTCAGGAGAGCTTGCAAAGTTTGCGCCTGCATCCAGAATTGCATCATAATGAGACTGGCACGCGCCCGCAAAAATAATCAGATCATCCTTATTCCTTTCAAATTCACGGGCAACCCTGACGGAATCAATAAAATATGATGAACTATGGTAATTTTTAAGATCCGTAAAATCCCGGGCGCCTTTAACAAGCCCGTCATGTCCGGTAACAACCAGAATGTCCGGATTATGCTTCCGCAGTAACTTTCCCACCTCATGAGACTGCAGTTCTTCAGAAATAAAATAACCGTCAGCCGAGATGCTTAGTTGGCGATAAGTAGTAAGACAGAGTTCCAGATAATCTTCATCCCCGTCAATATGAAGAACTGAACCCGGCAAATCGAAACTTTCAATTTTATTTGACTGGTTAACTATTCTGTTTAACTTTTCGATCTGTTCTTTCTGACGCTTGGCAAAAACTCTTTTCATGTGTTCATGATTGTTGGCCATGAACCTGCGTAAATATTCGGCTACTTTACCTGGTTCAAACTTACACAGGTCACCCAGGGGCGAATTTGCCATCAGACGCATATCCAACCCCCTAAGACGTGCGTACTCATGACCGTCATTGCCTATAAAGACTTCAATTACTTTAAAAAAAATATCGCATCCGTAAGAGATCCGTCCTACAATATCTCCCGGTTTAATCTTCTCCATTGTCCAACCCTTGCTTCATACTATTTTTACAGTTTATGTTTCATGTGTATTGAGTTGTGACAACCAAATCAGAGAACATTTTCCTTGTAATTACATAATTTGAATTAGCAACTATAAAGGAAAGGGTGTATTTAATGATAGCCGCAGTTGTACCTGTTAAAAATGAAGCAGCGACAATTAGGAAAGTTATTAAAACTGTCAGCGGTACAGGAGTTGACCTTATAATTCCAATCTTTAACGGCTGTACGGATAAATCCCGGGAAATAATTGAAACAATGAACTATACAAACATCTCGCCTATTAACTTTGAAAGCTCTTTGGGAATAGATGTCCCGAGGTCTGTAGGAGCGGCCTGGGCGCACAGGCTGGGAGCTGATATAATTCTTTTCATTGACGGAGATATGGAAGGGAATATAGCCAATACACTAAGGATGCTTCTGTCAAGCATCTCAAGAAAAAGATTGCATATGGCCTTAACCGACTGCTACCCCCCGGAAACGGAGAGCAAACCTTCACAGCTTGCCAGATATTTATTAAATTTACGAATAGAACTGAACAGAACTCTGGGATTAGAAGAAGCAATCGGGAACGCTTCTCCTTCCCACGGACCACATGCTATTACAAGAGAATTTGTTGAAAGTGTACCCTACAAGGAACTTGCTGTTCCTCCAGTAGCGCTTGCCCTGGCTGCGCGCTGCCGCCTGAACGTTGGTATAGGAGCGCGCCTTCCCCACGCCAGACTTGGTTCCAGGCAAAGGGATTTTTATCATAACAAACAAATTGCTGAAACAATCATTGGGGATTGTCTGGAGGCATTACAAGTTTTTTACGGCCATAACCGGACCAGGACTCAGGACGGTAAAACTTATCTTGGATACCATACAGAAAGGAGATTTGATTTGCTGGAGGATTTTCTGAAGAAAATTTTCACGCAATAACTACTTGGTATGTTTATCAGCAACGTTTGAAGCTCCAAATGCCTCCGGCTTAATTTTTGCGTGAAAACCACTACCGGTTACCATTCCTACAACTTCCCTGATTAGATCCCGGGTTTCTCCCTGCTTTCCCACATCAATATGGATCTCAACCTCAGTGTCATCAAGGCCGCATTCAGAAAGATATTTTGCGACTAACCCACCCATTTCCAGGCTCAAAGATGTTTCATAAAATATTTTTTGCCTTAAGCTCTTGATTTTACGCTGGAGTTTCTTGCGGTAAAAATAACGCGCTCCCTTGCCAAGCCTATGGATGATAATCGCTGTGACAAAACAAGAATTTTGTTTAACCTGGGAGTCTGTACCAATAATTATCTTGTACATCGAAGTCGGCAGACCTCGAATATAACTGGCAATTTCGGACATCATCTCATTAAAGGCTAGCCTGCCCTTGGTGGGACTAATAAAATACATCTTTATACCTCTTCCCCTTCATCTCAAGCTTTTTTGTTTGCTAAAGGCTTATACTCCCAGCATCGCCAGCAAATATCCGAAAACTCTTTTAGATTAAGAGTTTCCCCTCTCCGGCAGGGATCAATCCCTACAGACTGTATTATCTCTTTCCATTGCTGACGGTTAAGACCGGAAATTAAATGGCCGCCTGAAAGGGCATTTAAAATGGTTTTCCGCCTTTGGCCGAATGCGCCGCGTACCAGGCTAAAAAAAAGCTCCTCTTCAGGGACCTTTACGAGCGGCGCATCCCGCCTGGCAAGAAGGACAACAGCCGATTCCACTTCCGGACGCGGGTAAAATACAGTACGGGGAACCATAAACAGAACTTTGGGAACTGTATAATATTGGACAACTACACTCAAATTCCCGTAATCCTTGCTGCCGGGAACTGAGATCAAACGTGAGGAAACTTCACGCTGAACCATCAGGATTAAGGAACTAAAGCTAAATTTTTTACGCAGCAGATACGTAAGGATCGGTGTCGTAATACTATAAGGCAGGTTTGAAATCACTTTATAAGATCTTTGACTGTAAACGGGCAATTCCTTGCATTTATCTCTGATAAGGTTGTCGTAATCCACTTTGAGCGCATCTTCAAAGACCAGTTCTACGTTGTCAATCCCGTCAAGAGTCTTTTTTAAGATTGGTGAAAGCTTTAAATCAAGTTCAACAGCGATTACCTTCCTGACACATTTTGCCATAACAGAGGTAAGCGTACCTGCGCCAGGGCCGATCTCTACAACCACATCATCATCAGACAGATTTGCAGAATCAATTATCTTGCGGATAATATTGCCATCCAGAAGAAAGTTTTGACCTAACCCCTTATGGAATTGAAAGTTAAACCTGCTTAAAATCTCCTTTAGATTTTGTGAAGAATTGTGTTCCGGCATTCGCAGCCTCCGCAACAAAACCCTGGAATAAAATCCTCAAGTGTATTTTTTCTTTATATCATATTTTTATAAACAAAAAATGTTTTTTATATCTTAACCATTGTTAAACGACGGCCCGAAAAAGCAGCTACTTCCCTGTAACCCGCCTCTTTAAGATACAAAGCCGCCTCTTCCCAATCTTCTCCAACCTGCTCTGGAAGATGAGCATCAGAACCCACAGTTGCCGGTACACCATATTTTTTAAACAACCTCAGCAATTCCAATGAAGGGTAAATCTCCCTCGCGGGATACCTTAAACCTGCAGTATTTACCTCTATGCATACATTTGCTTTTGCAATAATTCTGGCTGTCTGCTCATAAAGAAAAGTCAAATCGCTTTTTGGACGGTAGCCGAATTTTTTGATTAGGTCAGGGTGAGCCATAATATTAAAAAGGCCCGACCGGGCAGCGCTTTGAAGACAGGAAAAATAAGCGGCATAGATCTCGTCAAGGTTTATATGTTCATATTCATTTTTATTAGCCGGGTTGTCAACAGCCCAGCCATTGACGAAATGGACCGAACCCAGAACGTAATCAAAAGGATACAGGGCAAGCAGCCTGTTCAATGCCGTATTATTACCGGGTATATAATCAGCTTCAATTCCAAGCTTGATGCTGAGATCATTGTTCTCTTCCCGCAGCTTAATTACCTTTGCCACATAAAAGGGCAATTCCTGTTCACTCATTGCCAAACCGGGATTGCGCTCGCTTTCGGGCAGCCAATACATGGGCAGATGATCTGAAAAACCTAATTCCTGCAAACCTTTTAAACGTGCTGCCGCAATATAATCTTCCATCTCACCCGAGGCATGGCCGCAAAGATTTGTATGACAGTGGTAATCCGAAAACAAAAAAACACTCCCTTAGCTATAATTCTTTCCGTATTTTATCAGATATCAGGCCATTAAGCTGGTAAATACGCTCTGTCAGCTCTTTTGACAACAGGCCTGTGCCGCAGGCCGGGGTAATCATCGACTGCTTTTCTATAACTTCGATATCTATACCTCGGGCGGCAAGTTCCTGCCATAATTTTTTTAATAATAAAAACAAACTGTCATCAGTAACCTTAAACGCATTCTCGTTAGTTGGAACTATCCCCCAGGCCATTACACAACCCCGGTCTAGAAATTTTTTTAGCTCGTCAGCACAATGCAATAAGGAGTCTCCATAACTATAGACATCAAGGTTGACAATATCCAAATCAATTCCAAAAAGCAGCGACCAGTCAACCTCGTCACAGGAATGTACGCCTGCGAAGGCCCCGGCTTCATGGATTGACTTAACGATCGCAGAAAGGTCGTTTTGGATCATTTCCCCGGATATTGTTATATAACTTACCTGACCATAGACGCGAATTGCGGGCTCATCAATAAACACTATCACCGGACGTCCCAAAGCGGCCAATTTTTTCGCCTGCCAGCGGGCATGCACAGCCAGTGACTTAACAAGAAGGTCGCGAAGCTGCTCGTCATAGTATGCTGGTCGCCCTTTTTCATCCTTTATTTGAAAACCCACAGTTAAAGGACCTGTTAACTGCCCCTTGAAATAAACCGCCTCCGGAAGGCCTTTCTTGCTGATTAATTCCTCAAAAGCATAGAAACCGGCTGCTGCTGACCTTGGAAAGGAAAACTGCTCCAGTGCTTCTGGATCTCCGGACTCTGCTTCAAGAAAAAGTGAATAAAAAACAGCTAATCTGTCGATCCAATCCGGATGAGCTGTATCAAAATATGCCTGTCCATCTTTAATGTTTAACAATCCTGATTTAACCAGCGGATAAAGATATTGGAAAACAAAACCTTCCTGTTCTCCCTTCCCAGGCAGTTGTGGCCAATGCGGAATCTTTGGAAGCCTTTCCAGCACAAAATTGGCAGCTTCATATTCATCTAAAAATGGAAGGCTCCCAATTCCGGTTGCCATGCCGTTGATTGATAGTACCATTGTAACCCTCCGATAACTCTCAGATTATCTTTGCTTAAATATGTTTAATATTCGAGAAGCTTCCGGATCTGAGGAACGCATTCCACCGCAGCTTTTTCCCCCTGTTCTATACAATATGGGATGAGGTCGAAATTCCAGGGAGCGACATTTTTCAGTAAAGGCCTGACGACAAGGTCGGCATAGCCCTCCAGTTCGGTATCGATTCCTTTCGAGGCAATTATATCCAGGGATTGACTCAGCAGTTGAAATATATTATTAATTTTCTTATATGGTTCGCCATCATAACCGACATCTATTGCGATCACTCTTTCTGCTCCCATAAGTGAAAGCACTTCCACAGGTATATTTCCTCTCAAGCCTCCATCAACTAAAAGGCGGACCCCGATTTTTTTGGGTGTAAAGAACCCGGGAACCGCACAACTTGCCACTACAGCATCGGAAACATTAACTCCTCTGATAAAAACAATATCATTTGAAACCCTTAAATGATCATACTCGATGGCGCCGCTGACAAAAATTATTCTTTGGCCTGTATTAATATCTACGGAGGTTATCGCAAGCGTTGTTCCAAGATCATAAAATGTTTTTCTTTCCAGTTCTCCTTCCAGCCAGGTTTTCAACCTTTTGCCTGATGTCAGGCCTAAAGGAACTTTTATATAAAAGGGCAGATTAAAAAAGTCCATTAAGGCTGCCACGGCCATTCCGCAGAGGTTGGTGATTGTTGAACAGAAGTCGTAAAAGTAACCTGGTTTTAATTTTAAGGCAATTTTCTCAAGCCTCTCCGGACTCCATCCTGAACAATAAAGTGATGCTATAATACTACCGGCGCTTGTACCGGCAACCAAATCCGGTTTAAAGCCTTCTCTGGTCAGCACTTTTAAAACTCCAATATGCGCCGCTCCCCGCAAAAAACCTCCGCCAAGGGCTAATCCAAACTTTCTCCGTACCACATCCGTTCACCCACTCCGTTATTTCTATAGAGTAAATTATGTAAATTTCAAGAAATGAGTTACCTAATTTCTAACGGTTTGGGTGTTTTAAAATATCAAAACAAAATTAACGTTTCGAGTATTGCGGCGCCCGGCGCGCTTTCTTCAACCCGTATTTTCTGCGTTCCTTCATTCTCGGGTCCCTGGTAAGAAAACCAGCCCGTTTTAATGCAATTCTAAGATTGGGATCCGCCTGCAACAGGGCGCGGGCAATCCCCTGCCTCAAGGCCCCGGCCTGGCCGCTTACCCCTCCGCCATGCACAAAAGCTTTTACATTAAAGAGAACTCCCGTACCTGTTATTTCAAGCGGCTGCCTGACCAATATTTCTAATATCTTCCGGCTGAAATAATTTTCAATGTTATGATTATTTACCTGCACCTTCCCATCACCGGGATAAAGGTAGACTCTTGCTATCGCTTCCTTTCTCCTGCCGGTCCCATAAAAACTTACCTGATCCATCTTAAATACCTGCTTTCTAAAAAGATTATATCGTCCATTGACCAGGTTTTTGCGCCTGGTGCGGATGTGTTGATCCAGAATATACACGCAGTTTTTTTGCCATGGAGGATCCAAGTCTATTATGGGGAAGCATCCCCACAATTGCTTTTTTAACAACTAATTCCGGCCTTGTCTGCATGAGCTTGGCATAGCTGGTTTCCTTAAAACCGCCCGGGTAACCTGAATGATGCATCTCAAATTTTTTATTCAGCTTATTTCCCGTCAGAATTACCTTGTCCGCATTAATTATGATCACATGATCCCCTGTATCAACGTGCGGTGTGAAAAGAGGGTGGTGTTTTCCACGTAAAATCCTCGCCGCTTCTACTGCCAGCCGTCCTAAGACCTTTCCCTGCGCATCAATGACAAACCATTTTCGTGTGATTTCTTTTTCTTTGGCCATGAATGTCCTCGACATTTAAGAATCCTCCTTGTGGCTTTTCAATTATCTTGAAACAGGCTGATACTATTAATATTCTATCAGTTTCAGGTGTAACCCACAGGCAGGCGCCGTAAATCCCGCCATTTCCCTGTTTCGTGAAGTTAAAATTTTTTCAATTTCTTCAGGTAAGCGCTTACCCAGACCAATTTCCAACAGGGTGCCCACCATAATCCTAACCATATTATAAAGAAACCCGTTACCCCGAAAGGTTATGTACACAAACTTTCCCTTTTTCCTGACGTCAGTTTTAAACAGTGTCCGCACAGTTGATTTTACGGCTGAACCTGACGCCTGAAACGCTGCAAAATCATTTTCACCTTCCATCATCAGGGCTGCGCTTTTCATTGCCGGAATATCAAGAGAACGCGGCACAAAACAGCTATACAGACGCCAAAATGGAGAGGGTTTGTTATCGTTGTATAAGATATAGGAATATGTTTTTGACAGTGCTCTGTAACGGGCATGGAAATCGACATCAACCTGCTCTGAATTCATAATTACAATATCCCGTGGAAGTACACCATTTAAAGCTAAAGCTACACGATCAGCGGGAATAGACCATCTCGAAGCATCGAAATTGACCACTTGTCCACGGGCATGGACACCAGCATCTGTACGTGCTGCGCCTGTTACCTTTATTTCACTTTCAGCCAAACGAAACAAAACATTTTCCAAAACTTCCTGAATTGTAAGAAGCCCTGTGTTATATTGCTTTTGAAAGCCATGATAATTAGTGCCGTCATAAGCAACAATCAACTTAATATTACGCATCTAAAATGCTCTTTTTGTACAGTTTTAATAAAAAACTAAACGAGTTCAAGCACTACAAGCGGCGCAGCGTCGCCGCGCCTGTATCCCAACTTAACAATCCTTGTATAGCCACCCTGTCGTTCACTGTAACGGGAGCCTAAATCGTTAAAAAGCTTCCTGGCCACAGTTTCACTGTATAAATAAGACAATGCCTGACGCCGGGCAGATAACTCACCACTTTTTGCAAGGGTAATCATTTTTTCCGCCAGGCTTTTAACTTCCTTTGCCCTGGTTTCAGTTGTTACTATACGATTGTTTAACAATAAGGACGTAACGAGGTTTCTCAACATAGCTTTACGGTGACCTGTGTTACGGCCTAACTTACGGTAACCCATCGTGGCACCCCCTAATCATCGTTCTTGCGCAGAGATAAATTCAGTTCATTAAGTTTCTTGACAACCTCTTCCAGCGACTTCCTGCCCAAGTTACGAACTTTCATCATTTCCTCTTCATTTCGCTGGAGTAATTCTTCGACAGTATTTATTCCGGCACGTTTCAGACAGTTATAAGATCTTACGGACAGATCCAGTTCTTCGATACTCATCTCAAGCAGCTTGTTTTTTTGCTCCGCTTCCTTTTCAACCATTATTTCCACTTCATTTGAAACAGTTTCGGTAAGGCCTATAAATAACTGTAAATGCTCACCTAAAATTTTAGCTGAAAGGCTTATTGCTTCATTAGGTCTGATACCACCGTTAGTCCATACCTCAATAGTCAATTTATCATAGTCAGTACGCTGGCCGACGCGGGTATTTTCAACTACGTAATTAACTTTAATGACAGGTGTAAAGACTGAATCCACCGGAATAAGTCCGATTACCTGTTCACCCTTTTTGTTTCGTTCGGCCGGTACATATCCTCTTCCTTTTGCAACAGTGATTTCCATGAATAAACGGCCACTATCCATGGTTGCAATATGCATGTCCGGATTTAAAATCTCAATATCGGAGTCATGGATAATATCCTGCGCAATAACTTCTCCTTCGCCCTCAGCTTCAATGCGGAGAATTTTTTCTTCATCAGAATACATCCTTAAACATAAACCCTTAAGGTTTAGGATTATATCAGTAACATCTTCGGCTACCCCTGGAATAGTTGAGAATTCGTGAAGGGCTCCGTCAATTTTTACTGCTGTCACTGCAGCGCCCGGAAGTGATGAAAGCAAAACTCTTCTTATAGAATTGCCGAGAGTAATTCCATATCCTCTTTCCAAAGGTTCCATGACGAACTTTGCATAGGTATTATCATCATTAACTTGCAAACATTCGATCCTTGGTTTTTCAATTTCTAACATTGTTCGAGTCATCCCTCCTTCTTTTAGCCGAAAAATCTATTGAACTATACAAACGGCTTTACCTGGAGTACAACTCTACAATTAAATGCTCCTGGATAGAACTGTCTATCTGATCCCGTGTTGGTATACCTACCACACGTCCTCCCTTTTGTTCCGGAAGCAACTCTAACCATGGTGGAGGAGTCCTTTCAGCTGCTCTTTCCATTAATTCATTTAAGCGGGCGGATTCCCTACTCTTTTCGCGTATTGCTATCAGATCACCAACCCGTACTTTAAAAGAGGGAATATTTACTTTTCTGCCGTTAACTGAAAAATGACCGTGTCGGACCAGTTGACGGGCTTCAGCCCTGGAAGAAGCCAAACTTAAACGATATACCACGCTGTCAAGCCTTCGTTCAAGAAGCTTAAGCAGGTTTTCGCCTGTTACACCTTTTTCACGTTCAGCTTCCTCAAAATAATTACGGAACTGGGTTTCCAGTACATGGTAAATACGACGCGCTTTTTGTTTTTCTCTGAGCTGAAGGCCGTATTCGCTTTGCTTTGTTCTACGCTTTTGTCCGTGTATGCCCGGCGGATAACTGCGCCGTTCAATAGAACACCTTGTTGTGTAGCACCTTTCTCCTTTTAAGTATAACTTAACGCCTTCACGACGGCAGAGTCGACACTGAGGACCCGTATACCTCGCCATCTAATTGATTTACCTCCCGTCTTAGTTGGATAAGATTAAACTCTCCTGCGCTTTGGTGGCCGGCAGCCATTATGAGGAATTGGGGTAACGTCCTTAATTAAACTTACCTCAAGACCAACAGCCTGTAGTGAACGTATAGCAGCTTCACGTCCGGCTCCCGGACCTTTTACAAGAACCTCGACCTGCTTCATGCCATGTTCCATAGCTTCCTTCGCTGCCGTTTCAGCTGCCATTTGAGCAGCAAAAGGAGTACTTTTGCGTGAACCTTTGAAACCGACCGTCCCCGCGCTTGACCATGAAATAGCATTACCTTTTGTATCTGTAATTGTAACAACTGTATTATTAAAAGTAGATTTTATATGGGCTACACCCTGATCAATATTTTTTCGCTCCCGCCGTTTAGTACGAACTTGTCGACGAGCCATCCTAACACCCCCTTTTATCTTTTACCATGCTAAGTCGCCAATCTTATTTCTTACGGCGTATACCTACGGTCTTGCGAGGCCCTTTCCGGGTACGGGCATTTGTTTTTGTCCGTTGTCCCCTGACAGGCATACCCCGACGGTGGCGAAGACCACGGTAACATCCAATTTCAATAAGCCTTTTAATGTTCAGGGCTATTTCCCTGCGCAGGTCACCCTCAACTTGATGATTCTTTTCAATTATTTCCCGAAGCTTGTTTACTTCCTCTTCAGCCAGGTTTCTTACCCGGGTATCAGGGTTGACTTTTGCACTGGTCAGGATCTTTTTGGCCTGTGCACGCCCGATACCGTAAATATATGTAATGGCAACTTCCACACGTTTATCACGAGGCAAATCCACTCCTGCAATACGCGCCATTAAGTTTAGACACCTCCTTTAAACCTCAAATACTTACTTTTATCCTTGCCTTTGTTTATGTTTTGGGTTCTCACAGATTACCCTAATCTTGCCATGGCGTCGAATAATTTTACACTTCTCACAAATCAACTTAACGGATGGTCGTACTTTCATTTTCCTTTACCCCCCAAGAACTTATGAACATTCTACTTGTATCGATAAACAATGCGGCCCCGGCTTAAATCATAAGGGGACAACTCTACCATAACTCTGTCTCCGGCAAGGATCCGAATAAAATTCATCCTTATTTTCCCGGAAACATGGGCTAGTACTTTATGACCATTTTCCAGCTTTACCCGGAACATCGCATTGGGAAGCGGTTCAATTACAGTACCCTCCACCTCAATAACATCCTGTTTTGACATAGCTACCCCCTTTTAACCAGTGTTTCGGCCATTAAACGCTGCAATACATTACGCACCTCAAGGTCGGTTATACGCTGACCGGAATTCTTTTTCTCTTCAATTTCACCGGCTTTTTGTGAATAAGCCATAAGGTGCTTTATATTTTTCTTTTTGGGTGCGGAAAGTTTCCGGATTTTCCCGTCAACAACCTGAACCATAGTCTCACTTAAAACATCAATAATAATATATACCCTTCCCGCATCCCGGCCGGCAATGGAACATACTAAACGACCAGGCGAAAACTTATTCTCCATGACCATGATCTCCTCAATTAAAGCCGTGTTAGTATCTCCGGTTCTCCTTCGGTAATGGCCACGGTATGTTCAAAATGAGCCGACAGCTCTGCATCCTTAGTAATTACCGTCCAGTTATCAGTTAGAGTATAAACTTCGTGTGTGCCAATGTTAACCATTGGTTCGATAGCCAAGGTCATTCCCGGCTTGAGTCTTGGTCCGCGGTTTGGTTGGCCATAATTTGGAACCTGGGGTTCCTCATGCATATTTTTACCTATTCCATGCCCAACATAGTCTTTGACTACAGAATAACCATTTTTCTCTACATGTGTCTGAATGGCATAGGATATATCCGATAAACGGTTGCCTTCACGCGCTTTTTTAATACCCTCATACAAAGACTCTTCAGTGATTCTTAGAAGCCTTAAAGCTTTGTCAGTAACATTTCCTACAGGGAAAGACTGAGCGCCGTCACCATAATAACCATTTATTTCCGTTCCTATATCAATACTGATAATATCTCCGTCCTTCAATTTTCTTAAACCAGGAATACCATGAACAACTTCCTCGTTTATTGAAACACAGATACAGTCGGGAAAACCATATAAGCCTTTGAAAGCCGGTTTTGCGCCATGACTGATAATAAATTCCTCTGCAGCATAGGCCAACTCTGCAGTCGTTACCCCCGGCTTGATTAACTTTAAAAGTTCTGCAAAGGTCCCGGCTACTATCCTTCCGGCATCACGCATGTATGCTATCTCGCGTTTGGATTTTATGGTTATCATTGACCATACCCCATTATTACTTAATGAAACCGTGGTAACTTCGCATAAGCATCTGAGATTCAATTTGCTTCATTGTATCCAGCGCCACTCCTACAACAATGAGAAGCGCAGTCCCACCAAAGTAAATATTAGGAATACGGGTTGCCATTAAAACAAAATTAGGTAAAATTGCTATTATCGCCAAAAATACTGCGCCTACAAGAGTTACTTTGTTCATTACCTTGCTTATATACTCGGCAGTCGGCCTGCCTGGGCGAATTCCGGGAATAAAGCCCCCGTACTTTTTAATATTTTCCGCTACATCAGAGGGGTTCATAATCACAGTTGTATAGAAGAAAGTAAAACCAATTATCAGAAACGCATATATAATAGTGTGCGAAGCTGTTCCCCATGCAAAATAAGTCGTGTACCATGCGGAAAATTTTCCGCTTGAAAACCATTGAACCAATTGTTCAGGGAACATTAATATTGATGATGCGAAGATTACGGGAATAACACCTGCCTGGTTAACCCTGAGCGGAATATGCGTATTTTGACCGCCATAGACCCGTCTTCCAACCACACGTTTGGCATACTGCACAGGAAGCCTTCGCTGGCCCTCATTGATTAGGACAATACCCGCTATTACCAGAACGCCGATAACAACAAGCAAAATAAGATTAAAATAGTTTATTGTTCCCGCTTGTATATATTCAACTGTCCTGATTATGCCGGCAGGTACGCGTGATACTATACCGGCAAAGATCAAAAGTGATATCCCGTTTCCGATTCCTTTTTCCGTAATTTGCTCTCCTATCCACATCAATAATGCAGTCCCGGCGGTTAAAGTCAATGAAACTAAAATATATTGATCCAGCGATGGCCTGATAAAGGCAATTTTAAGGGCTATGCTCATACCAATTGCCTGTATAAAAGCCAAAACCACAGTTAAATATCGTGTATACTGTGTTATTTTCCTGCGTCCTTCTTCGCCTTCCTTGGCCAAACGCTCAAGGTGAGGAATAACAACAGTAAGTAACTGCATTATAATTGAGGCGTTTATATAAGGCGTTATGCTCATTGCGAAAATAGAAAACTTCTTGAACGCGCCGCCTGATATTACATCAAAGAAGCCAAACAGAGCGCCCTGTGAAACAAGGTTTGAAAAAACCTCGTTATTAATACCTGGAACCGGTACATGGGCACCTAACCTGAAGACGAACAACATGAGCAAGGTAAAAAGCAGTTTCTGCCTAAGATCGCCTATTTTTAAAGCGCTCATCAAACTATTGATCACTGGAAATCACCTCGACCTTACCGCCTGCAGCAATAATTTTTTCTGCAGCCGTTTTGCTGAAAAAGTGCGCCTGAACAGTAAGTGCTCTGGTTAACTCACCCTGTCCGAGTATTTTTATACCGTCACCCATGTTTTTAACTATCCGGGAGGACTTCAGTTCCATGGGGGAAACCAGGGTTCCATTTTCGAAACGATTCAAAACTTCAACATTTACACCCGTAATCCGCTTTTTAAAAGGAGCATTTGTAAAACCTCTTTTGGGCAGGCGACGCTGTAAAGGCATCTGTCCACCTTCAAAACCAGGACGAACTCCACCGCCGGAACGGGACTTTTGCCCTTTTGAACCCCTACCAGCCGTCTTACCCTGACCGCTGCCAATACCCTGGCCCTTACGGTTGGTTTTCTTCCTGGCGCCTGGAGCAGGTTGCAGTTCATTTAGAAATACCACTATAACACCTCCCCACCACTATTTACGAAAAAATGTTATTTTATCATTATCCCAATGTTTAAGGGTTTTTTTCAAAATTAGAAACCGCGTAAGGGTTTATGTCGCTGTCGTAACAGCGGCATGGTCCCCATAACCTTTCCAATTAAGATCCTCCTGCGTTTTACCACGCAGGCGAGCCACCTCAGCAGGTGTTTTAAGCCCTTTCAGTGCCTGTACTGTGGCGTGAACCACATTGTTTGCGTTATGAGAACCTAAGGATTTTGTTAAAATATCACGCACACCGGCTAATTCCAAAATTGCCCGGACTGGCCCACCTGCAATGACCCCCGTTCCAGGCGCTGCGGGTTTTAGAAGCACTTTTCCCGCCCCGAAAATCCCTACTACCTCATGAGGAATAGTAGTACCAATAACAGGAACTTTAATCATATTTTTTTTGGCATCTTCAATTCCCTTGCGAATAGCTTCGGGAACCTCTCCAGCCTTGCCCAATCCTGCGCCTACATGACCATCGCTGTCACCAACAACAACAAGGGCTGAAAAGCTGAAACGACGGCCTCCCTTGACAACCTTGGCAACACGGTTGACATAAACCACTTTTTCACTTAACTCCAGTTTATTGGCATCTATCCTTGACACCCATCCCCCTCCTTAATATTCAAATAACTTCATTAAAACTAAAACTCCAAACCACTTTCTCTTGCAGCTTCAGCCAGTGCTTTTATGCGGCCATGGTACAGATACCCCGCCCGGTCAAATACAACTTTTTTAACTCCTGCCTGGATTGCTTTTTGAGCCACTAATTTTCCAACCGCAGCAGCGGCTGCCGTATTCCCACCGCTCTTCAAGTCATTCCTTAACTCAGGAGATAGAGATGAAACAGAAATCATCGTCATTCCCTGGTTATCATCAATTATATTGGCGTATATATGATTCAGGCTGCGGAAAACATTTAGCCTCGGCCGGGAAGCAGTGCCCTGTATTTTCCTGCGAACCCGCCATCTGCGACCGCAGCGCAATTTATCACGGCTGGGTTTTATAATCAATCTACTTACCTCCTAATTCTTTGTTCGGGCGCTACTTCTTCCCCTTGCCACCAGCTTTACCAGCTTTTCTTCTAATCTTCTCTCCCTCGTATTTTATCCCTTTGGCTTTGTATGGTTCTGGTTCACGCACAGCGCGAATCCTTGCCGCCAGGTTGCCTACCCTCTCCTTATCCATCCCTTTAACAACAACCCGGGTTGGCGCTGGAACATCTATTTCCAGCCCTTCCTCAGGAACTATTTCAACAGGATGAGAATATCCCATCAACAGAATAAGTTTATTGCCTTGTTTGCTTGCCCTGTACCCGACACCGGTGAGCTCAAGGGTTTTTTCGAAGCCATTTGTTACGCCTAAAACCATATTATTTACCAAAGTACGGGTTAGCCCGTGTAAGGAACTGTGCAGTTTTGTATTCGAAGGCTTTTCAACCAACAGGCGATCGCTCTCTTTGCGAATCACCATATCGGGGTGAATATCTCTAACCAACTGCCCTTTTGGACCCTTCACGGAAACCCTGTTGTTTACGACCTGTACATCTACAGCCTCCGGCAACATTACAGGCTGTTTACCAATACGCGACATTAATAAATTTCACCTCCTTTAAGGCTACCAGACGTAGCAGATAACCTCCCCTCCCAAACCCAGCTTGCGTGCCTTTTTATCTGTCATAATACCCCGGGAAGTAGAGATAATTGCTATCCCCAATCCTCCCAACACACGTGGAACTGCATCTTTTCTTGCGTATACTCTTAACCCGGGTTTGCTAATCCTTTTGATACCTGCAATTACCCTTTGTTTTTCAGGTCCGTATTTCATGAATACCCGTATAACGCCTTGTCTTCCGTCATTAATAAATTCAAAATCCCTAATCAGGCCTTCTTCTTTTAAAATACCAGCTATAGCCTGTTTCACTCGCGAAGCAGGAGCTTCAACTTTATCATGATATACTACATTAGCATTTTTAATCCGGATTAAAAAATCCGCCACAGGATCCGTCATCACCATGAAAACCTGCCCCCTTTCTACCAGCTTGCCTTACGAACACCAGGAATCTCTCCTCTGTAAGACAACATCCTAAAACAAATTCTACAGATACCGAACCTGCGTATATAAGCACGGGGCCTACCACATAACATGCATCTATTGTATTTACGCACTTTAAATTTTGGCTCGAGCATGGCTTTATTAACTAAAGACTTTTTTGCCATCATTCCCCTCCTTAAACATGTTTGCTTTCAAATTATCCAACCATAAATTTTATCAAGCATCAAACAACTTCCGCTTTTTGCCGTACCGAAACCGTTTTAAAAGGCATTCCCATCAAGCCCAGGAAAACCCTTGCCTCTTCATCGCTTTTAGCTGTTGTAACAAAGATTATATCCATACCCCTGATTTTTTCAATTTTATCATATTCGATTTCCGGAAAGATTAGCTGTTCTTTGATGCCCAGGCTATAATTGCCGCGCCCGTCAAACGAATCAGGAGAAACCCCCCGGAAGTCTCTTAATCTGGGAAGCGCTATGTTAAATAATTTATCTACAAATTCGTACATGCGGTCCCCGCGCAAGGTTACCTTACAGCCTATTCGCATTCCTTGGCGAAGTTTGAAAGCCGCAATGGATCTTTTCGCTTTGGTTATTACAGGCCGCTGCCCAGTAATGATCGCAAGGTCGCTTACTGCTGAATCCAAAGCTTTGCTGTTTTGGATGGCATCGCCAACTCCCATATTGATCACAACTTTTTCTAACCTGGGCACCTGCATGACATTTGAGTAGCCGAACTTTTCGATCATTGCCTTTATTACTTCCCCGCTGTATTTATCCTTTAATCTTGGCATTTTGATTATCCCCCCTGGTTCCATTTCTCCAAAAGCCGGTTAACTGAAAGACTCTCCGCATTTTCTGCAGACACGAACTTTTTTCCCGTCTTCCAGTATAGTCCGGGCGGGCCGTGTCGGTTTGTTGCATTTATTACAAACCAGCATAACATTTGAACAATGTATCGGGGCTTCTTTTTCCATAATTCCCCCTTGCGGCATGTTCCGGGTTGGGCGCGAATGGCGTTTGACTTTATTTACACCTTCAACTATTACCCTGGTCTTCTTGGGTTCCACAGAGAGCACTTTTCCCCGTTTGCCGGCATCTTTTCCTGTAATAATTAAAACATTGTCTCCCTTACGCACATGAACTGGGGGCATTTTCACACCTCCTTTTTATACTTCTCAAACACCTTTTATGCTTATTAATAAACACCTGTAAATAACTTTATTTTAACTATCAGATGACTTCCGGGGCTAAAGATACTATTTTCATGAAATCACGCTCTCGCAGTTCCCTGGCTACGGGGCCAAAAATTCTTGTCCCCCGCGGGCTTTTATCATCTTTGATAATTACGGCTGCATTTTCATCAAACTTTATGTATGAGCCGTCTATGCGCCTTACTTCCTTCTTTGTGCGCACAACAACAGCCCTAACAACATCGCCTTTTTTTACCACACCACCGGGGGTGGCCTCTTTTACAGAAGCTACAATTTCGTCTCCCAAACTGGCATAACGCCTTTTTGAACCGCCAAGAACCCTTATACACATTAGACGGCGTGCGCCAGTATTATCTGCCGCTTTCAGGATAGTCTGGACTTGAATCAACTATGTTCCCTCCCTGATACTACACTTGCTCAGCTCTCTCCAATACTTCGACAACACGCCATCTTTTATCCTTGGATAAAGGACGGGTTTCCATAATACGCACTTTATCTCCAATCCGGCAGGTATTCTGTTCATCATGCGCCTTAAACTTTCTCGTCTGCCGGATAGTTCGCTGATATAGGGGATGCCTCACCAAGGTCTCTACTGCAACCACAATTGTTTTATCCATCTTATCGCTTACAACGCGTCCTATTCTGATCTTGCTCAAATTTCTAACCAACCACCCTCACCCCCCTCGGATAAGCTTTAATTAAAAGGTTCGAATACCCAGTTCGCGTTCACGAATAACAGTTTTTAAGTGGGCAATTTTTCTGCGTACTTCTTTTATCCTACTGGGATTATCAAGCTGGTTGGTGATCAGTTGAAATCTTAACTTAAACAACTCGTCTTTGGACTCTCCCAGTTTCTTAACCAACTCTTCATCAGTTAAATCCTGCAAATCCTTAATTTTCATTAACCTCAATTCCCTCCTCGCGCTTCACAAACCTGGTTTTAACGGGCAATTTATGAGATGCCAGGCGCAAGGCCTCTTTTGCAGTCTCTTCATCTACTCCATCAACTTCAAAAAGCATTCTGCCAGGTTTAACAACCGCCACCCAGTACTCCGGTGTTCCCTTACCGCTACCCATTCTGGTTTCAGCAGGTTTAGTCGTAATTGGACGATCGGGGTAAATCCTAATCCATACCTTGCCGCCACGTTTCATATAACGTGTGACAGCAATACGGGCAGCCTCGATCTGCCTGTTTGTTATCCAGCATGCTTCCAGTGATTGCAGTCCATAACTGCCAAACTGCACTTCGGCTCCCCTCATGGCCCTGCCTTTTGTGCCGGGACGGTGCTGTTTACGATATTTGACCCTTTTGGGCATTAACATCAGACATTAACCCCCTGAGCAGTGGCAGCCTTGTTTTTTTGTGGCATTACCTCACCTTTGTAGATCCACACTTTTATACCAATTCTGCCATATGTAGTTTTAGCTTCACAAAATCCATAGTCTATATCAGCCCTTAACGTATGTAAAGGCACTTTCCCTTCACTGTACCACTCAGTCCTTGCAATTTCTGCTCCTGCCAGACGTCCGCTGCAGGCGACCTTAATACCTTTGGCGCCCTGTTTCATAGCTCTTAGGACGACTTGCTTCATAGCCCGCCGAAAGGCAGCCCTTTTTTCTATCTGGGCAGCGACATTCTCCGCTACCAGCTGGGCATCTATTTCCGGCACTTTTATTTCAACAATATTCACATGTACCTGTTTCCCTGTCTTTGTTTCCAATTCCTTACGCAAGACTTCAACCTCTGCGCCGCCGCGTCCAATTACTATTCCGGGCCTTGAAGCGTAAATGCTTATTCTGACACGGTTTGCCGCCCGCTCAATTTGCACACGCGACACTCCGGCGGTATAAAGCTTTTCTTTAATATATTTTCTTATCTTTACATCTTCATGAAGCATACTGGCAAAAATCTTTTTGTTTGCATACCATTTGCCGTCCCAATCCCTGATAATCCCTAAACGTAAACCCTCGGGATGTACTTTCTGACCCACAAAAAATCCTCCTTAAATAGAGTTCTTCTCCTTCACAACTACTGTTATATGACTGGTACGTTTACGGATGACGTTAGCACGTCCATAAGCCCTAGGCCGGAAGCGTTTAAGGGTTGGTCCCTGATCTACATAGGCTGCAAAGACAAACAAATCATCTTCATTCATCTCATAATTGTGCCCGGCATTTGCGGCGGCAGATCTAACGACCTTGGCCACCGGCACAGATGCGCGATTGGGGGTAAATTTCAGTATGGCCAGAGCCTCGTTAACTTTCTTTCCTCTTATAAGATTTATAACATCGCGGACCTTCACCGGAGAAATCCGTATATACTTAGCAACTGCTTTGGCTTCCATGTAAAGTCTCCCCTAAAAGTTATTTGAGTGCTGTAGACCGCTCAGTATGAGCGCCATGGCCTCTAAAAACACGGGTAGGAGCAAATTCGCCTAATTTATGTCCTACCATATCTTCAGTAACATATACCGGAACGTGCCTTCGGCCGTCATGGACAGCAATTGTATGACCAATCATCTGCGGGAATATTGTTGACCTCCTCGACCAGGTTTTGATAACCCTTTTTTCCCCTTTTACATTCATACCTTCTACCTTGCCGAGCAGTTTATCATCGCAGTAAGGCCCTTTTTTTAGTGAACGTCCCATAATCCTGCACCCCCTTTACAGCTTCTTAACGCTTGTAAAATTATTTCGTTCTCCTTTTGACAATAAGCCGGTCACTGGGTTTTTTCTTGCGTGTCCGCGCTCCTAATGCAGGTTTTCCCCAGGGAGTAACAGGGTTGCGGCCAATGGGCGATCTGCCTTCACCGCCGCCGTGGGGATGATCTACGGGGTTCATAACTACTCCACGAACAGCAGGTCTCGTTCCCAACCAGCGTGTACGACCGGCTTTACCAATAACGATATTCTCATGCTCAATATTACCAACCTGACCGATTGTAGCCCTGCAATCCCTCAAAACAAGACGCATTTCACCTGAAGGCAGACGGAGGTGAACATATCTTCCTTCCTTTGCCATCAACTGCGCTGCCCCACCTGCCGAACGGACCAGTTGACCGCCGCCGCCCGGATGCAGCTCAATATTATGAATAAGGGTGCCAAGCGGTATTTCTCTTAAAGGCAGGGTGTTGCCAACCTTTATGTCTGCGTCAGGTCCGGAGAAAACAGTCATGCCGACTTCAAGGCCGAGAGGCGCCACAATATATCTTTTTTCCCCGTCTTTGTATTTCAGCAAGGCAATTCTGGCTGCACGGTTAGGATCGTATTCAATAGTGGCAACCCTGGCAGGGATCCCATCCTTATTTCTTTTAAAGTCAATAATCCTGTACATCTTCTTGTGGCCGCCGCCGCGATGCCGTACAGTTATCTTGCCAAAGGCGTTCCGGCCGGAAATTCTTTTCAGGGGCTTTAAAAGGGATTTTTCAGACTTATCAGTAGTTATTTCTGAAAAGGCTGAAACAGTAACAAACCTTTGCCCCGGTGACGTCGGTCTAAATTTTTTAACTGCCACTTAAGTTCTACCCCTTTTGATCAACTAAAGATCTCAATTTTATCCCCTTCTTTAAGGGTTACGATAGCTTTTTTGCGATCGGACTTATGACCTGGAATATTGCGTACTCTAACCGGTTTTCCCTTAACATTAATCGTGTTAATCTTAAGCACTTTTACTTTGAAGAGTTCTTCAACCGCTTTTTTAATCTCAATTTTATTTGCCGCCGGGTCAACGGCAAATGTATACTTGTTCTCCCCAGCCAGAGAGTAACTCTTCTCCGTAACTAAAGGCCACTTAATAATATCACGCGGGTTCTTCATTCAAGAGCGCCTCCTCAATCCCGGCAAGGGCTTCTTTAGTAACAACCAGTGTTTCATAAACCAAAAGATCGTATATGTTCAGCCCATCAATAGTTACCGTTTTAACATCTGAAATATTACGGGCTGACTTATAGATATTTTCATCTTTCAACATAGTAATCAGAAGGACCCCGCCGGATGTCTTAAGATTATCCAGGATATCGATTATGTCCTTTGTCCGGGGCTTTTCTAATTTTAGTTCTTCCAGTACGATAAATTTATCTTCCATAATCTTGGAAGAAAGAACGGATTTAAAAGCTAACCGGCGTACTTTTCTGGGAAGGGTATAGCTATAGTCACGCGGGTGCGGGCCAAAAACAATACCCCCTCCACGCCAAATCGGCGAGCGTATGCTGCCATGTCTTGCTCTCCCGGTACCTTTCTGACGCCAGGGCTTCCGGCCTCCCCCTTGCACTTCACCGCGTGTTTTTGTATCGCTGGTACCTCTTCTGCTTCCTGCCAAATACCTGATTACGGAATCATGCACAGCCGTATTATTTACAGGAGCGCCAAACACCTGATCATTAAGCTTAAGTTTTCCCAGCAAATCGCCGTTAACATTGTACAATGACACTTCGGGCATTAACCTGACCCCTCCTATGATCGTGCCGGGACGCTGTTTTTGACCATTACCAGACTGCCCCTGAACCCGGGTACGGCCCCTTTAACGGCCAATAGGTTGCGTTCTGCATCAATTCGTACTATTTCGAGGTTTTGCGCCGTAACTCTTTCCGTGCCGTAGTGGCCTGGAAGCCTCCGGCCCTTGAAAACGCGTGCCGGCCCCTTGGCTGCCAATGAACCCGGCCTGCGGTGGTACTTGGATCCGTGGGCCATCGGGCCGCGGTGAAAACCGTGTCTTTTAATACCCCCTGCAAAGCCGCGTCCTTTTGAGACACCTATAACATTGACTATTTCCCCAACCTTAAAAAGGTCGGCTTTAATTTCCTCACCAATCTGGTAAAGACTGCTGTCCGGCACACGAAACTCTTTCAGAACATTTAAAGGTTTTAAACCCGCTCTTGCAAAGTGCCCTTTTAAGGGTTTATTAAACCTGAACTCCTTTTTTTCTTCAAAACCAAGCTGTATGGCGCTGTAACCATCATGCTCGGGTGTCTTTTTCTGGACAACAACACAGGGGCCCGCTTTAATAAGAGTAACTGGAATAGTTACACCTTCACCGGTGAAAACCTGTGTCATTCCAACCTTTCTGCCTAAGATTCCTCCAGGCATGAGAAACAAGCCTCCCTACTATAATTCATCTACCCTTGTTGCCTTAAAGCTTTATCTCAATATCCACGCCGGCCGGCAGGTCCAAGCGCATCAGAGCGTCTACCGTCTTGGGAGTTGGATCGAGAATGTCGACCAAACGCTTGTGGGTTCTCATTTCAAATTGCTCCCTTGAGTCCTTATCTTTGTGGGGAGAACGCAGTATAGTGTATATATTTTTCTCCGTCGGCAAAGGAATGGGGCCGGCTACACTAGCGCCGGTTCTCTTTGCTGTTTCCACAATTTTCTGGGCCGACTGATCTAAAGTATTGTGATCGTATGCCTTAAGACGAATCCTTATTTTCTGGTTATTCATCTCTACCTCCTTCTTCAAAAGAAGAATCGCGTTTGTACAGTACCGGAATAAGCTACTCAATAACAGATGTTACTACCCCGGCGCCAACTGTACGGCCGCCTTCCCGAATCGCAAAATGCGAACTTTCCTCAATAGCAACAGGTGTGATCAGCTTAATAGCCAGGCGAATATGGTCGCCGGGCATGACCATTTCAACTTCTTCCGGCAGGGTGATCACTCCCGTAACATCAGTCGTGCGGAAATAGAACTGAGGCCGGTAACCGTTAAAAAATGGCGTATGGCGTCCGCCTTCTTCTTTGGTCAGAACATAAATCTCGGCGTTGAAATGAGTATGCGGTTTAATGCTTCCGGGTTTGGCCAGCACCTGTCCGCGCTCGACATCTTTCCGTTCCACACCGCGCAGCAAACATCCTATATTGTCTCCCGCCTCACCACGGTCCAATATCTTGCGGAACATTTCTACACCGGTTACGACTGTTTTGCGGGGTTTATCCATCAAGCCTACAATCTCTACTTCTTCACCGACTTTAACCGTTCCCCGTTCCACGCGTCCTGTTGCCACGGTGCCGCGGCCGGTAATTGTAAATACATCCTCAACGGGCATTAAGAAAGGTTTATCTGTATCCCGTTCAGGAGTAGGAACGTATTTATCAACTGCTGCCAACAGTTCCCAGATTGATTTGCACCATTCGCAATCAGGTTTTCCGCAGCCGCATTCCCCTGCTTTTAAGGCGGAACCAATTATTATAGGAGTCTCGTCGCCAGGGAATTCATAGCTTGACAGTAGTTCTCTCACTTCAAGTTCAACAAGTTCGAGAAGCTCGGGATCGTCTACCATGTCGGATTTGTTCATATAAACAACAATGGACGGAACGTTAACCTGCCTGGCTAAAATAATATGCTCACGTGTCTGAGGCATTGGGCCGTCTGCCGCTGAAACAACAAGAATCGCTCCATCCATCTGTGCGGCGCCGGTGATCATGTTTTTGATGTAATCAGCGTGTCCGGGACAGTCAACATGGGCATAATGTCTGTTATTGGTCTCGTATTCCACGTGGGCTGTATTAATCGTTAAGCCCCGTTCCTTTTCTTCCGGCGCGTTGTCTATTTCTTCATATTTCTTTACAGCCGCCTTTCCCACCGTGGAAAGCACCCTCGTAATAGCGGAAGTTAAAGTCGTTTTCCCGTGATCGACGTGACCAATCGTTCCAATGTTTACATGAGGCTTAGTTCGCTGAAATTTTGCTTTTGCCATAAAAAAATTCCTCCTTAAAAATATTAAAGATTACATGCGTAAGCCATACTTGCTAGATGAAGCCCCTCCCGGCCCCGCCTGTTTTTTTAATGGACAACTTTGTTTAATAAAAATTTTTTATACTGCCGCCGCGCCGGGAGACAATTTCTTCCGCCAATTGCAATGGCGCCTCACTATAATGGCTGAACTGCATTGTATATGTCCCCCGTCCTTGAGTACGGGAACGAAGGGCGGTTGCATATCCAAACATTTCAGCTAATGGAACGCTTCCACGGACTATTCTTGCTGTACCCCTGGATTCCATTTCTTCTATCTGCCCCCGACGGGCGTTTAGATCTCCTATTACGTCACCAACATACTCTTCCAAGACCACCACCTCGATTTTTATAACGGGTTCCAAAATTATAGGTTTGGCTTTCTGAACTGCGCTTTTAAAACAGATTGACGCTGCGATTTTAAAGGCAACTTCAGATGAGTCAACCTCATGGTAACTCCCGTCAAGCAGGATTGCTTTAACATCCGTTAATGGAAAACTGGCCAGCACCCCGTTTTCCAAAGCTTCTTTAATCCCAGACTCTATAGCAGGTATGTATTCTTTGGGAATTACGCCTCCTACAATCTTGTTAACAAATTCAAAACCTGTCCCGCGTTCCAGGGGTTCTACTTCCATGATAACATGTCCATACTGCCCCCGTCCCCCTGTTTGGCGGATGTATTTACCTTCAGCCCTGCCGATTGCCAGGATTGTTTCCTTATAAGCAACCTGCGGACGGCCAACGTTGGCTTCTACTTTAAATTCACGCAGCAGCCGGTCAATAATAATTTCCAGGTGCAATTCTCCCATACCCGATATAATAATCTGGCCTGTCTCACCATTTGTATGAATTTTAAAAGTGGGATCTTCTTCTGTCAACTTAACCAGGGCAACACCCATCTTGTCCTGATCAGCAACCGTCCTTGGCTCAATGGCTACCGAGATGACCGGTTCGGGAAACTCCATTGATTCCAGTAAAATTGGACTCTGCTCAAAACAAAGAGTGTCACCTGTGGTTGTTTTTCTTAAACCAACGACAGCAACAATATCCCCAGCATATATTTCATTGACATCTTCCCTGTGATTGGCATGCATGCGCAGAATTCGGCCAACCCTTTCCCGCTGGTCTTTTGTAGAATTGTAGATATAAGAACCAGTACTTAGCTTTCCCGAATAGACCCTTATGAATGTAAGTTTGCCAACATATGGATCTGTCATAATCTTGAAAGCCAGAGCAGAGAAGGGTTCGTCATCGCTTGACATCCGTTTTTCTTCCTGCCCGGTTCCGGGAACAATTCCTTTGATGGGAGGCAAATTAATAGGAGCGGGGAGAAAATCTACGATAGCATCTAAAAGCTGCTGTACACCTTTGTTCTTAAAGGAAGAACCGCAGAGAACAGGAACCATTTTAACTGAAATAGTTGCTTTGCGTATGCTTCGCTTTAAATCTTCCTCACCTAATTCATCACCTTCAAGATACTTGAGCATTAATTCTTCATCTTGTTCGGCAATAGTCTCAATCAGTTTTTCACGATATTCCGCGGCCAGATCAGCAAGTTCATCCGGAATATCCGTTTCCTCTATCCTTGTGCCCAGTTCATCGACAAATCTCAATGCTTTATATCTAATCAGGTCTATCACACCAACAAAACTTTCTTCACTTCCGATAGGCAGCTGAATAGCAATAGGATTTGCTCCCAAACGTTCCTTAATCATGGTAAGCGCCTGAAAGAAATCGGCGCCTATACGGTCCATCTTGTTAACGTATGCTATCCGCGGGACATCGTATTTATCCGCCTGCCTCCAGACGGTTTCCGATTGCGGCTCGACACCGCCTACTGAGCAAAAAATAGCTACTGAGCCATCTAATATTCTCAGGGACCGTTCTACCTCGACTGTAAAGTCAACGTGCCCGGGCGTGTCGATAATGTTGATACAAAATCCTTTCCATTGACAGGTAGTGGCGGCTGAGGTTATTGTTATACCTCTTTCCTGCTCCTGAACCATCCAGTCCATTGTGGAAGAACCGTCATGGACCTCTCCCATTCTGTGTACCCTGCCGGTATAAAAAAGCATACGTTCGGTAGTGGTGGTCTTACCGGCGTCAATATGGGCCATGATGCCAATGTTGCGCGTCTTCTCCAATGGAAATTGTCGTGCCACCATAGTACCTCCGTTTACCATCTATAATGGGCAAATGCCCTGTTCGCTTCCGCCATCCTATGCGTATCTTCTCTCTTTTTTGCGGAAGCTCCGGTATTATTTGCCGCATCCATTATTTCCTGGGCCAGTTTTTCTTCCATGCTTTTTCCGCTTCGTTCCCGCGCATATTTTGTAATCCAACGGATTGCTAAAGTTTGCCTGCGTTCGGGCCGAACCTCTATGGGAACCTGGTAGTTGGCGCCTCCTACACGGCGGGCCTTGACCTCCAGAATTGGCATTACATTCTTCATTGCGCTTTCAAAAACTGAAAGTGGGCTTTTTCCCGCCTTTTGCTGAATAATTTCAAAAGCTCCGTAACAAATGCCTTCCGCTATGCTCTTTTTGCCTTTCAACATAATCTGGTTGATCAATTTTGCTACAGTTTTACTGTTATAGACGGGATCTGCAGCCACGTCTTTTCTGGAAACATTACCCCTTCTAGGCATCCTTTCCCTCCTTCACTTTAAACTATACATATTTTTAGAATTATTTTTTACTTTTTAGGCCGCTTGGCCCCATACTTGGAACGGCTGCGGTTACGTTTTTGAACCCCCGCTGAATCTAGGGTCCCGCGCACAACATGGTACCTAACACCAGGAAGGTCCTTTACACGGCCTCCCCGGACTAAAACCACAGAGTGCTCCTGAAGGTTATGCCCAATTCCCGGGATATAAGACGTTACCTCAATTCCATTTACCAACCTTACACGCGCTACTTTCCGCAACGCGGAATTTGGCTTTTTGGGAGTTGTGGTATAAACCCTTGTGCAAACCCCCCTTTTTTGAGGGCATTCTTTTAAAGCAGGCGCAGAGGACTTTTCAAGAATTTCCTCTCTCCCCCTGCGTATAAGCTGACTGATTGTCGGCATGCCCATGCCCCTCCTCTTTTTTGCGCTTATAAGTCTAGAATGGCTGCCACTGCGCATCCAACTTCTATGCCGCAGATCCTGCCAAGGCTATACATTGTTTCAACCTCAACAACCGGTATACCCTGACTTTGACAAGCCTGTATAATGACCTGGGTAACTTGTTTCTCGGCGTCGAGGGCTATATATACAACTTTTACCTGTCCCCGCTTAACAGCTTTTAAAGTTTGCTTAGAACCTACTGTTTTTTTTTGAGACTGCTGAAGATCTGCTAAAGACATAAAACCCAAAAACCTCCATTGACACCTGTTAAAAAAGCAGGAATCAAAAGACACTTAAATATGTTATCACCAGTTGCATATGTTGTCAACAGCTCAAAGGTTAAAATTTAAAAGCATTCCTAGCTATTTTTTTCATTGTGATCAGGTTCGTCAAGCACCTTTATGTGCCGGTAACGGCTCATCCCCGTGCCGGCAGGAACCAGTTTACCGATAATAACGTTTTCTTTTAAGCCCAGCAGCGGATCCAGTCTGCCCTTGATTGCCGCCTCTGTAAGCACCCGGGTTGTCTCCTGGAAAGAAGCCGCCGAAAGGAAAGAATCGGTCGCCAAAGACGCTTTTGTTATTCCTAAAAGCATCGGTCTTGCCGTAGCTTCCCTGCCGCCAAGAGCTGTAACGCGTTCATTCTCTTCCTCTAATTCGAAAATATCAATTATACCCCCGGGCAGCAGTTCCGTGTCTCCCGCATCTTCCAGCTTTACTTTGCGAAGCATCTGCCGGATCATTACTTCAATATGCTTGTCATTTATTTCCACTCCCTGCAAACGGTACACCCGTTGCACCTCTTGAAGCAGGTATAGTTGTACGCCCTGTGCGTTCTTTACTTTTAACAAATCATGCGGGTTTATTGAACCGTCTGTAAGTTCGTCTCCTATGCTCACCTCGTTGTTGCTATCAACTTTGATACGCGCGCCATAGGGTACAGGATAGTTCCTTCTCTCGCCGTCTTTTGACGTAATTACAACTTCTTTGCGTTCTTTATTATCCTGGATTTCTATAAACCCGTCTATTTCGGCAATAATTGACTGGCCTTTAGGGCGGCGGGCTTCAAAAAGTTCTTCAACCCGCGGAAGTCCCTGGGTAATATCCTCTCCGGCGACGCCCCCGGTATGGAATGTCCTCATGGTCAGCTGGGTTCCGGGCTCGCCGATGGACTGGGCGGCAATAATACCGACTGCTTCCCCAATATCAACAGGGGACCCGGTAGCAAGGTTTCGTCCGTAGCATTTTATACAAATACCGTAACGCGTCTTGCAGGTTAGAACCGACCGGATCTTTACTCTTTTTATTCCAGCTTGAACGATTTGTTCAGCTTTTCCTTCATCTATTTCCTCATCTCGCAGGACGATTATTTCACCGGTTTGGGGATCGATTATATCGGCAGCTGCAAGCCTTCCGACAATCCGGTTTTCCAGCTGTTCAATAACTTCAGCGCCGTCCTTGATTTCCTCAACCTCAATATACTGGTCTGTATGACAGTTATCCTCACGCACGATTACATCCTGAGCAACGTCAACAAGACGCCTGGTCAGGTACCCGGAATCAGCAGTCCGCAGGGCTGTATCAGCCAGCCCCTTGCGGGCGCCGTGCGTTGAAATAAAATACTCCAATACGGTCAGTCCTTCTCTGAAATTGGCCTTAATCGGCATATCAATAATCCGTCCGGAAGGATCGGCCATTAAACCGCGCATCCCGGCCAACTGTCTGATCTGCTGAATATTACCGCGGGCTCCGGAATTAGCCATCATGTACACCGGGTTAAATTTTCCAAGGTTGTCAACTAAAGCTTTGGTGACCTTCTCTGTGCTTTCGTTCCAAACGCTGATCACCTTCCGGTAACGTTCATCTTCTGTAATCAGACCCCGGCGGAACTGCTGCTCAATGACTTCGATCTGCTCGTCGGCATTTTTCAAAACACTTACTTTCTCCTTGGGTATGGTCAGATCGGAGATGCTGATCGTAACCCCCGCCTTGGTCGCAAAACGAAAACCTATTTTTTTGATCCCATCCAGCAATGATGTTGTTGCTGCAAACCCCAATTTACGGTAACTAAGATCAACCAGCTTGCTCAGGCTCTTCTTATCCATGGTCTGGTTTTGATAACCCAGTTCGTCCGGAACTACTTCGTTGAAGATCAGTCTTCCGATAGTTGTTTCCAGGTAACCGCCTTTTTTCTGACGCACCTTTACCCTTGCCTGTATACCGGCCACTTCGTTGTAATATGCCATCACCGCTTCATCTTTATCTTTAAAGATCATATTTTCCCCCAGGGCGCCAGGTTTTTCTTCAGTAAGGTAATAACAGCCCAGGACCATATCCTGAGTCGGTACTGCAACCGGCCGGCCATCCTTGGGGTTTAATATATTATGAGCTGCAAGCATTAATAGTCTGGCCTCCGCTTGTGCTTCCGAGGAAAGCGGAACGTGTACCGCCATCTGATCACCATCAAAGTCCGCGTTATATGCCGCGCATACCAAAGGATGAATTTGAATTGCCCGGCCTTCTACAAGAACCGGTTCAAAAGATTGGATGCCCAAACGGTGAAGTGTGGGAGCGCGGTTTAACAGAACAGGGTGCTCTTTGATAACATCTTCCAGAACATCCCATACTTCCGGCTTGACTCTTTCCACCATCCTCTTTGCGCTCTTGACATTGTGCGCATAGCCCTTGCTGACCAGCCTTTTCATTACAAAGGGTTTAAAAAGCTCCAAAGCCATTTCTTTCGGAAGGCCGCATTGGTGCAGTTGAAGACTGGGACCTACAACAATAACGGAACGACCGGAATAATCAACACGTTTGCCTAAAAGGTTCTGACGGAAACGGCCTTGTTTTCCCTTCAGCATGTCGCTTAACGACTTTAAGGGACGGTTTCCCGGCCCTGTGACAGGCCTGCCGCGCCTGCCGTTGTCTATTAACGCATCAACGGCTTCCTGCAGCATGCGTTTTTCATTTCGGACAATTATATCCGGCGCGCCAAGTTCAAGCAGCCGCTTGAGGCGGTTGTTGCGGTTGATCACCCGCCTGTACAGGTCGTTTAGGTCCGAAGTGGCAAACCGTCCGCCGTCAAGTTGGACCATGGGACGGAGTTCAGGCGGAATGACAGGAACCACGTCCAGAATCATCCATTCCGGCCGGTTTTCCGATTTGCGAAATGCCTCGACAACTTCCAGCCGGCGAATTGCCCTGATCTTTCGTTGTCCGGAAACTTCCCTGAGTTCCTTTCTCAGTTCATCGTCCAACTCCTCTAGATCAATTTCTTCCAGCAAAAGCTTGACGGCCTCCGCACCCATATATGCCCGGAAAGCATTTCCGTATCTCTCGCGGTTTTCCCGAAATTCAGTTTCAGTAAGCAGTTGTTTTTTAAGTAAAGGGGTTGCTCCGGAGTGAATGACTATATATGAAGCAAAGTACAATACTTTCTCAAGCGCACGTGGTGATATATCCAGCAGTAAACCCATCCGGCTTGGAATACCTTTAAAATACCAGATGTGGGATACAGGCGCAGCCAGTTCGATATGCCCCAGCCGCTCACGGCGAACTTTTGAACGGGTAACTTCAACTCCGCACCGGTCACAGACGATACCCTTATAACGTACGCGTTTATATTTGCCGCAATGACACTCCCAGTCCCGGGTAGGACCGAAAATTCTTTCGCAGAATAATCCGTCTCTTTCCGGTTTGAGAGTACGGTAGTTTATTGTTTCTGGTTTTTTTACTTCCCCGCTCGACCACTGACGGATTTGTTCGGGTGACGCTAACCCAATTCTAATGCGATCGAAGTCATTTAAGTCCAACAAGGAGCCCGCCCCTTTCTGTATTTTAGATACGTTTTTAGACATAAAACCTGAAGATGCTACTCCACTTAAAGACCTCTTTAAACTGCAAAGAAGCTATTACTCTATTTCAGCTTCATCCTCCTCTTCTTCATCAAGAACAAGGTTATCATCAAAGGATTCATCAACGTAATCCTCTTCTTCGTCTTCATCACTAATATTTTCGTTAGGAAGGCTTCCTTTGCCGTATGCAGTTTCTTCAACATGCATGTCAAGCCACAGACCCTTTGCCGCCTCTGTGTTGTCTTCTTCAATTTCCATGATTTCGATTTCCTCATCATCTTCTGAAAGAACTTTAACATCCAGGCAAAGACTCTGCAATTCCTTCACCAGTACCTTAAACGACTCGGGAACACCCGGTTCAGGCACGTTTTCTCCCTTTACAATCGCCTCATAAGTCTTAACCCGGCCCAGGACATCATCCGATTTGACAGTTAAAATTTCCTGGAGAGTATAAGCAGCGCCATAGGCTTCAAGCGCCCAGACCTCCATTTCGCCGAAACGCTGCCCGCCAAATTGCGCCTTTCCTCCCAGAGGCTGCTGTGTAACCAGTGAGTACGGTCCGGTTGAGCGGGCATGGATCTTATCATCAACCAGATGGGCAAGCTTCAACATGTAAACATATCCGACGGTAATCGGGTTATCAAACGGTTCTCCAGTGCGGCCGTCATGAAGGACAATTTTCCCGTCCTCAGGAAGACCGGCCTTATTCAGAAACTCAAGAATCTCTTTTTCGCCGGCCCCATTAAAAACAGGGCTTGAAACGTAATAACCCATTTCTTTTGCAGCCCATCCAAGATGAGCCTCCAATACCTGCCCCAGATTCATTCTTGAAGGCACCCCCAGAGGGTTCAAAACAATTTCGACTGGTGTGCCGTCAGAAAGGAAAGGCATATCCTCTTCAGCCAGTATGCGTGCAATTACACCTTTATTTCCATGACGACCGGCCATCTTATCGCCTTCAGAAATTTTCCTTTTTTGGACAACGTAAACCCTGACCAGCCTGTTTACTCCGGGAAGAAGTTCATCCCCGTTATTCCTCGAAAACACCTTGACATCGACTACCTTGCCACCTTCCCCATGCGGCACGCGTAAAGAGGTATCCCTTACTTCACGCGCTTTCTCACCAAAAATGGCTCTCAATAAACGTTCTTCTGCAGTAAGTTCTGTTTCTCCCTTGGGAGTTACTTTACCCACAAGAATATCTCCGGGACGGACTTCAGCACCTATACGGATAATTCCCCGGTCGTCCAAATCTTTAAGTATGTCCTCTCCGATATTTGGAATATCCCTGGTTATTTCCTCAGGACCGAGTTTAGTATCTCTGGCTTCACATTCATATTCCTCGATATGAATTGAGGTGAAATAATCTTCTTTGACCAATTTTTCGCTTACCAGTATTGCGTCCTCATAATTAAAGCCTTCCCAGGGCATAAAAGCAACCAGCACATTGCGTCCCAGAGCCAGTTCTCCTTGATCTGTTGAAGGACCGTCTGCAATTACCTGGCCGGTTTTAACACGTTGGCCTTTTTTAACTATTGCTTTCTGGTTTATACATGTTCCCTGGTTAGAACGGTTAAATTTTAAAAGCTTGTGTGTATTAACTGCGCCTTCGTCAGTCCGGATTAAAATTTCATTGGCCGTAACCCTCTCCACAACGCCGTCGCTTTTTGAAAGCACGACAACACCGGAATCGCAGGCAACCTTATATTCCACCCCTGTGCCAACTAGCGGAGCTTCAACTTTAATCAGCGGAACAGCCTGGCGCTGCATATTGGCGCCCATCAGCGCACGGTTGGCGTCATTGTGCTCAAGAAAGGGAATTAAAGCTGAAGCCACACTGAACACCTGCTTGGGCGAAACGTCCATATAATCAACCTTGGAATCAGGGACAACCATAATTTCCCCATGATACGAGCGCGCACTCACCCGGCCCTTGAAATAACCATTTTCGTCAAGGGGAACGTTAGCCTGAGCAATTACGTTTTCCTCTTCCTCATCAGCAGTCAGATACCTGATTTCCTCGGTAACACGTTTGTTTTGTTTTTCTACTTTACGGTAAGGAGTTTCAATAAAGCCAAATGGGTTAACCCTGGCATAACAGCTTAAAGATCCGATAAGACCGATATTCGGACCTTCAGGGGTCTCAATCGGACAGATTCTTCCATAATGGGAATGGTGCACATCACGGACTTCGAAACCCGCCCTTTCACGGCTGAGTCCGCCGGGACCCAGTGCGGAAAGACGGCGCTTGTGGGTCAGTTCTGCAAGAGGATTTGTCTGATCCATAAACTGAGACAACTGACTTGAGCCAAAAAACTCCTTAATTGCGGCAACCACCGGACGGATATTTATTAAAACCTGTGGGGTAATTACATCTATATCCTGGATTGTCATCCGCTCTCTGATTACTCGTTCCATCCTGGCCAATCCAATGCGAAACTGGTTTTGAAGCAATTCGCCAACAGAACGGACCCTGCGGTTACCCAGGTGATCGATATCGTCAACACGCCCTTCTCCATCCATCAGTTTCAGTAAATACAGCAATGTTTGTATAATATCTTTGTGCGTCAATTCACGAATGAATTCACGGTTTGCCTCCCTTTGCCGCGATTTCAGATCGCCGGCAGGTTCGCCATCACGGTATAAAACACCGTGTTTTAGCTTCTTTTCGATCTTATATCTGCCAACATTGGCCAGGTCATAGCGTTTTGGATCAAAAAACAGGGAGTTAAGCAACGTGCGGGCGCTTTCAACAGCAGGAGGTTCCCCAGGTCTAAGCCGTTTGTAGATTTCAACCAGGGCTTCCTCTTCTGAATCAGTGTTGTCCCGTGCCAGAGTATCCTGAATATGCACGTTTTCATTTAACAGTTCCATTATTTTAAGGTTGGGACCGTAACCCAGTGCCCTTATCAATACTGTTGCCGGTATTTTACGGGTACGGTCAATACGAACAAAAATCTGATCATTTGCATCTGTTTCAAACTCCAGCCAGGCTCCGCGATTGGGAATAATCGTCGCAGTATAGATTTTTTTGCCCGATGTATCAATCTGTTCACCAAAATAGACACCGGGGGAACGAACCAACTGGCTGACAATTACGCGTTCAGCTCCGTTAATAATGAAAGTTCCTTTTTCAGTCATTAAGGGGAGGTCCCCCATAAAAACTTCCTGTTCCTTTACCTCACCGGTCTCCTTATTGATTAACCTCACTTTGACACGCAAGGGTGAGAAACAGGTAACGTCTCTTTCTTTACATTCTTCTTCCGAATATTTAGGTTCCCCTAACGAATAATCTAAAAACTCCAAAACAAGGTTCCCTGTAAAGTCTTGAACAGGAGAAACATCACGAAATACTTCCCTCAGTCCTTCTCTTAAGAACCACTCGTATGAACCTTTTTGAATCTCAATAAGATCTGGCAGTTCTAAGACCTCTTTGAGTTCAAAAAAGCTCCATCGCTCCCTGGAACCCAAATTTAAAAGACTCATTCTACGCTACCAACCCCTTTGGAAATTTGTCAAAAAGAAACAAGGAAAAAGCAAGGTCCGGTTTAATTCCGATCCTCGCTTTTTTCTCAAACGGAAGCGTTTCTACAATATTATCCCCCAAAATAATTTAGCAAATACAAGAAAACGTAAAAAAGGAACTATCTATATAGACTAGCACTTTATAATTTGGCTGTCAATATGTATGTATTTATAAATTATTTTACGTCGACGCCGGCTCCCTGCTCTTCCAGTTTTTCCTTGATGGATTGCGCTTCTTCTTTGCTGATCTTTTCCTTCACAGGCTTGGGAACGTTATCCACAAGTTCTTTGGCCTCTTTTAATCCAAGGCCGGTAATCTCACGAACCACTTTAATTACATTAATTTTCTTGTCTCCTACAGATGACAAAATAACATCAAACTCCGTCTGTTCCTCTTCTTCCACAGCAGGCTGAGCAGACGCAGCCCCTGCAGCAGGAGCTATCATAGCGACAGGCGCAGCAGCGCTTACACCAAACTCTTCTTCAAACTTCTTAACCAGTTCAGCCAGTTCCAGAACTGTTAAACCTTTTACAGCTTCAACTATTTCGTTGACTTTAGACATTTACAATGCAACCCCCTATTTTAATTATTAACCTGTTTCTCCGGCAGATTTTTGCCTGCGGATTTCTTCAATTACATAGACCAGATTTTTCAGTGAACCGCTTAAAACATTTACCAGTCCATAAACGGGTGCCTGCATGCCGCCTACAACTCTGCCCAACAAAACTTCACGCGAAGGCAGTTCGGCCAGTTGACGGACCTGCTTGTCCTGAATAACTTTCCCTTCCAATACGCCGCCTTTAATTACTAACTGTTTAAATTCACGAGTTATTTCGATTAATAATTTTGCGGGTTTAACCGGATCGCCCTTGCAAAATGCAATCGCAGTCGGTCCTTCAAGAATAGAGTCTAAATCTTTAAGGCCTATTTCTGTTGCAGCAAGACTGGTGAGAGTGTTTTTGGCAACCTTTAGTTCGCCGTCAATTTCCCGCAACTTACGGCGCAAACTGCTCATTGATGCGACATCAAGTCCGCGAAAGTCGGCCAATATGGCAATTTTACTGTCCTTTAATTTATCTCTGATTTCATTTATAATTTTTTGTTTTTCATCTCTGGAAGGCATTCTTCTTCAATCACCTCCTCCAAAATATTTCACAGTATTAGCTCTCTTGAAAATTAACTTGCGCTAGAGAGGTCAACTGCCTACGTGCTAATGTTCGCCTCTTATACTTGTACGAACTCGTTCACCCTCGGGCTCGGTCAAAACCCGGCATATACGCCTCAAACACTTCCCTCGCTTATCCTCGGGTTCACTCATTCTTTTAATGAAGGTCAAAATCGTACTTGAGGCATTGCCCTCCCTTTGCTGATAAATTTTCAAATTAAAAAGCCTCTGATTTAACCAGAGGCCTGCCGTTTCCAATAGAAAACATACTAAGATTTTAGGCCTCGGTTGGCGGTTCTTCACCTTTAGGTCTTTACGACACCAACTGTCAATAGCTCATTTTGTTTAAACAGTTTTATTTTTTAAGCTGGAAGCTTCAGGGCGTTTACTTTAATTCCAGGTCCCATGGTTGAACATACGTAGATCCCTTTAATATATTGCCCCTTTGCTGCGGCAGGCTTAACTTTAACCAATTGATCCAGCAAAGCATCCAGATTCTCAACAAGCTTTTCAGTATTAAATGATACTCTTCCTATTGGAACATGTATGATTCCTGCTTTATCAACACGGTATTCTATCTTTCCGGCCTTTACCTCATGGACGGCTCTGGTCACATCAGGAGTGACCGTACCTGTCTTCGGGTTTGGCATAAGTCCGCGCGGGCCAAGGATACGCCCCAATTTGCTTACCATACTCATCATATCCGGGGTAGCTATGGCAACTTCGAAATCAAGCCATCCCTGCTGCTGAATTTTTTCGACAATATCTTCAGCGCCAACAAAGTCGGCCCCTGCATCAAGCGCTTCTTTTGCCTTGTCATCCCTCGCAAACACCAGAACCGATCTTGTCCTGCCGGTTCCATTAGGTAAAACCATTGCCCCCCTGACCTGCTGATCGGCATGACGGGGATCTACACCAAGTTTGACAACTGCCTCAACTGTTTCGTCAAATTTGGCCTTGGCCAGCTGTTTTACCAACTCCAAAGCCTCTTTGGGATCATAAAGCATATCACGTTTGATCTGCTTGCTGGCTTCCTGATAATTTTTACCTCTTTTAGGCATTTACCCGATTCACTCCTTAAACAACTTCAATACCCATACTCCTGGCTGTTCCTTCAACCATACGTACAGCTGCCTCTATAGTATTTGCGTTAAGATCCTGCATTTTTGCCTGAGCGATTTCACGAACTTTAGCAGCCGGTATCCGGGCAACCTTTTTCCTGTTCGGTTCTCCGGAAGCCTTTTCAATATTTGCCGCTTTCTTTAATAAAACCGATGCAGGTGGTGTTTTGCAGATAAAAGTAAAGCTCCTATCTTCAAAAACAGTAATTTCTACCGGTACAATCAGCCCAACCTGAGCAGCCGTCCTCTCGTTATAGTCTTTAACAAAAGCCATAATATTTACCCCGTGTTGCCCTAACGCCGGACCTACTGGAGGGGCTGGCGTTGCCTTGCCGGCAGGAACCTGGAGTTTCACTACTGCGACTACCTTCTTTTTACGTGCCATTTTTATAAACACCTCCCGTCATATGTACTTAACAGCACTCCAATTTGTATAAATTCCCTAGCTTATTTTCTCCACCTGTGCAAAATCCAATTCTACGGGGGTTTCCCGCCCGAACATCGAAATCTTAACTTTCAGTTTATATTTATCCGGGTGAACTTCTTCGACGATACCAATAAAGTCCTCAAAAGGCCCCGATTTAACCCTGATATTTTGCCCAATCGCAAGATCAACCCGTATCCTGATCTCCTCCACTCCCATTTGACGCATAACTTGCACGGCTTCTTCTTCAGTCAAAGGAATGGGTTTTGAACCCGAGCCGACAAATCCTGTAACTCCTGGGGTGTTACGGACGACATACCATGAATCATCGCCCATAACCATTTCAACAAGAACATAACCCGGAAAAATCTTTCTCTTGTTGATTTTTCTTTTGCCATCCTTGAATTCTAATTCGTCTTCCATGGGAACAATTATACGGAAAATCTTATCTTCCATATTCATGGATTCGATTCTTTTTTCAAGGTTTGCCTTTACCTTGTTTTCATAACCGGAATAAGTATGGATCACATACCATTGTTTATCCATAAAAAGGAACCCTATAAAGGGCCCCCACCTCCCAAAGAATTATTTCAAGATTAACTGCAATAACCGGGAGAGGAAAGAATCGAACACCCAGATTAATATACCTACTATAGTAACCGCTACCAAAACAACCCCCGTATAGATACTTACCTCACGCCTGCTAGACCAATGAACTTTTTTAAGCTCACTATATACCCCTTTAAAATAGGTCTTTAGTTGTTCTACATAATTTACTTTCTCTTTTTTTGGCGCAGTTTGTTTTCGATCGGGCTTGGCGCCTGAACCTTTGCTCAAGTTCTTTGAACCGGTTGCGGGCTTCTTAAAAAATCGGGGCTTGGGCGGGTCCTGTTTTGTAGTACTGCCCTTTTTAACCTGGTTACCCAACATAGCCACATCCTTTAGACTCATCTTTCTTAATTTTAAGCAACCGGTTTTAGCGCGTTTCTTTATGTAAAGTATGGGTGTGGCAAAACCTGCAATACTTTTTCATTTCAATCCGCCCGGGATCATTCTTTTTATTCTTGGTCGTAGTATAATTTCTTTGTTTGCATTCGCCACAGGCCAATGTAACTAATACACGCATTAGTATGCTTACCCTCCAAAATTTGTTATAGCCGGTCAATAGCCTTAACTAATTTACCATAAGCCATATTGTATGTCAATACTTGCCTTGGGGCTGTTGTATCCAGGAGGATTTTAATATTTCAGGGAAAACATAAAACCGATAATACCGGATTTTCTTTTGGAAAATATCAGTAAGGCAGGAAATAAATTAGCTTTCTCCGGTAAAAGATGAATTGCCTGCGGCACAATGCTTTAACAGCTGACAATCAGTACACCTGGGTTTGCGTGCAGTACAAACCTGTCGGCCGTGAGACAGAAGCTGATGGTGAAAATCCATTCTGTATTGCGGAGGAAGTAAAGCAATTAATTCTTTTTCGGTTCTTTCAGGCGTTTTGGCTTTTGAGAGACCCAACCTGTGTGAAACACGAAATACATGTGTATCGACTGGTAAAGTGTGCTGGTTAAAAGCAATGCCGAGAAGCACACCTGCGCTTTTTGGCCCTACACCGGGAAGCTTTTCCAGTTCTTCACGTGTTGATGGTACACAGGAACCGTATTTCTCTACAAGTATACGGCAGGTATTGATAATATTCTTGCTTTTACTGTAAAATAAACCACAGCTTTTAATTTCATTAGCCAGTGTATCTACACTTAAACGAGCATAATCTTCAGGCAAGCGGTATTTTTTAAACAATTTCCCTGTGATTCTGTTTACCTGCAAATCAGTGCACTGGGCTGATAAAATTACTGCGATTAAAAGCTGAAAACTATTTTCATATTCCAGCCCTGTCTTTGCGTCAGGGTATAATCCGGATAGTATTTTGATAATTGCCTCAACGTTAGTGTTAAGCATTCAGCCGGGATCTCCGCAAGGCCTAACTTAGCCTTCTGACTTGTCTCTTTCCCTGCAGGCCAATATTTTTTTGCCCAATCTCTCCTCTATTAAAGGGGGCACCAGACCGCTGATACAGCCTCCGAAATAGGCAACTTCCTTCACCCCGTTTGAGCTAATGAAAGAATATCTCGCCCTAGTCATCAAGAAAACCGTTTCAACAGAAGGTTGTAATTGTTTATTCGTCAGAGCCATCATAAATTCATTTTCGAAATCCGAAATAGCTCTTAATCCCCTTATAACGACCTGCGCTCCCCTTGTTACCGCATAACTGACTGTTAAACCTTCAAAAGAATCAACTAATACGTTTGAATAGTTTTGCAGGACTTCCCTTAACATGTCCACACGTTCGGTAACTGAAAAAAAGGGAGTTTTACTGGCGTTTTTAGACACGGCCACAATTACCTTGTCAAACAGAGCGATAGCCCGTTCGATAATATCCAAATGACCGCATGTTACGGGATCAAAGCTGCCGGGATAAATGGCTGTTCGCAATATCTCTCACTCCTTTCCAAATGTTTGCTCTTTATGAATTAGGAAGTGGTGTTAAAGCCTTACTATTAACTTCCTCCTCTAACTTTAAAACAAACTCGTCAAGCGCCATTCCTCCCAAATCGCCGAACTGGCGGTTACGAACAGAAACCTGTTCGCGATTAGCTTCACGATCTCCAATTACCAGCATATAAGGAACCTTTTGCAACTGAGCTTCGCGTATTTTATAATTAACTTTCTCATTCCTGTCATCAAGCTCGGTGCGGAAACCTTTTTCATCCAGAATATCTTTTACTTGACCTGCGTGAGTAAAATGCCTTTGTGCTATAGGAAGGACCCTTACCTGCACAGGCGCCAGCCAAAGTGGAAAAGCCCCGGCGAAATGCTCCGTAAGTATCCCAATAAACCGCTCTATACTCCCGAAGACTACCCTGTGAAGCATGACCGGCTGGTGTTTTACTCCATCCTCCCCTATGTAGGCCAGGTTAAACATTTCAGGCATTATAAAATCCAATTGTATAGTGCCGCACTGCCAGGTACGGCCAAGGCAATCCTGAAGATGGAAATCAATTTTAGGGCCGTAAAAAGCGCCGTCACCCTCGTTCACTTTATATCCTATTCCTTTCTCTTCCAGGGCCTCTCTCAATGCTGTAGTTGCCAGATCCCAGATCTCGTCCGAACCTATAGAATTCTCAGGCTTAGTGGAAAGCTCGACATGGTAGGGAAAATTGAAAATCTTATAAACGTCGTCTACTAAGTCAATAACACCTATTATTTCATTTTTGACCTGCCCGGGTAACATAAAAATATGGGCATCATCCTGAGTAAAGCACCGGACACGCATTAAACCGTGCAAAACACCCGAAAGTTCATGACGGTGCACCAGTCCCAACTCAGCCAGCCTGATCGGCAGATCTCTGTAACTGTGCAGACGGCTGCGGTAAACAAGAATACCCCCAGGACAATTCATCGGCTTTACTGCATAGTCAGCCTGATCTATTTTAGTAAAATACATGTTTTCCCTATAATGTTCCCAGTGCCCGGACTGTTCCCAAAGAGAACGGTTCAGGATGACCGGTGTCCGTATTTCTTGATACCCTCTTTTTTTATGCTCCTCGCGCCAAAACTTCTCCAGTTCGTTTCGTAAAACCATCCCTTTGGGGTGGAAAAATGGGAATCCCGGCCCTTCTTCCTGAATACTGAACAAATCCAAATCGATGCCTAAACGGCGGTGATCTCTTCTTTTTGCTTCTTCAATTCGAAACAGGTATTCATCAAGCTCGGATTTTTTAGGGAATGATGTTCCATAAATACGTTGGAGCATTTTGTTTCTTTCGTCTCCACGCCAGTAAGCCCCTGCTACACTAAGCAGTTTTATAGCCTTTAACCTGCCGGTGGAAGGAAGATGAGGGCCGACGCACAAGTCTGTAAATTCTCCCTGGGAATAACATGAAATTACCGCATCTAACGGGAGGTCGTTGATTAATTCAACTTTGTACGGCTCTTTTAGGTCGCTGAATAATTTAAGCGCCTCTTCCCTGCTTAACTCAAACCTCTTAAAAGGCAGGTCCTCTTTTATAATTGTTTCCATTTCCTCCTGAATTTTTTCCAGGTCTTCGGCAGTGAAAGGTCTTTGGGGATCAAAATCATAATAATAACCTTCCTCTATTGCCGGGCCAATGGCAAGCTTCGTGTCGGGGAAAAGCCGTTTTACAGCCTGTGCCATAACATGTGCGCTGCTATGACGAAAGACGCGCTTCCCTTCATCATCCTCAAAGGTAAAGAAATTAATGTTTTTCTCGCCATCAGGCTGGTAATCCAGGTCATGCAATTCTTTATCTATTGCTCCAACAAGGACTTCCTTGCCCAGCCGGGGATTAATATCCGCCGCTATTTCACGAAGTTTTATACCCGCGTTATACTCATGGACCTGACCGTCCTTCAACGTAATCTTCAACATTTGTTTTAACTCCTATAAATGATTTTTTAAAGCAATGGTGATTTTAATATAACCAAATGGAAAGAAATCTGTCAATCGATAGCAGAATAAAAGGGGTTGTCCAGTAACCCTTTATGAAGTACGCCATTATTTGAAAAATGACTGTTGCTGATTAATATTCAATCAAAGAATACAACAAAACTCAACCATATATGTGTCAACAACCCCGTCCCCTTGACACACAGAGATAACATCCGGTACATTCCTTAAGTTGCCCGGAAAATATATCCCTGATCATTTTTTTAACTACAGCCGTCCGCTCATTACCACAAGAGTGAAATATTATTTTCTTCGGGACCAGTGAAACCAACAGGTTGATCAAGAGATCATCGTAACTCAGTTCCTCTTGATCCTGTTCATCACCTGCTTTTTCCAATAAACCGCTTTTGATTACTTTTCTACGTTTGTCAAAAAGCTTAAAAAACCCTTCAGGATAAAAAACTACGTGTACAAAGTCAACCTTGGATTCATTTGTCTTTGTAAGGCGCCTTAGAAGAAGAATAAATTCGTTATAATCCTTTTCCAGTAAAAAACTGTCTACAGCTTTATCTACTATCTCTGCAAGTTCAACCAAATAGTCCTTTAACCGAAACATTATAAATCCCTTAATTATTATCATGTCCGTTGTTGCTATATAATCCAGTAATTTATTTAAGATAGCGTTCCTGCGGTGTATTCTGTATAAAAATGTACAGCCGCTGCTCTTTTCCCTTTCTCCGGTATGCCTGAGGATTTCTTGAAAAATATCCTCCCTTTCGGAAACAGAAAAACAATAATTCTGTTCAAAAATATTATAGGCAAGCATACTTTCTATGCTGTTAATGATCAGACCTGCAATAGCCTCGGCAATAAATCTTTTAAATTGAGTTGAAGCGTCCTTCGGATGGCCGCATAATAAATAAGCCAGCTTTTCTTCCGGATCCTCGGATATACTTAATACAACGTTCCCGGCTGAAGCATGTTTAAAGGTACTGTCCAGCTCAGCTTTAAGCTTGTCAATATTCTGCCTTGTATCAACAATCATAAACCGTTCCACTTCATTGCCCTCCAATTACCGCATTAATATATTATATGAAAATAAAAGATAAACAATTTGCGGTAAAAGCAGGATAAGAAAGCTTATTTGCAAAATATGCTCCGCAGGACTTCCTCTGGAATACCCTTTATAACTTCAGCCCTCCCAATTCTCACTGGCAAAGCAAATGTATATTCTCTGTCGATTACTTTTTTATCCTTTAAAATAGAAACCATAAACTGATCAATTGGAAGTTGCCCGGGCAGTTCCCAAGGCAGGCCTGTTTTTTTAATCAATCCAAGGATACGTTCTTCATCTTTCTTTGTTAAAATACCTAGTTCGTTTGCCAGGCGGGATTCGGCCGCCATACCAATCGCTACCGCTTCTCCGTGACGGTACAGATTATATCCCGATAATGCTTCTATGGTATGTCCTACTGTATGGCCAAAGTTTAGAATAGCCCGGCGCCCGCTTTCTGTTTCGTCTTCCTGAACAACTTCTGCCTTTATCCTGCAGGAGGTTGAGATTGCCCTTGTTAGTGCCTCAGGCCGCCTGTCAAGCAAGTCACCTATATGATCAACAAGCCATGAAAAAAACTCTCGATCAGCAATAACAGCGCATTTAATTACTTCAGCAAGACCGGTCCTGAGTTCCCTGTCATCAAGAGTGGAAATTAGATTTATATCGGATAGAACAAGTTTGGGCTGGTAAAAGGCTCCGATGATATTTTTTCCGCGCGGATGGTTCACTGCCACCTTGCCTCCTACGCTGCTATCCACCTGGGCTAAAAGAGTAGTCGGCAGCTGTACGAAAGCAACTCCCCTCATATAAGTTGCAGCAACAAAACCAGCGAGGTCACCTACAACTCCCCCTCCCAGGGCGATTACTACGCTTTGACGGTCAAGCTCATTAAGATATGCCAGATCATACAATTTCCCGGCGACATCCAAACTTTTTGCTTCTTCGCTATCCGGCGCCAGCGCGGGTATAACCCTGTAACCAGCAGCGGAAAGCTTTTTTTCCACTAGCTCGCCAAAAAGGCCGAATACCTTGGGATTGCTTACCAGGAGCACTCTTTTACCCAAATTAAGTTCTTTAAGATAACAATCAACTGAGCTTATCAATCCCTGACCGATATAGATATGATAACTACGCTTGTCGAGATCGAGGTAAATATCTACTGGCGCCTGCATCTTTTTACGCTCCTGTAAGTTTTGAATTATTTTTTCCACCACTTGATCAGGCTTGTCGAAACTTGTATCTATATTTATGTCTGCTGCACTATATGCCTGTGAGCGTACTGATAAAAGCTCCTCGATTTTCTGTTTTAAATCTTCTTTACCGCTAAGAAGAGGCCGGCTCTGGCCTGCTTTAACCCGCTTCAGGATTGTCTCCAGATTAGCGGTCAGGCAGATGAGAATGCCATTTTCCCTTAAACAGGCGACATTTTCACTATCAAGGACTGTTCCCCCCCCGGTTGCCACTACCAAATGCTTTCTTTTGCCAAGTTTTCTTACAACCAGTTTCTCTTCTGAACGGAACCTTGACTCTCCGAATTGTTTAAAAATCTGCGGAATTGTTTTGCCGGTAACACGCTCTACCTCACTGTCGGTATCAATAAAATCCCAGTTGAGGCGGTCGGCGAGCTTTCTGCCGATAATGGTTTTGCCTGTTCCCATAAACCCGATTAAAATGATATTCTCCATTAAACAACCGCCTGTTTCAAATGCTTCTTTCCTTTACCCTCAACATATATGCATCATAATTTTTTTTCATCTCGTCAACTGTATCACCGCCAAATTTGTCCGTTAAGGCAACCGACAGTTCCCATGCTACGGCAGCTTCCCCGATTACGCTGGCTGCGGGCACAGAACAGGTATCAGCCCTTTCCACAGAAGCCAGTTGGGATTCATGGGTCAGCAAGTCCACGCTGTGCAACGGTTTATACAGTGTTGGAATTGGTTTTACGGCCGCTCTTACAATTAAAGGTTCCCCGTTGGTCACGCCCCCCTCCAGTCCACCCGCACGGTTTGTCTGACGATAAAATCCCTTTCCCTTTCTGTGATAGATTTCATCGTGCGCTAAAGAACCGGGTAAACAGGAAGCAGCAAAACCGAGTCCGATTTCCACTCCCTTTATTGAAGGTATACTCATCAGCGACCTGGCCAGGTTTCCGTCCAGCCTCCTGTCCCATTGTACGAAACTGCCCAGACCAGGGGGCAAGCCGAACACACACACTTCAAAAACACCGCCAAGGGAATCCCCTGTTGCCCTGGCATAATCAATCTCCTGTTTCATGGCCTCTTCAGCTTTTGGATCGGGACAGTAAAACTGCGAACCAGACAGCGCTTCTTTATACATCCGGAGATCAGTCCGCTCCATTTGGCTGGCTTGCGCATAACCTGACGTTTCACTGATGGTTATACGGCCGATTTGCAGAACATAACCAATTACGATAATATCCAGAGCTTCGAGCAGTTTTTCCGCCACACTACCCACCGCAACTCTGGCTGCGGTCTCCCTGGCGCTTGCACGTTCCAGAACATTCCTTATATCCCGCTGGTCATACTTTAATGCGCCGGCGAGATCAGCATGCCCCGGCCGGGGGCGGGTAACCATTCTTTGGGCAAGGTCTGCACTTTTGTCGGACGCCATGATTTCTTTCCAGTTTATCCAGTCGCGGTTCTCTATCTGCAAGGTAATGGGGCTTCCGGTTGTAATACCTCCGCGCACCCCGCTTAAAAAAACAACCTGATCATTTTCAATTGCCATCCGGCCTCCGCGTCCATAACCCCCCTGACGTCTGGCAAGCCTTTTATTAATATAGTCCCTGCACAGCGTTAGCCCCGCCGGCAAACCTTCAATTATCGCGGTAAGCGCTGGGCCATGGGATTCACCGGAGGTTAAATAACGAAGCACACATACAACTCCTCTCATTATATAAACAAAGCATAACGAATATGACGTACGTTATTGCTCAGTAGACTTGCGCGTCAAGGAACTCCTCCAGTGATTTGCGCATTATTTCTACAGGAGCCTGTACACCTGTCCAATACTCAAAAGCAAGCACCCCCTGGTACAGAAGCATTCCTATTCCGTTAATTACTTTAACCCCTTCGGCCAAACAGGCATTTTTTAAAAATTTGGTTACAGGGGGGTTATAAACCAAATCACAGATAACTTGACCCGGTTGAAGATATTCAAAAGGAAAATCTAAACAAACATCTTCTTTTGGATACATACCCAGCGGCGTTGCCTGAACAATCAAATCAGCCTTCTTAATGGATTCTTTAAATTCCGCCCCGGCCCAGAGTGCAGTATCAGCCTTTTTTATTGGAGTCTGCTCAGTTAATAACTGCGCAAGAGCCAGTGCTCTTTCATGTTTTCGGTTGACTATGGTCACCGAACGGGCGCCTGATATGGCAAGCTCAACAGCAATGGACCGGGCAGCGCCCCCGGCGCCAACGATAAGCACGGCTTTCCCCGCAGGGAAAAAATTTGCTTCTTCTTTCAAGGAACGCAAAAAACCGGCTCCGTCTGTATTATAGCCATACAGCTTTCCTTTATTATTGACGATGGTGTTTACGGCGCCTGCTATTTTAGCTCCGGGTGTTATCTGATCAAGGTAGCAGCATACTTTTTCTTTATGGGGTATGGTAATGTTTACACCAGCCATTCCAAGCGATATAACCGCTTTCACTGCGCTCTCCAGTTCTGCAGGCGCAACACAATAAGGAACATAAATATAATCAAGCCCCAAAAAAGAAAAAGCTGCATTTTGCATGATTGGCGAGAATGAGTGTTCGACAGGGCATCCAAAAAGTCCGCAAACACGGGTTGCGCCGCTTATTAACAATAAATAAAAACCCCTTTTCTAAGAGTTCCGCTATTTGTGCTGGTATTCAGTGTATATAGGCTGTTTCTTAAATAAATTAAGTACAAGTTTCTCCAACTGCCGGCTGATCAGCCGTGTAGCCCAAAACTCTTTTCCATTCATAGGCGCCACAAGTATAGTAAACATACCCAGCCTGTTGCCGCCAAGAATATCCGTAAAGACCTGATCCCCTACAACTGCCGTCTGTTCCGGATAAGTTCCCAGCAGCTTGAGCGCCTGTCGGAAAGGTTTGCGGCGCGGTTTTACCGCATAACAGATCGCGGGCAAATCTAATTCCCCGGCAAGTTTAAAAACACGCTTAGCATTATTATTTGAAATGATGCATGCCTTAAAATTGCTGTTGCGGATTTCTTTCAGCCAACTGCTCACTTCGGTTGAAAAGACGTCAGCATTTCGCGGTATGATCGTATTGTCAAGGTCGAAGAGAATACCCCGAATACCTGCTTTATAAAGGTCATTAACATTAATATCAAACAATGAAGGAACATAAAGTTTGGGATATAACAACTCGAATATAGACAAATTAATCTATACTCCTAATATTTTTTTGGCTTTACTCAAGTCTACGGGTGTATTTACGTTAAAGAAAACCTCCAAGGGATCGGCAAATCGACTGATTTCCCCTTGCTCAATAAATTTTACCCTTACATAAGGCAAAATAGAGGCGGCCTTTAGCTCGCCTCTGTTTAGGCAGGCTTCGATAGCAGGCAAACATTTCTTGCTGTAAAGAGCATGCAGCGGTTCATAATAGTCATTAACCCTTGGTATAACAATGTCGGAATCCTGATCACCGCTTTTAAGAATATGTTCCACGAATTTTGGTTCAATAAAAGGCATGTCACAGGCGACAACAAAAACAAACTCATAGGAAGCCGCTTTCAGCGCCGCATGAATTCCTCCAAGAGGACCGCAATTTTTATATATATCGGAAGCCATGGAAAATTTAAGGTGAGCGTATGATTCTACCTTGTTAGTTATAAGAATTATTTCCTGAAAAAAAGGCCTGAGTTTATTTATCGTAATTTCGACAAGACTGTCTCTGCCTATATTGATCAAGGCCTTATTTTTACCCATTCGTTTGCTTTTTCCACCGACAAGAACCGCTGCGCTTGCTGGCTGCAATGATAACTCACACCTTCGTCGTCGCATATATTAGGCCTGCGTGAGGAAAATATCTTTCCAGCCGGAAGCGAGACGTTAAAAATAATACTGAAACTTTAAAATTTAATCGAGATAGTCCTTCAACTTCTTACTCCGGCTGGGATGGCGAAGCTTCCGCAAGGTCTTGGCCTCTATCTGGCGGATTCTTTCCCTGGTTACGCCAAATCTTTGCCCAACCTCTTCTAGCGTGCGCGCCCGGCCATCATCCAGTCCAAACCGTAAGCGTAACACCTTTTGTTCCCTGTCTGTTAAAGTTGTTAATACTTCATCCAACTGTTCCCTTAACATAGTAAAGGACGCTTCTTCAGCAGGCGCACTCGCTTCCTGATCTTCTATGAAATCGCCAAGATGTGAATCTTCTTCCTCTCCTATTGGGGTTTCCAAAGAAACAGGTTCCTGGGCTATTTTTAAGATATCCCTTACTTTCTCTTCCGATATATTCATTTCCATGGCAATCTCTTCCGGCGTTGGCTCCCTGCCCAATTCCTGCAGAAGCTGACGGGATACCCTGACCAGCTTATTTATGGTTTCAACCATATGCACCGGGATACGTATAGTTCTGGCCTGATCAGCTATAGCTCTGGTAATCGCCTGGCGAATCCACCATGTGGCATATGTGCTGAATTTATAACCCTTCCTGTAGTCGAACTTTTCTACGGCTTTTATTAAACCCATATTCCCTTCCTGGATCAGGTCAAGGAAAAGCATTCCTCGTCCCACATAACGCTTCGCTATGCTCACAACCAGGCGCAGGTTTGCCTCAGCAAGACGCCTTTTAGATTCTTCATCACCATTTTCCATGCGCTTTGCCAGTTCGACTTCTTCCTCCGGGGTCAGTAAAGGAACCCTTCCTATCTCTTTGAGGTACATACGCACAGGATCATCTATGCTTACACCCTCAGGAACACTCAGATCAACCTCGACTTCTTCAGGCGAATTATCCAAAGAAGCAGGGTTGCTTACAGATTCAAGGTCCGGCGTCTCAGGTATTACCTCAATACCCATGCCGGCCAGTTTTTCATATACATCATCAATTTGCTCGGGTGTAAGATCGGTTCCCTGTAAACCATCCATGATCTCAGTGTAGGTAAGGACTCCTCTCTTTCTACCTTCCTCAATCAGTTCCTTGATGCTGTCTATTTTAATTTCGTTCCTCATACTGCTCTTTCTCCCTCTCTTGAGCGGGTCGAAATTCCCCTATCAAACTCTAAGAGTTCCTGAAGTTCCTGCAATATAGCCGCCGTCCGCTGATTATCCTGTGCTTTTTCTGCTCTGGCAAGCTCCTGCAAAAGGTGGACTCTTTTCAACCTTCTTTGATTAGCTTTTAAAGAAGTTATAAGATCAATCAAAATATCCTTGCCCTTTGTCCTTAAGGGGCTATCTATTAACAGGCCGCTTAATACGGTACACTCCTGATCATTAAGCCTGCTCATTAAATTTGCCGGATTAAATTCCTGGTTTTGATTAATCAGGAAAAATATTTTATTTAATGTTGGATCCTTCAAAAATTGCTCCCCTAGCTCTTTTTTTACAACAGGTAGGTATTCGGGTTCTTGTAAAATTATGCTCAATATTTGTTGCTCGGCATTTTCCTGGACATTTAACTGCCTTTGTAGTATATTATGCGTTTTTTTAGCAATTTTATCCGAAATTGGCCATTTTTTTCGTTGGTTTGTCTGATATCTTCCCAGTTCGCTTTTAACAGCTTCCCAGCTCAGATTAAGATAAGAAGCTACAGTCCTGATGCCCTCTTCCTGATCTGCCATATTATCCATTACCGCTATATTGCGAATGACATTATCCAGAATCTGCCTTGTATCTTGATAAGAAAGACTTGCCTGCCGAAGTTTATATTCCAGCAACGTTTCAGTTTTATTAAGAAGATCCTCCCAACCTTGTCTGCCGTTCAGCCTGATATAATCATCGGGATCTTTCCCCTGCGGGATACTTATCACCCGGACACGGCCACCCAATTCCTGAAGAAGATCCAAACCACGCAGAGTTGCATTTACACCTGCAGTATCAGCGTCATAGGCAATAAGAATTTCTTTGGTATAACGGAGCAATGTCCTGCATTGCCCATCAGTCAGGCTTGTTCCCAAGGAAGCAACCGCCCCTGTAAAACCGTACTGGTGAGCTATTATTACATCCATATAACCTTCCATAACAATTGCAGGTCCGTTTTGCAAAACCGGTCTGGCAAGGTTTAATCCATATAGAACTTGCCCCTTGCTAAAAACCGGAGTCTGAGGTGAGTTTAGATATTTTGGCAAGCTTTGACCTATTGTCCTTCCGCCAAAGCCAATAACCTGTCCTTGTATATTAAAAATAGGAAACATTACCCGCCCGTAAAACCGGTTATGTATGCCCCTATCCCCCTGAACAGCCAGACCAAGTTCAATCAGTTCCCCGGGAAGACACCCTTTGTTTTGCAGATTATCCACCAGATCTGTCCAATTCTCCGTCGCATAACCCAGCTGAAAAAGCTCCTGAACCCTTTCTTCCAGACCTCTGTTTTTTAAATATTCCCTGGCTTGTTTGCCTTCCTGCCGGCTGATCAGGATATTCCTGTAGAAGTCCTTGGCCATTTTATTTATTTCCCAGAAACGTTCCTGACTTCTTGTTTTTTTAATCCTGCCCGGATCAGCAACAGGCAGAAGCACTCCTGCTTTTGCAGCCAGTTGTCTTACAGCTTCAGGAAAAGTTAGCCCTTCAGAGAGCATGATAAACTTAAAAATATCACCTCCCACACCGCAACCGAAACAATGAAAGATCTGTTTTTCGCTGCTGACCGTGAAGGATGGTGTTTTCTCCTGGTGAAAAGGACAGAAACCAACATAATTTTTGCCTTTTTTCTCAAGACGTATATATTCACCGATTAATTCAGTAATTTCAATATGTTGGCGGATGGTTTCGACCGTGTCATCTTTTAAGTAATTCTCCATTATACAGATCACCTTTGGAGACGTTTTTCATAAAATTTTCAAGACGCCGGCGCTACAGCATTTAGTTATCTTACTTAAATTATTCGCTATTTTTATATTATTTCCTTCCCTATTCTACAATTTTTTGTCTGTTCTTCCGCTTTAAGAATTATACAGAAAAAGCACTGGGGATAAATAACCTTGTAAACTGCAAAACTGCATACCTGTCAGTCATACCGGCTATATAATCACAAACTGCCCTTTCGGCGCCAAGCTCTTTTGCTTTTTGCCTGTGTTCGTCAGGCAAATAGTGGGGATAGTCTGTCAAATATTTAAAGAGGTATTGAACCACATGAATAGCCTTTTTCTCTTCTTTTTTTGCCTCTGACCCGATATAGACCCTGTCAAAAAGAAAAGCTCTCAGTTCATCCATGCTCTGTTGGATCTCACTGCTTAAAGCAATCGCGGATTTTTGCCAGCTTGATCCAATCAGGTCAGCTACAAGGCAATTAATGCGCTCGCGATGTGTATATCCCAATTTTTGAAGACAATTCACCGGTAAATCTGAAACTGAGAGAATACCTCCCCTGATCGCGTCGTCGATATCATGGTTTATATAGGCTATTCGGTCACAAATTCTGACGACCTGACCCTCCAGGGTTACGGGCAGTGTGCTGCCAGTATGATTTAAAATTCCATCCCTAACCTCCCAGGTAAGGTTAAGGCCTGTTCCACCTTCCAAACTGTCAACTACCCTCAGACTTTGTTCGTTATGTTTAAAACCTTCCCGGAACACTTCGTTAAGAGCCTCCTCACCAATGTGGCCAAAGGGCGTGTGTCCGAGATCATGCCCGAGTGAAATTGCTTCAGTAAGATCTTCATTAAGCAGTAATGCTTTGGCAACCGTACGCGCAATCTGTGATACTTCCAAAGTATGTGTCAGCCTTGTACGGTAATGATCTCCTTCAGGAATTATGAAAACCTGTGTTTTCCCTTTTAACCTTCGAAAACTTTTCGAATGGATTATACGATCTCGATCCCGCTGAAAATCGGTACGCACCCTGCAAGGCTGCTCAATTTGAAGACGCCCCCGGCTTGAACGGCTTCGTGACGCATAAGGCGAAAGATACCTTTCTTCAAAATCCTCTGCACGCAACCTTATTTCCATATCATTCCACTTCTTTAATCATGATAAAAACACCCCCGGAACATAAAAAACCGGAGGCTAAATTTTTCTTAAATAATAATACGTTATAATATATCCATCTTCCTTCCTGGTTCATAAAAAAATAAAAAATTTACCGATAAATTTGCTATAACATATCTCAAACATGGTAAATAATTTAAAAAAACTGGTTGGACAAAACATGTTCAATTTAGTATTTTTTAAAAGAGGGTGATAAGTTATGGAACATATTATCTTGCCGAAGGAAAATTATTATCTCCTGGCAGGCACACTAATTGGCAAGGACGGAAAATTAAAAGGCAGCAACATGCTTTTATACATTCGAAATAAGGTTATTAAGGATATATATGGCCCGGTCCCTCTTGAACAAACTCTTTTCCTTTCCGGCAGAAAAAGAGAACCTGGAGATCTTTTGCGCACGATTTGTGAGATTACCAAAGAAGAAGATATTGGTAATTCTTCTTTTCTCGACTGTTCAGCTTTTACTGTAATGCCTGGTCTGGTTGACTGCCACGTCCACCTTGCGTTTGACGGTGTAGATGCCGCAAAGGCAACGGCCAGCTGGAACGAACCTGAAAGCATTCAGCCTTTGGCGGCTTCGAGGTTTGAGAGCCTGATTTCAAACGGTATCCTGGCTATCCGGGACGGCGGTGACCAGGCGGGAATTAACCTGATGTTAAGAAAAATAACACAGGAGAAAGAAATACCCGGTCCATCTATAACCGCTACAGGAAATGCCCTGCGTAGGCGGAACAGTTATGGATCCCTTCTGGATGAGAACGCTGATGAAGATAATGTAGCAAGGCTTGCCCTTGCCGGAGTCGATCAGATTAAAGTTGTTACTTCAGGCCTGGTAAGCATAAAAGAATACGGCAGGGTGGGGCCTTTACATTTCTCTTTTGAAGATTTACAGTTCATTGTTAACAAAGCGCACTCCCTGGGCTTAAAGGTAATGGCCCATGCTGATTCGGACCAGGCAGTCGATATGTCCTTGAAGGCGGGTATTGACTCAATAGAACATGGTTATTATATCAGCCGGGAATCAATGTTAAAAATGGCCGAACTTCAAAGGTGCTGGGTGCCTACTCTCATGCCTGTTTATATATGGACAATTGTCGCCAGTGTTGATCCGAAGTATCAGGGTATAGCCGAAAGAATTTACCGCCGGCACCAGGAGATGATCAAACAAGCTTTTGATATGGGGATAACCGTCGGGGTGGGCACTGATTCCGGGTCACCTTCAATAAAACACGGGGAGCTTTATTATAAGGAGCTTGAGCTATACAGTGAAGCAGGGCTGTCAACCGAACAAATCGTCAGGGCGGCTACGACCAACGGGTCATCTATTACCGGAAATAGCCCCGGCATTCTAAAAGGCCACCCGGCCAACCTCCTCGTCCTGGAGGAAAATCCTCTCCAAGAAGGCATTTCCGCCTTTAAAAGAATAAAATATACTCTGCACGGATAGTTCTAACTTTCAGCTGAAGCTTTTTACCGGCTCTTTGGAGAACAGAGAACACTAATTACCGTGGCCAGAGCCGAAACAAGCAGCGCCGCAAAAAAAGCGTCCTTTATACCATATAGAAATGCCAGATGAAAAGCGCTTTCCTGATAGAAAGCCTGCCGCGCATTCAACACAGCGCCACCAAGGGCGATCCCGAAGACCATACCGATATTACGGGTTGTTGAAAAAACACCGCCTGCTATACCAAGCCGGTTCTTAGGCACGGAACCCATCACGGCGCTTGTATTTGGCGACTGGAATAAGCCTGTTCCAAAACCAAAGATAGCCAGCCTCAGGGATACGTCGGCAGGTGTGGAATACTGACTGAGTGTAAACATCGATCCTGCGGATAAAGTGCATAACAGAGAACCAAGAAAAAAGAGCCAGCGCTGTCCGAATCTATCTGAAAGAGCCCCTGAGATAGGAGCAACAACCAGAACTGTTAATGGAAAAGCTACCATGGTAAGTCCTGAACGGGAAGCAGAATAACCCAAAACTTTTTGCAAAAAAAAAGGGCATAGAAAGACAATAATATACTGTGTCATAAAATTAAGCAGGGCTGCTCCGTTCCCTGCGGAAAAAACCCTGCTTTTGAATAAAATCAAATCAAGCATCGGCTCGGGTATGCTTGACTCAAGCCGGATGAATAGCAACAAAAGTACAACAGCCGCCGCGCCTATAATAAAAATTAGTGCCGACCAATGGTAAGACTCTCCCTCACTGGCAAAAAACAACAGGGATGAAAGAGCGCCAAAAGCCAGAACAGATCCCTTCCAGTCAAAGTGCGCTTTTGCTTTTTCACCGTTTTCAGGGATTAAGTTATAACTCCAAAGACAGGCAATAATTCCCACGGGAACATTTACGAAAAATATTGTCCGCCAACCAATTGAATCAACTAATAAGCCACCCAATACAGGCCCGGCGGCCAGTCCGAGCGCGACTACCATTGCGTTTATTCCCAATGCGCGGCCGCGTTCTTTTTGGGGAAAAACAGCGGTGATTATTGACGGCACCAAAGACATGCTTAAACCGGCGCCTACGGCCTGAAAAGCACGCAGAATAACCAAGGTTATCAAATTGGGAGCCAGGCCGCATAAAGCTGAGGCAACAACAAAAATTAGCAATCCGGCCAGATAGATTCGCTTAAATCCGAAAATGTCCCCCAGTCTGCCAAAGGAAAGTAGAAAACTCCCCATTACAAGCAAGTACGACATTGAAACCCATCCGACAGATGAAGGAAGCGCATGAAAAACTTCCCCTATCACGGGAAGCGCAATATAAACTATGCTGGCATCCAGCGGCCCCATCACAGTACCCGCCAGGACAGCAGCCAGTACAGACCACCTGTTTTCTTGCCCTGCCGGATCAGCCATTATTACTATTAAATACCTTCCTGATTTTTTCTGTGAAAAGTTTTTGAATGGTTCAAATCAATTCCAGCCCGATGTCCAGGGCGCGTGCGGAATGTGTAAGGTAACCGACAGAAATAAGGTCGACACCCGTCTGCGCTACAGATACGACAGTTTGTTCAGTAATGCCTCCGGAAGCTTCCAGCAAAACTTTCCCGGCTACAAGTTCAACAGCCTGACTCATTTCGGAAACAGACATATTATCAAGCATAATAATATCCACCCCTGCCAAAAGGGCTTCACTAACCCCGGCGAGATCGTCAACCTCAACTTCTATTTTCATGGCAAAGGGAGCGGATGCTTTTATAAGCTCTACAGCGCGGCTGATACTGCCGGCGACTTTCAAGTGGTTATCTTTGATTAACACCGCATCATATAAACCAAAGCGGTGGTTAACGCCCCCCCCTGCACGAACAGCGTATTTTTCTAAAATCCTCAGCCCGGGAGCAGTCTTTCGCGTATCAACTATTTTAGACTTATATTTATCAACAAGGGTTACCAGCTTTGATGTCTGTGTGGCGATTCCTGAAAGACGCTGCATGAAATTCAGGGCAACCCGCTCGCCTTTCAAGATACACCGCCCGCTTCCTCGAACACTTGCCAGTAACTGCCCCTGCTCCACCCGCTGTCCGTCAGAAAAGTGGCAGGAAAAAGCAATATCCGGGTCAAGCATATTAAAAACTGCTCCGGCTACAGGTAATCCGGCAACAACCCCTAGTTCACCCGCATGAATAAGCGCACAGACCTCTTCATCAATCCCAACTATACTGTCTGTTGTAATATCTCCGCTACCGATATCCTCTTCCAACGCTCTTTCAATTATTTTCCTCAAAGCAACCAGATCAAAAGACATTACAAAAAACTCCTTCTTATGTGACAATATTACCTTAATTAAACACGTTTAAGAATAATGTGTTTGCGCCATCTCTTCAGGGAATCAGGAAAGTCCTGCCTGAAATGCCCCCCTCTGCTTTCCGTGCGCATAAGGGCCGCCTCAGTTATCAACTGAGCAACCTGAAGCATATTACAGACCTCCATTTCATCCCATTTTACCGGCGGGTTTTTCCCCAGGTTTTCCATATTTTCAAAAATATCGAGCGCTTTGAGAAGCCCGGCGCTGGTCCGAACAGGTCCGACGAACATTTCCATGACTGATTGAATAGAGTGTCTTAAATGCTCATAATTACTTTTTTGATTAACTATTGCTTCGTTAATTATTGCTTCGTTATAAAAAAATCTTTGGGCAAGGGGGATAGACCTATAAGGATCAGAAATGCTCAGCCTACGTTCTATAATCCGTTGCCCGAAAACAATTCCTTCCAGAAGTGAATTGCTTGCCAGGCGGTTGGCGCCATGAACACCCTGACAGGCTACCTCGCCGCAGGCATATAAACCGCTAATGTTTGTTTCTCCATATAAATTAGTTTTTACCCCGCCCATCATGTAATGTGCGGCAGGTGTAACTGGTATGGGTTCCTTCTTAACATCCAACCCGTAAAAACTGCAGGTGCTGCTTATATTTGGAAAACGGCGGTCTATTTTTTCATCCCCCAGCCGTGATAAATCGAGGTAAACCTCACTTGACTCAGTTTCTTTCATTTCCTGTAGAATTGCCCATACGACTATATCCCGCGGGGCCAGCTCAGCCATTTGGTGGTAACGCGTCATAAAACGGTCTCCATGACAGTTTAGAAGATATGCGCCTTCGCCCCGCGCTGCCTCAGAAATTAAAAAACGTGGCGCTTCAGGCAGGTTTAATGCGGTGGGATGAAATTGGGTAAATTCCATATCCATTACCTCCACCCCAGCCCTGTAAGCAATAGCAATACCGTCGCCTGTAGCAACCTCCGGGTTGGTATTATGCTTATATAACTGCCCAACACCGCCGCTGGCCAAAATAACCGCTTTGCTCCAGAACACTTTTAACTGCTCTGATTGGGTATCATAGGCCAAGACACCGTAACAATTATTTTCCCTAATCAGCAAATCGACTACAAAATGGCTTTCCCGGACTTCGATTGACGGATTATTCAAGGCTTGCTTGGTAAGGGCTCTTTGTATTTCTGCACCGGTAGCGTCACCCGCCGCATGCAAAATCCGATTGCGGCTGTGCGCGCCTTCCTTACCTAAAAGCAGTCTGCCATTGTCCTGATCAAAACGTGCGCCTATATTGATCAGTTCCGCAACCCTCTGCGGCCCTTCATTGACCAAAATCTTTACTGCTTCATAATTGCATAAACCTGCGCCGGCAACTAAAGTATCTTCCAGATGAAAATCGGGGGAATCTGCTGTACCAATGGCCACCGCAATACCGCCCTGCGCCTTGCTTGTGTTGCTGTCAAGAACTGTGCGTTTGGTAAGAACAACGGCCTTACCACCGTACCTGCTCGCAATATATGCGCTATAAAGCCCGGCAATACCACTGCCGATAATTACGTATTCCCATTCCTCCTGCGGTAATTGCCGGGTATCAAAGTTAATCAGATAATTCCTGTCCACAAAAAAGAGGTACCTCCTAAACGATTGCCAGCATTCTCTCCAGGGATTTAAGGGCTAGCTTCCTAATTTCAGGTTCAACTTCAATTCTCGGTTCAAGGTTGACCAGTGAATTTCGAACTTTTTCCAGCGTAGTTAACTTCATATTCGGGCAAACCATCTTTTTCGAGGCCGGAAAGCACTCTTTATCCGGGCATTGTTTGCTGCACTGGTGCAGAAGACCTATTTCTGTACCGATAATAAACTGCCTGGCGGTGCTTTCGCGTATAAAGCGCAGCATTCCGGATGTGCTGGCAACTTTATCAGCCAGGCTGATTACCTCCGGCCTGCACTCAGGGTGCACAACGAGAAGAGCTTCAGGGTGTTCCGACTTTGCGGCCAAAACGTCCTCTCTGGTGAGCTTATCATGAGTGTTGCAAAAACCATCCCACATTATTAATTTACGCCTCGTCCGGGAAGCAATATATTGCCCGAGGTTTTTATCCGGTACAAAGAGGATATCCTGATCAGGCGGTATCGAATTGACGACCTGAACAGCGTTGGCGCTGGTGCATGCTATATCACACATGGCTTTAACCTCTGCTGAAGTATTGACGTAGCAAACTACGGTTGCATGCGGGAATTTTCCTTTCCACCGTTCAAGATCTACTGAAGTAATCATATCCGCCATCGGGCACCCCGCCTCCTCTTCGGGAAGAAGAACAATCTTATCCGGGGATAGGATAGAAGCGCTTTCGGCCATAAAATGCACTCCGCAAAAGACAATTACTTCCGCATCGGTTTTTGCCGCCCGGCGTGAAAGTTCCAGAGAATCTCCAACAAAATCAGCTATATCCTGAATTTCAGGACGTTGATAGTAATGGCTTAAGATTACTGCCCGCCGCTTCTTTCTAAGTTTTTCAATCTCCTTTAACAACTCTGTTTTTTCCTGGGCCAAATATTGTCACCTTAGTTCTGCTATACAGCAAATTTATTAGGGATATATATGTAAGATATCCCCCTTTCAAGATTAAAAAAATCGCCAGTTATTAGTTTACTTCACCCAGCACAATCTCTTCAATCTTATTTGACTCACCAGCCAAAACTATAATTGGCTGGTGAACCAGCGCCTCTTCCCGTGTCATCATAGCGTAAGAAATCACAATTACATTATCTCCCGGTTGAGCCAAACGGGCGGCGGCGCCATTCAAACAAATTATACCCGATCCCCGCTTTCCTCGAATAACATAAGTCTCAAAACGCGCTCCGTTATTATTATTTACCACCTGAACTTTTTCATGGGGCAAAATTTGGGCAGCCTCCAGCAGGTCCTGGTCAATAGTAATGCTGCCCCTGTAATTCAAATTGGCCTGTGTTACTGTAGCCCGATGGATCTTAGATTTTAACATCGTTAAAAACATAGCTTACACCCCCTGGACATAAAACTGTATTATCAATCAACCTGGTTTTGCCAAAACGTACTGCCATCGCCAGTAAAACCGGGCCTGAAAGATTGGCAACCGGTTTTAGGTCCGGAAGAGAAAGGATTTCCACATAATCTATCAAAGCCAACGGTTCGTTAGTTATAATTTCCCGAACCGCACTTAAAATTTTCGATACTTCAAATTCCCCGCCTGCAACCATTTGTCCTGCTGTCTCCATGCTTTTCTTCAAGCATAAAGAGGCTTTTCTTTCTGCGGGATTGAGAAAAATGTTTCTCGAACTCATGGCAAGCCCATCATCTTCACGAACCGTTGGAACAACCACAATTTCCAAGGGCATTTGCAGATCCCTCACCATTCTCTTAATCACAAGAGCCTGCTGGGCATCTTTTTGTCCAAAAAAAGCTTTATCCGGGGAAACAATATTAAAAAGCATGGTAACCACTGTGGCTACACCCTTAAAATGACCCGGGCGGGAATGGCCGCACAGGCTTTCCGTTATCCCCTCAACTTCAACTGCCGTAGAGAAACCAGCAGGATACATTTCTTCAGTTGTTGGAGAAAATACTGCGTCAACCTGAGCTTTTCCGGCAAGGTCCAAATCCCGCTCCAGATCCCGCGGGTACCGGGCAAAATCCTCCTGGGGGCCAAATTGCATTGGATTAACAAAAATACTCACTATCACAAAATCACATAACCTTTTAGCTTCACGCATTAATACAAGATGTCCCTCGTGGAAATAGCCCATAGTCGGGACAAAACCTATCGTCAGCCCCTGACTGCGGGCTTTCTTCACTGTTTGCCTGATCTCTTCAACTGTCTGATGAATTAACATACTCTTTTCCTTTGCTTATAATTTGGAAAGTACGTCCTCCGGCATATTAAAGCAGTGTTCGGGCGCCGGGAAAGAGCCGTGCCGGACTTCTTCACAATAAGACTGCAAAGCCTTGATTATGTCCTGGTTCAAGTTTGCGTAGTATTTAACGAATTTTGGTTTATTGCCGCCATACATCCCTAAAAGGTCGTGTGTGACGAGTATTTGACCGCTGCAGTAAGGGCCTGCTCCAATACCGATTGTAGGAACATTAATCTGTTCGGTAATCATCCTGGCCAGCTGTAAAGGGACCAGTTCCAAAACGATGGCAAAAACACCCGCTTCTTCAAGCGCCTTGGCGTCAGCAATCAGTTTTTTGGCTGCAGCTTCTTCCTTCCCCTGTACCTTGTAACCCCCGATTTGGTTAACAGATTGAGGGGTCAAACCTATATGTCCCATTACCGGAATGCCCGCGGCCACTATCTTGCGAACAACATCGGTTACCTCCCGCCCGCCTTCCAGCTTAACTGCCTGCGCTCCGCCTTCCTGTAAAATGCGTCCGGCGTTTTTCAGGCTTTCTTCCATTGACAGGTGGTAGGACATGAAAGGCATGTCCCCAACAACCATCGCTCTTGACACGCCGCGTGTAACCGCCTTGATGTGGTGAATCATATCGTCCATTGTGACCGGGATGGTTGAACTATAACCCAGCACAACATTACCCAAGGAGTCGCCCACCAGAATCGCGTCAATACCGGCTTTTTCAACCAGTGAAGCCATCAGGTAATCATAGGCCGTCAACATGGTAATCATGCGACCGTCTTTTTTAGCTTCCCGGAAAAAAGTTGTCGTTACACGTCCGTTAGACACGAGACTCCTGCCTCCTTATAAAACCATTTACGAAAATATTTTTTTAAGCTGCACAGCCTGATCACTATTTATACTCCCTTTTTCAAGGGCAATTGAAACTGTGTACAAACCCAGCGCGTTATAAAGATCGCTTTCTTCCCTGCCTACCTGTTTAAGCACAGGTATGTGGTCCGAAATAGTTGTTCCGTCCCCTCTGGATATCGGGCCGGTGAGGGCTTGAACGGGACCAATTCTCCTGACGTTGTTTATTGTGCCCTGTACAAGCGGCAATAAAGCCTCAAACGCTTCTTCGCGTGACAGGCCGAAATTGCGGTACAGGCCAGTCGCATAGTACATCAACGAAACAAGGTAATTGGAAGCTATACATGCCGCGGCATGATATAAAGTTTTATCTTCAGCACGAATAGTAAAATATTTTCCGTCCAGGTCGTCTACTATCTGCCTCGCCACACTCATTGCCGATTCATCTCCCTCCAGGGCAAAGTATGAACCGGGAAGATTCTCGATTGCCCCCTGAATATCAGCAAATGACTGCAGGGGATGAATTGAAATAATCCTTGAACCTGTTTCCGGAACGCCGTGTAATTCAAAGGCTGTATGGGCCCCGCTGGCATGAGCAACAATCTGTCCGGGATAAAACCCCTTCCTTGATGCGATTGTTTCCGCAACCCTGGCGATCTCCCGGTCCGGTGTGGTAATAAAAATAACCTCGCCAAGCAAAGTAACTTCTTCCGGCCTGTCTGTGGCAGGGCAGCCGATTTCATCGGCAACTCGACGGGCTGAAGATATGCTTTTGCTTGCTACACCGGCAACAGGATAGCCTTTTCTATGCAAAAGAATGGATAATGCGCTGCCTACTTTACCGGCGCCTACTATAACAAGCGAAGGTTTTCCCCCGGACTGTTCATTTATGCTTTCATTTTTTTTCATATAATCTTCACTTTATTCTGCGGCCTAAAATCAAAAAACCTTCCGGACAGACTGTCGCAAGGTTTTTCACCACCCCGTCTCGGTCCATCCAGGCTCCAAGCGGATTTGGTTGTCTTTTATTTTACGGGCCGCTTCAAACAGGTATGGTTTCCAACCGGAATACCACCCCTTAGTTTACCCCAAAGTTATTGTAACTGATCATTAACCCAAAGGCAAGTATATCTTGTCGATCTTATGATATTTTTTGCACATCCTGAAAAGCAAGCTCGGCAGCAAGAACGGAGACATTTTTAAGACCGGGTATATATAAATCCGGATCCAGTTCAGCCAGCGGTATGATCACAAAAGCTCTTTCGCGCATGCGCGGGTGCGGGATAATCAGATCATGCTCATTTATTAAAATATCGCCATAAAGCAGCAAGTCAAGATCGATTAACCTTGGACCCCACTTGATATCGCGTACTCTGCCCATTTTTCTTTCAATATCCAAAATGACATTCAATAGCTCCCTTGGCGTCAACTTAACCATTGCTTCGAGAACATTATTGATAAACCAATCCTGCTGAACAGGGCCCACAGGCGCAGTCCTGTAATAAGAGGAAACCCCTTTGATATTCAGCCCTTCCTCTTTGCGCAGCAACTCAACAGCTCTTTCGAGGTTTGCCTTTTTATCGCCCAAATTTGAACCAAGACTTATAAAAGTACGAACACGTCCTGTGATGGGATCCTTGCCCTTTATCAAAATAAGGCCTTTCCTTTAATATGTGTTTTCCCCCAGTTTTAAATCAGGAATCGCATTTAAACTGTAAGGGGCAAAATCTGAGCGCAGGTACTTATAATAGGCGCAGCAGCCGACCATTGCAGCGTTATCTGTACACAAAACCGTGCTTGGATAAGAAACTGCCAATCCCTTTTCAATGGCCTTTTGTTTTAAAAACAGACGAAGCCTTCTGTTTGAAGCAACCCCGCCTGCCAAAAGAATGGTTTTTGCTCCGTATATCTGTGCGCCTTGAACAGTTTTTTCAACCAGCACATCAACTACAGCTTTTTGAAATGAAGCGGTTAAATCAGAAAGGTTAATCTTTTCACCACGTTTTTCTGCTTTCAGGTAAAAATTGGCTACCGCTGTTTTAAGTCCACTAAAGCTAAAATCAAGCGTTCCTTCTTCCAGCCGGGCTCTGGGAAAAATAACCACATCTTCGTTTCCACCGGAGGAAAGGCGATCAATCAATGGCCCGCCGGGATAACCCAGGCCAATCGTACGGGCTACCTTGTCAAACACTTCCCCCGCGGCGTCATCCCGCGTTCTTCCGATCAACTTATAACTGCCGTGACTTTTAATCAAGATAAGATCGGTGTGGCCGCCGCTTACCACCAAGCCAATTACCGGAAATGATAAATCATCCTTGCCTAGATAATTTGCATATAGATGACCTTCAATATGATTAACGGCTAACAAAGGCAGATCAAGAGCAAAAGCTAAAGCTTTGGCTGCCGCCACCCCAACCAGCAAAGCGCCGGCAAGGCCGGGTCCATAGGAAACACCTACGGCATCAAGAGAATTAAAGCCAAAGCCCGCTTCGTCAAGCGCTTTCCGAATAACTTCATTAATTAATTCCAGATGTTTGCGGGAAGCTACTTCCGGGACAACCCCTCCAAATATTTTATGCATTTTTTCTTGTGAAAAAACAACATTCGACAGTATCTTTGTTCCGTCCATGACTAAAGAGGCGCAAGTATCATCACAGGATGTCTCAATACCGAGAATCTTGACACTCAATAACTATCTCACCTTTAATTATACTTTAATTATACATCAATACCTATATTCGTTGGAGAAAAGTATAAATATTAAATTCCATAACACTTAAACATAAGAGATCGCTGTGAATCACTGGTAAAAACCATGCTTTAAAGATAATTTTTGTTAAATCCCCTTAAGATTATATGGTTTTCAAATTTTTACGAATATGCTTTTTTCCTTTTCATCAAAAATTGACTCGTACCTTCCCTTTAAATTAATACCAAAGTATTTAAAAAAACCTTTGCCGAATACCTTCGTTTTTTTAATTTGTATACCGTCCTCTTCTACAGCACGAATACGCACTGTTTTTGAATCATGATCATAAGCTAATTCAACGTATTGAGCGCCAAGTTTCTCTCTCGCAATTTTATTTAAAACAATTGAACTCTTAGAGAAAGATACTATTGGTGTTTTTTCAGCTTTCTCGCCGCGTGGTTTGTAAATTTCGAAAGTCATGATTTATACTCTCCTTTTTTTTCAAAATTATATCCTATGTTTAAAGAGCATGTCAAACCATAAATTTCTCTTCCCAATAGTATGATACTGTTCTTTAAAAACTTCCCCCGTTACAAAACAGATCTATTAATAATAATCACATATCAAACTTAGATTGCTGTTGTTGGAGTAATCAAAAATTAAGAAGAAGCTAATAAATGACTGGTGAGATAAATTATCGTCAATAATTATAGAGTATGCTCTATTTTAATAAAAATATGTCAGCATTTTAGTTTTTTTGGTTTAACAGACTAATAAATATACCTGGTCTTTTCGACCAGGTATAAGTTTTTCTATTTAATGAAATTTGCGCCTTCTCGCAGCAATTGATTTTTTCTTTCGCCGTACACTGGGCTTCTCGTAATGTTCATGCCTCCTGGCCTCAGCCAACACCCCTGCCTTTTGGCATGTCCTTTTAAAACGACGGAGGGCACTATCCAGCGTTTCGTTTTTGCCAACTCGTACCTCTGCCATACCTTTCCCCTCCCCCCGCCATAACTCGTAAATATCACATATACCTTACCTTTCTTTCAAAAATTTAATACCAATGTGTCTTTGCCAAATCAACCAGGATGCCGTTTCAAATAAGGGCCGGCAAGAAAATGATAATGGATGTGAAAAACTTTTTGCCCGGCATCTTCAAGACAATTAACAACCATCCGGAAACCTTTGCCTTCTAAAACTGATCTTGCTATTTTCGCTGCCACGGTTTGTATATGACCAATGATTTTTTCTTCTTCATCCTGTATATCCAGAACAGTTGGAATATGCTTTTTGGGCATAATTAAATAATGTATCCTTGCTACAGGATTTATATCCTTAAAAGCAATTGCAAAATCATCTTCATATACAATTTCGGCAGGAATTTCTTTATTTATAATTTTACAGAAAACGCAACCTTCTATTACAAATCCCCCCTTCCTTCACTCAGTGCGAATATATAAGAATTAATATCCTTCTTTCTCTCTTATTCAACATATATATAATAAATCCTGCTTGCAACTAAACTATTGTACCGCTTAAATTCTCCCCTTGCAAGCTTTCTATTTTTACATTGACAATCTCTCCCCGCTTATTAAACACGGAAGGAAATAATACACGCTGGTAATTATCAGTAAGGCCCTCATCAAAACCGGATTTTTTATTATATGAACCTTCAACCAACACTTCCTGTATAGTTCCCAGGTGAAGGCTGGCATAGTCCCGTGCCAGTTTACGGCTAAGCGCGAGTAGTATATTGCTTCTTTCCTCCTTTACCGAGGGATGTATTTGAAAATCAAATTCTGCCGCTGGTGTACCTCTGCGCCGGGAGTATTTAAATACATGAAGTCTTGAAAAAGAAATTTCCTTTATTAAATTACATGTATTGTAAAACTGCTGATCAGTCTCGCCGGGAAAACCTACCATTACATCCGTAGTTAAGGCAATTCCGGGAATTCTCTCCCTGATTTGCTTAATCACTCGCTTGTATTCATTTATACTATAATTGCGGCGCATGTTTTTTAAAACTTGATCATCGCCGCTTTGAAGCGGAATATGCAGGTGGTGGCAGATTCCTTTTTGGGAAGCAATCGTATCAATTAGAGCAGGTGTAATATCCATTGGCTCAAGGGAACTTAGCCTTAACCTGGACAGGCCCGGAATTTTTATAATTGAATTTATCAAAGAGTTAAGATTTGTTTCACTGCCGAGATCACTGCCATATGAACCAAGGTGTATACCTGTAAGAACTATTTCTTTAAATCCCGCCTCGACAAGGTTTTTTGCCTGATTGAGTGAATCTTTGAAAGAACGGCTCCTTTGCGGACCCCGGGCAAAAGGAACAATACAGTACGAACAGTAATTGCTGCAGCCTTCCTCTATTTTTAGAAAAGCCCTTTCGCGACCGGTAACAACCTGAGCCGGCAGTTCTTTAAATTTAATATTTTGATCTATTTCTCTGACGTAATTTAATACAACCGTACTTCCTTGCGCCTTTTCCGCAAAATCTACAATCTTATCTCTGTCAACTGTGCCAACAACCAGATTTACACCTTCAATGGCCAAAATTTCATTGGGAGATGTTTGGGCATAGCAACCGGTAACTATTACAAGAGCGTTTGGATTAGCCCTTACCGCACGCCTGATCAACTGACGTGACTTGCGGTCGCTTAAGTGAGTAACCGTACACGTGTTGATTAGATAAATATCTGCCTGTTGGCCGAATTCAACCGCCTGGTAACCTCTGTTTTCAAACATACCGGTTATAACTGACGATTCGTATTGGTTTACTTTGCAGCCCAAGGTCGCGACAGCAAATGTCTTGTTAATCCCGGGCACCTCCAAGGTCCCCCAGTTCATATTGGATAATTGCCGTAACAGCAGGTCCGGCTGTTTCCGTGCGCACAATCCTTGGTCCAAGAGACACAGGTATAACGCCAAATTCCTTTGCCATTTCAACCTCGTCAGCAGTGAAACCGCCTTCAGGCCCTATAAAAAGAAAAATGTTTTCTGGTTTTGATGCCCTAAGACAGTCTTTTAAAGAGCATTTATTTTCTTTTTCCCAAAACAAAAGGCTTAATGCGCCTTCTGACAGACTGTTTAAAACCTCGTTCAACCCCTTCGGTTCACTAACCTTAGGCACAACAGAACGGCGGCACTGCCTGGATGCTTCCAAAGCTACTCTTTGCCATCGACTGACCTTGCTGGCTACTTTTTCTTGATGGATTTTTACAATTGAACGATTACAATTCAGTGGAATGACCTCAGAGATACCCAACTCGGTACATTTCTGAATAATGGTTTCCATTTTATCACCTTTTGGCAATCCCTGAACCAGGGTAATTCTTATCGAAGGTTCTTGAGCAGCAGCTAACTCTTCTATGACGGCGCACCTGATTCTATCTTTATCAATCTTGTCTATCCTTGCCAGACAGACCTTTCCCCGCCCGTCATAAACTGAAACAAAACTGCCTTTTTTCAAGCGCAGAACATTTGTAATATAATTCACATCACTACCGGTTATATTTACCTTGCTGCAAATAAATTGCTCAGGGGATACGAAAAACCGGGATACTCTTGCTACCCCATAAAAGCATCCTTAAACTTGTTAAAAAACCCTTTACTTTCAGCAGCGCTTTCGCCGGAAATCTGTGCAAACTCGTTTAACAACTGTTTTTGCCGCTCATTGAGCCTGGTTGGAATAACTACCTTAACCTTGATATATTGGTCACCTTTTCCGAAACCGTTTAAATCTGGAATGCCTTTGCCACGAAGGCGGAACTCCGCGCCCGGCTGGGTGCCTTCGGGAATTTTAAACTTCATCGTCCCATCCAGTGTCGGGACTTCTATCTCATCTCCCAGAGCAGCCTGTGCAATAGAGATAGCCACTTCGCAATATATATTATTCCCTTCCCTCTTAAATAACTCGTGCGGCAGAACATTAATGTAAACGTAAAGGTCGCCGGTGGGGCCTCCGCGCAAACCAGCTTCACCTTCCCCGTTCACACGCAAACGTGTCCCAGTATCTACGCCCGCTGGGATTTTAACGTGGATATTCCGGAAGCGCCTGATCCTTCCCGAACCCTGACAGGCTGAACATGGTTTTTCAATAAAACGTCCGGTGCCCCGGCAGCGACTGCAGGTGTGCGATTGAACTATTCTGCCAAAGGGTGTATTTTGCGATGTCTGAGTCTGCCCGCGTCCCCCGCAGGTCGGACAATTCTTTACGCTTGTACCCTGTGCGGCCCCGGAGCCCTTGCAACTTTCGCAGGTTTCAATGCGGGGCACTTTTATATCCTTTTCAAGGCCGAAAGCGGAATCCTTAAAAGTAATATCTATATCTGTGCGAAGATCTGCTCCTTTTTGGGGACCGCTACGCGCTCTTCCCGATCCGCCGAAAAACATTTCAAAAATATCTCCCAGGCCACCCAGATCCGCGCCAAACCCGCCAAAACCGCCTCCAAAATCAAATCCATGGGCATTTGGAGCGTCATGACCGAACTGGTCGTAATTTGACCTTTTCTCCTCATCACTGAGGACCTCATATGCTTCTGCTACTTCTTTAAATTTCTCCTCTGAGTTTTTATCGCTGGGATTCGCATCAGGATGGTATTGACGCGCAAGCTTACGATAAGCTTTTTTTATCTCTTCCGCAGATGCATTTCGGGATACACCCAAAACATCATAATAATCACGTTTTGACATGGTTTGTTACCACTATCCCTTATTCTTTAAGATTGTTTATCCTCATCTTTAACTTCGTAATCGGCATCAACAACCTTTTCATCCCCGGGCTGTTTTTCTTGTGTCCCCCCAGCTTGCTGCGAACTCTGATGCTGGTACATCGCGGCGGAAAGATCATATAAGGGTTTGGTCAACTCCTCGATCCGCTTCTTGATTGACTCTAAATCGCCGCTTGCCAAAGCTTCCTTTAAGTCCGCAACCGATTTCTCAACCTGTCCAGCCAGTGATTTGTCAGCTTTGTCACCTAAATCCTTGATCGTTTTCTCGGCCTGGTAAATCAGACTGTCGGCTTGGTTGCGCAGTTCAGCCTCCTCTTTACGATTCCTGTCTGCTTCGGCATACTGTTCGCTGTCTTTGACCATTTTCTCAATTTCATCCTTGGAAAGGGATGTTCCACCTGTAACAGTTATACTCTGAGCCCTACCGGTACCCATATCTTTTGCCGAAACATGGACTATGCCGTTTACATCAATATCGAATTTGACTTCTATCTGGGGAATTCCCCGCGGGGCGGGGGGAATACCGGTTAACTGGAAACGGCCAAGTGTCTTATTATCCATGGCCATTTGTCTTTCTCCCTGTAAAATATGTATCTCTACAGTCGTCTGCCCGTCAGCCGCAGTTGAAAAAATCTGGCTTTTGGAAGTCGGAATAGTCGTATTTCGCTCAATAAGCCTGGTAAACACCCCTCCCAGGGTCTCAATTCCAAGGGATAATGGTGTTACGTCCAAAAGCAAAACATCTTTTACTTCACCTGTCAGCACGCCGGCCTGAATAGCTGCCCCTATGGCTACACATTCATCCGGATTTATACCCTTATGGGGCTCCTTGCCCAAAAATCTGCGAATATTTTCCTGAACCGCAGGCATTCGGGTTGCTCCGCCCACCAGTAAAATTCTATGTATATCTTCCGGTTTTAATCCTGCGTCACTAAGCGCCTGCCGCGTCGGCCCCATCGTTTTTTCAATTAAATCTGCCGTCATTTCTTCAAATCTGGCCCTAGTCAAATTTATTTCAAGGTGTCTTGGACCGCTTGCATCCGCGGTAATAAACGGCAGGCTGATGCTCGTTGCTGTGAGAGTGCTGAGCTCCACTTTGGCTTTTTCAGCAGCTTCTTTCAGCCTTTGCAAAGCCATCTTGTCTTTACTGAGGTCAATGCCGTTTTCCTTTTTGAATTCTGCAACCAACCAATCCATTATCCGCTGGTCAAAGTCATCCCCTCCCAGGCGATTATTTCCGTTGGTCGCTCTAACCTCAAAAACACCTTCGCCTAAATCCAGTATAGAAACATCAAAGGTACCCCCCCCAAGATCGAAAACCAGAATGGTCTGATCCTCCTCTTTATCAAGGCCATAAGCAAGTGCTGCAGCCGTTGGTTCATTAATTATCCTCAAAACTTCCAGCCCGGCTATTTTCCCGGCATCCTTGGTAGCCTGGCGCTGGGCGTCAGTAAAATAAGCAGGTACGGTAATAACAGCCTTTTCAACCTTTTCTCCCAGGTACGCGCCTGCATCAGTCTTCATTTTTTGGAGAATCATTGCCGAAATTTCCTGAGGGGTATAACCCTTTTCGTCAATTGTTACCTTATAATCATAACCCATTTGGCGTTTGATGGAACTTATCGTGCGCTCGTGGTTGCTGACAGCCTGTCGTTTGGCCACTTGTCCGACCAGACGCTCACCAGTTTTGGAGAAACCAACCACCGAAGGAGTGGTGCGGCTGCCTTCCGCATTAGGGATAACGACTGCCTCGCCACCCTCCATAACCGCTACGCATGAGTTAGTAGTGCCAAGGTCAATACCGATTACTTTTGCCATAATATATGTTTCACCTTCCTGATCGTTTGAATTGCGAAATTCAATATAAATTTAAATATATAATCCTATATAATCCTGATAATCCTGATTATTTTGAGCGGGCTACTTTAACCATCGAAGGTCTTAATAGCTTCTCTTTAAATAAGTAGCCCTTCCGGAGTTCCTCCAAAATAATATTGTCCGGGTGATTACTGGTTTGCTCCTGCATCACGGCCTCATGCCTTGAAGGATCGAAGATCTCACCCACCGACGGTATGGGCGACAATCCTTGAGCCGCAAGAGTATCAACTATTTGCCGGTATATTATTTCAACACCTTCGAAAAGTTTATCGGGTGTTTCCCGTCCGTGCGCCAGAGCAAGTTCAAAGTTGTCCAGGATAGGCAATAATGATTCTACAAGCTGTTCAGCAGCGTATTTGTAAAAATCTTCTTTTTCTCTTGCCGCCCGGCGCCGAAAATTTTCAAAGTCAGCCTGCATCCTCACCAAACGCTGATAATAATCTTCAGCGCGAGCCATCTGCTCAGCGAGATTTTTTCTAACCGCCTCAATTTCACTTTCTTCAAGGACGGTTCTTTCTTCCCCCTCCGGCTCCAAGGCAAAGCCATTCTGCCCAGGAGTATTCCCTAAACCATTTTGATCCTGCCTTTTTTCTGGTTCTTCCACAAGTTTCACCTCGCTAAATGATTTTCGCAGTTGTGTTTTTGCTCTTTTCTTAAAACCTGCCTGTTTCTATGTAATCAGGCCTATCTTCCTTTTTTTTAATTATCGTATCAATCCTCAAAATTGCTTCGGCAACTTCTTCCGCAGCCTTAAAAGCATAAGTTTTAACCAGAACAGGATCGACAATCCCGGACTGATACATATCACATATCTGGCCGGTATCGCAGTCTACAGCCAGGGCATCATTACCTGTTTCTGCCTGAAGGGAAATAACATCGCCAACCTTTTCCAGGGAGTTAAAACCCGCGTTGGAAACAATCTGAGCCAGGGGACGCTTTAAGGCATTCACTATGCACTCTATCCCGTAAGCTGTCATACCCCGAAAGTTGCTGCCTATTTTAGCAATTTCTTTGGCCAGGGATATTTCCAGAGCGCCACCCCCGGGTACCACGCCGCCCCTGACTGCTGATTGCACCGCCGCGGCGGCATCCCTTGCTATGCGTTCACGCTCCCCGACTACTTCCCTGGTTGCAGCGCCTACTACAACTGTGGCCCTGGGATTTCCCGCCCCATTATAAATCCAGACCTGTTCGGTTTTTTCATCATTGTAAATGCTGCCTGCACTGCCAAGGCAGCGGGTCAGTGAATCAATATTTTTGTTTAAGCCCGTTCGCTTGATCATCCATGCTCCGGTATGTTCGGCTGCTTTTCTCAATTCGCTGCCGGCAATCCTTTCCACAGCAATAATCCCGGCATCGGTGAATATTTCTTCGGCAATTTCACTTATTCCCCGGTAGGCCAGGACCAAGCCTACATGCATCTCTACTATTTTATAAATATTTTCCCGGAACTGGTTCTTATAGATTTCATTTTGTTTAACGCCCAACTCAGTGGACCGGGCTATTTCATCCGCCTCTTCCGGTTCTAACGCGTCATCCATGATCAAGACCTTTGCCTTTTCAATCTCCGTTGGCATCTGGCGGTTCATTCTTCCCTTATTGACAATCACCCCCATGAAGACAGCGTTTTCGGCTCTTTCATCCGCCCTGATGGTATCGGAGAACCTGAAGTTGTTCTCAAGCAGTTTTTCCTTGCCGATTAACTTCGCCGCATCTACAACCAAACTTGCAATATCCCGATGGCCCCTTCCCGCAACCAGCGCGACCTGGTAAATCAAAGGATCATCAAGATCCTCCACGGGACGGGCTTTTTCTCTCATTAATTCGAGACCTTTTTCCAGGCCCAAACGCATGCCTTCAATAATCTTGGTTACGGGAACTCCCCGCGCAACCTGCTCGACGCCGGCGCTGACCATTGTCCCCGCCATAATTGTCGCTGTGGTCGTCCCGTCTCCGACTTCCTCCTGTTGAGCCCTGGCAATACTTATTAACATCCTGGCTGCAGGATGATTAGCCTCCATCTGAGTTAAGATGGTTACACCGTCGTTAGTGATTATTATATCGCCATACTTATCCACTAACATTGTATCCAGGCCTTTCGGCCCCAATGTCCCTTCAACTGCCGAAGAGATCGAACGAATAGCGTTAGAATTTGTTACCAAAGCTGCCATTCGCTCTTCCACTTCCGCTCCGCCGCTTGCCTGCTGCTTAAGGTTCAAAACTTGACCTCCTTGTCAACAAGGCCTTTGAAAAGGTTTTCCAGGGCAAAGGAAAGTTTTCTGGTCATATATTCCACCACGCTGATTACTTTGGAATAATCCATCCTGGTAGGCCCCAGTACACCAAGTGAGCCGATTGGCTGGCCTTTTACGCCATAGATGGCCATTACCATACTGCAGTCCTGCATTCCCTGATAGCTTATTTCGCCGCCAATACGGACGGTGACACCGGAATTGGAGGGATCAGCAACCATCAGGTTTGAAAGCAGATCCTCTTGCTCTAACAAACCCATAAGTGTTTTTAACTTTTCTACATTTTGAAACTCTGGCTGATTTAAAATATTAAATAAGCCACCCAAGTATATTTTATCATCATTATCTGAAGCCAGGCTATATCTTAATACATCCAGAACCAAATCAATCGTTCGTCTGTAGTGGGCAAGTTCAATGTAAATTTCCTTAATCAGGGTATTCTTGATGCTTTCCATTGTGAATCCGGAAAGTTTTGCATTCAAAACAGCGGAAATTGCCGCCAGGTCGTTGCCTGTAATACTGCCTGGTACTTCAATCATTCTATGCTGGACGATTCCGTTATCCATAACGGCAACCAGCATTGCCCGTTGTTTATCCATTTCGAGAAGCTGTATATTTTTAAAAGAACTGAAACCTATTTTCGGTTTCTGGACAACAGCCGTATAGCTGGTTAATTGCGAAAGCAGCTGGCCGGTAACATGTATTACCTGCCCCACATCATCAATTTTAGAGCGGTATTCCCGTTGGATTAAATCCTCCTCGTCAAAAGAAAGCTCTTCCTTTTGCATAAGGCAGTCTACGTAATAACGGTAGCCCCGCTCGGACGGAATCCGGCCTGCAGAGGTATGCGGCTGTTCAAGAAAACCCATTTCCTCCAAATCAGCCATTTCATTTCGGATTGTTGCGGGGCTGACACCCAGTCCGTATTTACGCGCAATCGTCCTGGAGCCTACCGGCTCCGCTGTTGTAATATAATCTTTAATCACGGCCTGAAGGATGCGCTTCTTTCGATTGTCAAGTTCAAAGCCCATGGAATATACCTCTCTTGTTAGCACTCCCATATATTGAGTGCTAACACATTTTAAAAATACCATTTCGCATTGATAATGTCAAGGGTAACCAATTACAGGTATTTAATCATTGCTAAACAAATTCTACAAATACCTGGTTGGAAACCGCCAATCCTTTCCTGGTCAGACGAATAATTCTTCCGTCATGTTCAATGAGTTTTAACTTGACAAATTTGTCTATTTGCTGTGGGTAAACTTCATCCAATCTTTTCCCGAACCGCAAAGCAAATTCGTTTAAGTTAATCCCTTTTAACAGGCGTAAACCTAAGATAACCGTTTCAGCCATTCTTATTCGCTGCGAAAGCTTTTCACTCTCAGCTTCGGCCAGCTTTCCTTCACCTATCCTCTGAATATATTTTTCCAGGCTTTTTACATTGCCAAACCTGCGGTTATTAAGATACGAATAAGCTGCCGGCCCCAGGCCGAGGTAAGGCAGATTACGCCAGTACAGCAGGTTATGACGGCATTGCCGTCCCGGCAGGGCAAAATTTGAGATTTCGTAATGTTCAAAACCGGCGTCGGTAAGAACTTCAATTGCTCTTTCATACATTTCCAGCTCATTTTCCTCTTCCAGAATATCCAGTTTTCCCTTATTAACTATTTCATAAAGGGGGGTGCCATCAGCCAAATGTAAACCATAAGCAGAAATATGTTCCGGCGCAAGTTCGATAACACGCCGGAGGCTTTCGTTCCAATCGCCGATTGTCTGGCCTGGAATGCCAAAGATCAAATCAATGCTGATATTTCTAAAGCCGGCCTTCCTTGCCAAGCGGACAGCATCCCGAACATCTTCAAATGAATGTTTTCTGCCCAGAAGCTTTAACAAACGTACCTGGCAGGCCTGGGCGCCAATACTCAACCTGTTAATTCCGGCTCTATGCAAGAATTCAAGCTTTTCCATGCCGACTGTTCCGGGATTCGCTTCCAGACTGATCTCGGCTCCGGGAAGAAGATCAAAGTAAAATAAGAGCTTTTTTATTACAAATAAGATTTCTTCCCCTTTCAAGCATGTCGGAGTGCCTCCTCCGATATACAAACTTTCCACCTGCTTATAATTACCAGGCATCTTTCTGCCGCGTATCTTAACTTCTTTTGCCAAGGCTCCTAGATAAGAGCGGACTTTGTCCGGTTCCCACCTGTAGGATACAAAATCGCAATATGAACACTTTCCAAGGCAAAAAGGTACATGAATATAAATGCCTAAAGCCATTGGAGACACTTCCCGGTAATCAACGTCTTAAAACTTTTCCGGCCTGGTCAGGCCTATCAAAAGTATTATATCAATTAAAAATAATTTATCATTCTTTCTTGAGGGTAACGTGAACATCATCAGGCACTGAAGAAATTTTGTATAAGCGTACCTGTGCTGGTTATATTCCCTGAAACTTTTATATATATATATTATTGTCAATGAATACCAAATTAAGCGCGGGTTGATGCTTAGAAATCTTTTTAAGCATATAAAAGAAAAGTTAGCATCGGGGCAAATAGGGGGGATGCCTCAGGTACGCTTTTAAATACCGGATATATAAAATTTTAAAAAGGAGGGAGGCAAAGCTATGGAAAAACTGGATATTTTTCGCGATATCGCGGAACGCACCGGCGGAGATATTTATTTAGGTGTAAGCGGCGGTGTGCGCACCGGCAAATCAACATTTGTCAAAAGGTTTATGGAATTGCTGGTAATTCCTAATATAAAGGATCAATATGACCGGGAAAGGGCAAAAGACGAATTGCCTCAAAGCAGCGCTGGCAGGACGATTATGACCACTGAACCAAAATTTGTTCCTGATGAGGCGGTGGAAGTCACTATAGCGCCGGGGATTCAAGTAAAGATACGCATGGTTGACTGCGTAGGCTACCGTGTTGAAGGAGCGCTTGGCTATGAAGAGGAAGAAGAGCCACGCATGGTTTCGACCCCATGGATTGAGGAACCGATCCCCTTTCAGGAAGCCGCAGAAATTGGAACCCGAAAGGTTATTTCAGAGCATTCGACTATTGGCATAGTAATCACTACCGATGGAACAATTACAGACATCCAGCGTGAAAACTACGTGGATGCGGAAGAAAGGGTAATTGCAGAACTTAAAGATATCAACCGTCCCTTCCTGGTGCTTTTAAACAGTGTACAGCCGGAAGCTCCGGAGACATTGGGACTCTCAGAAGAATTGAGCAAAAAATATGATCTGCCGGTGATTCCCGTTGATTGTTTACAGATGACACAGCAGGACGTTTTGTACATTCTTGAAAAAATACTTATGGAATTTCCGGTCAATGAGGTTAATATTTCCTTGCCTCTATGGGTTGAAGAGCTTGATTCCCAGCATTGGCTGCGCCGCAGCTTCGAGGATTCGGTGCATCAGGCAATTCAGGATGTTAGGCGCCTGCGTGATGTAAATGGAGCCGTAGAGCAACTTGCCGGTTATGATTTTATTGAGCAGGTCAAGTTAAACAGGATGGACATGGGTACAGGCATCGCCGCTGTTACCATAACTTCACCCGCCGAACTTTTTTACCGCGTTTTAAGCGAGGAAACAGGAATTAAAGTAGAGGGTGAACATGATTTGCTGCATCTGCTGAAAGAACTTGTGGTATCCAAGCATGAGTTTGATAAAGTAGCCGATGCGCTGCGGGAAGTTCAGGAAATGGGCTACGGTATGGTACTGCCAAGCCTGTCGGATATGACCCTGGAGGAACCCCAACTTATCCGTCAGGGAAGCCGGTTCGGAGTTAAATTAAAGGCCAGTGCGCCTTCAGTTCATATGATCAGGGCGGACATAACTGCTGAGATAACCCCAATAATAGGAACTGAAAGGCAATGTGAGGAACTGGTGCGCTATATGCTCTCCGAGTTTGAAGAAAACCCCAAGAAAATCTGGGAATCGGAGATATTCGGCAAATCGGTGCATGAACTGGTCAGGGAAGGTATTCAAAATAAGCTCCAGCGCATGCCGGAAAACGCACAGGTTAAATTGCAGGATACCGTACAAAGAATCGTTAATGAAGGAAGCGGAGGATTAATCTGTATAATTATCTGAAAGCCGGTCATAGACCGGCTTTTTTTTTAAAAATTATTGCTTATTTTAATGGGCGGAGATAAAATAACACAAGATTATCCTGTTTGCAGCAATTTTGGAGGCGGTAATTATGGAAAATTCAATTAAGGTTGGCCTTCTTGGCTTGGGCACCGTGGGGAAAGGGGTTTACCGCATTCTTACCAAAAATGCCTCAAATATCAGCCAGAAGATCTGTACAGATCTGGAAATAGCCGGCATCCTTGTGCGCGACCTGACCAAACCAAGGGATATACCGGTTAGCCGGGAACTCTTAACCGATAATTACAACAATCTGATTGACAATCCCGATATAGCTATAATTATTGAAGTTATGGGCGGCATCCACCCTTCTTTAGAGTATGTTACACAAGCTTTAAGAAAAGGGAAATGCGTGGTTACCGCCAACAAGAACCTGATTGCCCTTCATGGAAAGGAATTATTTGAAACTGCTCAGGAAAACCAGGTTGATCTTCTTTTCGAAGGAAGCGTCGGGGGCGGGATACCAATCATCAGGCCTTTAAAACAATGCCTTGCCGCAAACCGCCTTCAAAAGATAATGGGTATTATAAACGGTACAACAAACTACATCTTGACCCAAATGACATTAAAAGAGAAAAATCTCTCCCTTTCTTTAAGCGAAGCGCAGGCCAAAGGATACGCAGAAGCAGACCCCGTCTCGGATATTGAAGGTCTGGATGCCGCATACAAGCTGTCTATTTTAGCCTCTATTGCCTTTAACAGCAGGGTAAACCTCGAAGATGTACATATTGAAGGAATCAGTAAAATAAACGAACGTGATATCGCTTATGCTAAAGAACTCGGTTACATTATCAAACTGCTGGGCATCGCCAAAGACACTGATGAAGGAATTGAAGCAAGGGTCCATCCCACATTTATCCCTGCAAGGCACCCTCTCTCAGCGGTCAATGATGTTTTTAACGCTATCTTTGTAGAAGGAGACGCGATAGGTGAAACAATGTTCTACGGAAGGGGGGCGGGTGAAATGCCTACTGCCAGCGCCGTCGTGTCAGATGTGATGGACGCGGCCCGAAATCTTTTAAACGGTGTGGCCGGATCTATCGGATGTACATGCTATGAACAAAAACCCGTTTTGCCAATCGGTTTCGTGGAAAGTAAATATTATTTGCGCATGCTGGTAGCAGACCGTCCCGGTGTCCTTGCTTCAATAGCATATGAGTTTGGAGATAAAGGAGTAAGCCTTGCATCAGTCATTCAAAAAAACACAGACGGGAAATTGGCTGAACTTGTTATGATTACTCATCAGGTCAAGGAACAAAACCTGCGGGACGCTTTGGTAGTTATTGAAAAATTACCGGCGGTAGATGAAATAAGCAATGTAATTCGTGTGGAAGGAGAAAATATTTAAATGGACTGGCCAGGGGTTATTGAAAACTACCGCGATTTTTTACCTGTAACGGAAAAAACACCGATCATCACTTTAAACGAAGGAAACACACCTCTTATTAAAGCCCGCAAGCTGGATTCTCTGGCCGGCGCTCAAATTTACTTTAAGTTTGAGGGGTTAAACCCAACCGGTTCCTTTAAGGACAGAGGTATGGTAATGGCAGTAGCCAAAGCAATTGAGGAAGGATCGCGGACTGTAATCTGCGCTTCCACAGGAAATACTTCCGCATCAGCTGCAGCTTATGCCGCTCGTGCCGGCCTGCGTTGTGTAGTGCTTATCCCGGAAGGAAAAATAGCGGCTGGCAAACTTGCCCAGGCATTGATCTACGGAGCAAAAGTAGTCGCTGTTGACGGGAATTTCGATCAGGCTTTAAAAATAGTCCGGGATATTACAGACAGGCATCCTATTACACTAGTTAATTCAGTGAATCCATATCGTATTGAAGGACAGAAAACAGCTGCTTTTGAAGTTTGCGACAGGCTTGGACAGGCGCCGGATTACCTGGCTATTCCAGTAGGCAATGCCGGTAATATAACAGCATACTGGAAAGGTTTTTGCGAGTATGCCAGCCGTGGAAAAGTAAATTCCAAACCTAAAATGATTGGTTTTGAAGCTGAAGGGGCCGCTGCTATAGTAAAAGGAAGGGTAATAGAAAAACCGGAGACTGTAGCAACAGCCATCAGAATCGGTAATCCCGCCAGCTGGCAGGGAGCCGTTGACGCAGCAACAAATTCAGGCGGCTTGATTGATTTCGTCACCGATGAGGAAATCCTCCATGCATACAGACTGCTGACCGGAATGGAAGGATTGTTTGTGGAACCAGCCTCCGCTGCTTCCGTAGCCGGAGTCCTTAAACTGGCCGCCGGAAATTTCTTTCAACCGGATAATAAAATAGTTTGCGTTCTCACCGGTCATGGATTAAAAGATCCTAATACGGCAATTAACAGCATTTCCAATCAACCACTTCAAGTTCCTGCAGAAATAAAAGCTGTTGAAAAAATCATCCTGGAGGAATAAAGTGATCCGAGTACAGGTTCCGGCGACTACGGCCAACCTGGGTCCTGGTTTTGACTGCCTGGGAATGGCCTTGCAGCTGTACAATACAGTTGAGATGCAGCGGATCAGTTCCGGCCTGCATATCGAAGCACATGGGGAAGGCAGCCGGGATATCGCCCGCAATGAAAAGAATATTGTATACCAGGCTGCAATGCGGCTTTTTGAACAGGCCGGAAAAACCCCGGAAGGGCTAAAGATTAAACTGACGAATAATATTCCGATAGCACGGGGACTGGGAAGCAGCGCGGCGGCAATTATAGGTGGTCTCATCGCGGCAAACACCCTGATTGGCGGAGATCTTTCCCACAAAGAAATTCTTGCGCTGGCCACAACCTTAGAAGGCCACCCAGACAACGTTGCTCCCGCTTTATTAGGCGGTATCGTTGTTTCAGTACCCGTAGACGGTGACATCAAGTATATGAAAATTAACCCGCCGCCCGGTTTAAAAGCAATTATGGCTATCCCGGATTTTTTTATAATGACAAAAAGGGCCAGGGAAATACTTCCCCAGCAAGTAAGCCTGCAGGATACCGTCTTTAACCTGGGCCGGCTGGCTTTGCTTTTAACTGCTTTATCGCAGGGTGACTTCAACATGCTTTCAACTGCAATGGAAGACCGTATACACCAGCCATACCGTTCCAACCTGGTCCCCGGTCTGAAAAAAGTTCTTGCTGCAGCAAGGCTTGCCGGCGCCAGGGGAGTATGTATAAGTGGAGCGGGCCCAAGCCTGTTGGCCCTTGCTGACAATAATTTTGAATCGATAGCCCAGGCAATGAAAGATACGTTCAAACAAAACGGAGTTCACGCCCGTTCTTTAATACTTGAACCAGGACCAATCGGCGCAACAACATTGGAGTTAAAATAAACATGTAAGGACGTTAAGAAGGAACCCTTCCCAATTGGGAAGGGTTCCTATATGTTAGGTTTCGTAATGATCTATATAGACCATTACTTACCCTGATATTATGATTAGCTTTTATCAAAAATAATATTCAATAAATTTTAATTGGAATAAATTACTACTTGGATCTGTAAAAAGTACAAGTGTATAATTATAGAGTTTTAACAAGACAAATATGGCCGAATTCCATAAATGAGGATACGGGGAAAATACAAAAAACAGGGGTGAATCCTGTTCTGCCTTAAAGGAGGTGTACGGCGTTTCAGGTAGGGAACCCTCTTTCCGAACCCGTCAGCTAACCCCGGAGGCCAAAAGGAGGGCATATGAATTTACGCCAATTATTATTATCGGGCGTTGCGGCGGCAGTTTTACTTCTTTCTTTTCCTGGAATCTCCTCTGCAGCTATTCATACAGTCAATCAGGGAGAAACACTTTATTCAATAAGCCAGCAATATGGATCTTCCGTAGAGAACATCATGTCATCCAATAATTTAATCAATTATTTTATATATCCTGGAGATCGCTTATACATTCCGGATCAGAATCAGTGGGGAACCGGCGCTATAGCATATTATGTTCTTCCCGGCGATACACTTTACCAAATCGGCCTGAAATTCGGGTTAAGCTATTTAAAAATCATGTCGTACAATGGGCTGACTTCCGATTATATATATGCGGGACAAACCCTGTATATACCGGGTTGGCAGCAAACCATCAACCCACAGGTCAGCAGGTCAGGTTTTTATGAAGGAAAGGTTCCCTATACGAGATCAGACTTCGAACTCTTAGCACGCCTGATCACGGCCGAGGCTGACTCCGAGTCTTATCTGACCAAAGTTGCCGTCGGGGCTGTGGTGCTGAACCGGACGCTAAGCGGCTACTTTCCTACAACCATACCAGATGTTATCTACCAGGTCGACGAAGGAGGGGCTTATCAGTTTGAACCTGTTTTAAATGGCTGGATAAATGTAAATCCCAGCCCCGATTCCTTGTTAGCGGCCCAGCATGCATTAAACGGAGATGATCCGACACAGGGAGCGCTTTACTTTTTTGAGTCCTGGGTCCCTAACAGTTTTCTGCAGTCGCGGCCTGTCAGTGTAGAGCTTGACAGCTTTACCTTCACCTATTAATTTAAAATGTTCATGAAATCCTAGGAAATATTTGAGGGGAAATAAACGGGTTTAGAAAGAAACAAGCACCCAACTTTACGCATGGGGTGCTTGCAGACTCTTTAAAGCGGGTATTATGCTCTTGGGGTCTTCGATTGCAGATTTGGCGAGGCCGATTAATATTTTTTCTTTAACATAAATTGACTCGCCATCCCTGAACGAAATAAAGTACTTGTTGGTGCCCGGCACCGGGAGGGTTTTGACTCCTTCCCCCTTTAAGTAGCTGAAGGCTTCATAAAAATTCATCACCCCTCACCTCCTTTTTTAAAAGGTTACTCTTATTGCAACTTTATGTTACATTATTTAAGAAATTAAAAAAACTTAAATTTCTTTAAAAGCCAAAAATGACGGTTTAATGGTCTTTTCTATATGTCGAAATTTTCACAAATGATATATTTGTCCGAACTATTCCTTAGAATCCCTGTTGATTCATATATATGATTGTATCGATTACCCTGTTTGAATAACCCCATTCGTTGTCGTACCAGGACAATACTTTTACCATGGACCCGTCTATAACCATAGTGGACAGAGCATCTACAATTGAAGAAAAAGGGTTGCCGTTAAAATCCCTGGATACAAGCGGAAGATCACAATAACCAAGTATGTTTTTCAGTTCCCCTTCCGCCGCTTGCTTAAGCGCTGCGTTAACTTCTTCCCTCCCGGCAGTCCTGCTCAAATCAGCTACCAGGTCAACCACGGAAACATTGGGAGTGGGGACGCGCATGGCCATTCCGTTTAACTTGCCTTCGAGTTCCGGCAAAACCTGCGCGACTGCCTTTGCGGCGCCTGTTGTAGTGGGTATAATCGACATCATAGCAGCCCTCGCCCTTCGCAAATCCTTGTGCGGAAGGTCAAGAAGCTGCTGATCATTTGTCAGAGAGTGCACAGTAGTCATCAAGCCCCGCAAGATGCCAAATTCCTTATGCAGCACCTTGGCTACGGGCGCCAGACAGTTGGTCGTGCAGGAGGCGCAGGAAATAACGTTATGTTTGGCCGGGTCATATTTTTCCTGATTCACCCCCATTACGATCGTTATATCCACGTTCTTTGCAGGGGCGGTAATCAATACTTTTTTCGCCCCCTGACCAACATGGATACTAGCCAGTTTTCCGTCCGTAAAAAGACCGGTTGACTCAATGACAACATCCACACCTTTTTCCCGCCACGGCAACTGACGAAGTTCTTTTTCCGAGATTACTGTAATTTTCTTATTCTGAACACGAATCAAGCCGTTTTCCGCCGCCACATTGCAGCCAAGCTCACCGTGTACAGAATCATATTTTAGCAGGTGCGCCAGCGTGGCTGCATCAGTCAGATCATTGACAACAGTTATCTCCAGTTCGGGACGATCCAAAGCAGATCTAAATATACTGCGCCCTATCCGGCCAAACCCATTTATTCCAATTTTAACAGTCATTAATATCCCCCCATCTGATAATTTTTGCTGTATTAACAGCTTTTTTATTGTTCCCCAATCTCCGCTGAAGCAATCTTTTCTTTGCATTGTCCTTTTCTTACTAATGCAGATTCTTTAAAATTAACTTATGCGGATTGGATGTTATCTTCCATTAATTCCGAATATTTATTTATTATTATATTTATAAACTATAAAATAGATTAATTAATTTTGTCAAATAATATTTTCCATTATTGAGCTCATTTCAAAACTCCAATCCCTTGTAACTCAAGGGTTTCAGATCACCAAAAAACCAGCTTTACCCTTTACCCACCAAAAATTATGTAAAAACAGCTCACAAAAATTGTAATATATAGGGATGCAATGATTAAATTGC
>DMZI01000066.1 GCA_003485325.1 Desulfotomaculum sp.
CCAGGGAGGCAGTGCTTGCCTGTAATAAAAAGAAGCGGGGATGATCCATACCGCCTCCCTTGTAAACCCACACGGGCGCTCGGGTCGCTCCTCAGCGTTGCCCTATCCTCCCGTGTGATAAAGCACGGTTAGTATAGCATAAATTCCTGTTTGATTGAAATACCAAAAACCCAAATGGTCCTTGACAAAGGGTACACTTTGAAACAAGCTTGTCACCTTCCGGAAAAGGTGATAAACTGTAAAAAATTATGTTTTGGTGTAATAATAATGGCTAAATCTTTTAAACAACAATATAAAAGCCCGTGGCTTCTTGTATTGCTTTTACTGTTGGGCGGGCTGATTGGAGACGCAATGGCTTTAGTGCTCCCGCGGGGGTTAAACTTCCTGAAAGCTGTCGGTACGCTGGGAATCAGCCCGGTAACACTTGATCTTCTTTTTCTCAAGCTGACTTTTGGACTCACTTTTGATTTCGGGATTTTAACTGTCCTGGGTTTGATTTTGGGTCTTCTGCTTTACCGCAGTATGTAGATGTGCGATATCATGCTGTATTTGGCCTCTTCTTCACCCCGCAGACGAAATTTGTTGGAGCAACTGGGTATACCTTTTTATGTCCTTGAACAAGAAGTTGATGAGGCTGTAGAACCCGGGACGCCTCCCAGGATGCAGGTACAAGAACTGGCGCAGCGTAAGGCGTTGGCGGCGGCAGAAAAAGTAGCCGGCGGGCTGGTCATCGGAGCGGATACGGTTGTCTACTGCGACGGACAAATACTGGGCAAACCTGCCACACAGGCGGAAGCGGAGCAGATGCTCTTTCTTTTGCGGGGCAGGCAGCATGAGGTTTATACAGGTGTGGCCGTTATTGAAAAACCGTCCGGAAATATGCTGGTTGAGTTTGAACGGACACTGGTCAGGTTCCGCCCCCTTACCGCAAAAGAGATTAAAGCCTACGCAGCTACAGGTGAACCCGCCGGTAAAGCGGGGGCGTATGCTGTCCAGGGGCTGGCGGCTATTTTTATTGAAGGTATCGACGGTTGTTATTCCAATGTTGTAGGCCTGCCTTTGGCCCGCCTGGCCAGGATGCTGAAAGCTTTTGGAGTAGACCTTTTAGGATCTGAGAGGATAAAGATTGGAAACAGTAAAATACCACCCGACGATCAGGGAGATGCCCGCAAACCTAAGGCCCCGTGAACGTCTGCTTAAAGAAGGCGTACAGGCCCTAACCGATGTTGAACTGCTGGCCATATTACTGCGTACCGGATCAACCGGAGGAAGCGTTCTGGAGTTGGCGGCGGTTGTGTTGAACCGCTTCCGGAGCTTGAGGGAACTGCTTCAGGCCAGCATAGAGGAATTAAGCAGTATAAAAGGCATGGGTCCGGCCAAAGCCACCCAGGTTAAAGCAGCCCTGGAACTTGGCAGGCGGGTTGCAGAACAGAAGGTAGATGACCGGGCGGTAATCAGACATCCGGAAGATGCAGCCGGTCTGATGATGGAGGAAATGCGGAGCCTTGATCGTGAACAGTTCAGGGCGCTGCTGCTCAATACAAAGCACCAGTTGATCGGCAGGGAAATTATCTCAATCGGCACATTAAACTCCTCTATGGTACACCCGCGGGAATTATTTAAGAGCGCAATCAAGCGGAGCGCCGCGGCGATGATTCTGGTCCATAACCATCCCAGCGGGGACCCGGCGCCGAGCCAGGAGGATATAGGGATTACGAAGCGCCTGCTGGAAGCCGGCAGTATAATAGGCATTGAAATCCTGGATCACCTTATTGTGGGGGATAACAGGTTTGTCAGTTTGAAAGCCAAAGGATTAATGTAAGTTTTGCGGGAAATTAAGGAGGGAATAAGTTGCGGATCGGATTATTTTCCAAGGATATGGGGATAGACCTTGGTACAGCCAATTCCCTGGTTTACGTCAAAGGCAGGGGTATTATCCTCAGGGAGCCTTCTGTTGTCGCCATTGAAAAGGACAGCAGCAAGGTTCTGGCAGTCGGCGAGGAAGCCAGGCAGATGATCGGGCGCACACCGGGAAATATTGTTGCCATCAGGCCCATGAAAGACGGCGTGATTGCCGATTTCGATGTTACCCAGAGCATGATCAAATACTTTATCGACAAGGCGTTAAGGAAGAGAACATTTTTTGTGCGGCCGCGGGTCGTTGTCTCCGTTCCTTCGGGGGTAACGCCGGTCGAGGAACGGGCGGTGCGTGAGGCGGCAATCCAGGCTGGCGCCAGGGAAGTATACCTTGTTGAAGAGCCAATGGCGGCGGCCATCGGGGCGGAACTGCCTGTCCATGAGCCGATGGGCAACATGATCGTCGATATCGGAGGCGGAACAACCGAAGTGGCTGTTATTTCCCTGGGCGGAATCGTAACCAGCTGCTCCATCCGGATTGCCGGCGACGAGATGGACGAGTCAATTATCCTGCATGTTAAAAAAGCATATAACTTATTAATTGGCGAGCGTACTGCAGAAGAAATAAAAATCGGCATCGGCACGGCCTATCCCATGGAAGATTCAGGCGACTATGATGTGCGGGGCAGGGACCTGATTACCGGACTGCCCAAGACTGTACGGATCACCGCCGAGGAAATATACCGGGCTTTATCCGAGCCGGTCACCGCTATACTGGATGCCATTAAGTCCACCCTTGAGCAGACTCCGCCGGAACTTGCCGCAGACGTTATGGACCGCGGTATTATCATGGCCGGAGGCGGTTCCCTCCTGAGAGGTCTGGATTTATTGGTCAGCGAACAAACTGGAATGCCCGTTCATCTTGCCGATGAGCCCCTGCTTTGCGTTGCCAGGGGTACGGGAAGCGTCCTCGAAAATATAGATATTTTAAAGCGTGTATTGATTAGCCCTAAAAAATTCTCGTCAGGTTAGGTGTAGCCCAATGTCGAAGAGGGTGGGCGGAAGAGTTGTTCTTTTAGCCATAGCTGTAATTATAGTTTTATTAATGCTTAAAGGAACTGTTTTAAGAGAAGTTTCTTCTCCTTCCATGGAAGGAGCCTTAAGAGACGCTTGCGCTCCCGTTCAGAAAATTTTCATGACAATAGGCAATTGGGGGAAAGGAGCTCTAACCTTTCCTCTTTCTTTGCTGGGCGCCTCCAGGCATAACCGGGAACTGACGGAAGAAGTGTCTATGCTCCAGGGAGAGATTAGAAAATTGGAAGAATACCGCCTGGAAAACGAACGATTGAAGAAGATGCTCGATTACCAGCCTTCCGTGGTTTCCTATACCTACTCTCCGGTAACCGTTGCCGCGGTTATAAGCCGAGATCCCGGCAACTGGTTTAGTACGATCAACCTGGGGAAGGGCTCCAGGCAGGGCATCAAAATGAATATGGCTGTGATGGTTCCCGAGGGTCTGGTGGGCAGGGTAATCAAAGTAAGTGAAAATACGGCCCAGGTGCTGTTGATTACCGACCCGCGCAGCGCGGTCAGCGGGCTGATCCAGCAAACGCGCTCACCCGGACTGGTGGAGGGTACCGGCGGGGGCGCCGGGGGCCTGCGCATGATTAATATTCCTTATGATGTAGTAATTCACCCCGATCAAGTGGTAGTAACCGCAGGAGCGGGCAGTTTTTTCCCCAAGGGGCTCCCTATCGGACAGATCAAAAGCTCTGTCAGGGATCCGTCAGGGCTTTTTTATATTGCTGTTATACGGCCATTTGTTGATTTTAACCGTCTGGAAGAAGTTTACGTGATTCAAAAAACTAAAGTATAGGGACTTGCGCTTATGAAGCAGGGTTTGTGTCTGCTGATAACTTTGCTTGCAGCTTTAACTCTTCAGGCGACTGTTCTTGATTATTTACGGGTGGCCGGCGTTAAACCCGACATCGTTCTAATTGTGATTATTTTCAACTCTTTCCGGCAGGGCTCAAAAAACGGGGCCCTGTGGGGGTTTGCAGCCGGACTTCTTGTCGATATTTTCTCAGGCGGTTACTTCGGCCTGAATGCCCTTTCGCTTGCCGCAGCCGGTTATCTTGCGGGCGAAGCCAAAACAGGGCTGTACCTGAACAGCAACACCAGGGTTGCTGCCGTTACACTGGCGGTTTCACTGGCCGCTGGCGTGTTTCAATATCTGCTGCTTGCCTTTTCCGGCGTTTTTGTCTCACCGTGGCTGGCTCTTGGGGTTATTGTTCCCGGCGCAGTATATAATACAGTGGCTGCCCTCCTGATAAAGTTTTTTTATCATCCGAAGATGCTTTTTGACAGATAGGGGCGGGCGATTTTTATGGACCGTAAAAGCATGGAGAAAAAAATGCGTATTTTTACAGTCCTGGTAATTGGGGCTTTTTTGGTACTGATCGTCCGGCTTGCTTTTCTTCAGCTCATTGAGGCTGAAGAGTACCAGACGAAGGCCCGTTTAAACCACCAGAGGCTGATCACGATCACCGCTCCAAGAGGTGAAATAGTTGATCGAAACGGCATACGCGTGGTGGGCAATAAGCCGGTCTATACTATTTCCGTTGCCTACCTAGGATTAAAAGACACTTCAAAGGTAGTCGGGAGGCTGGCCCAGCTCCTGGTCGGCGAGGATATCTACGAAGGCTGGAGCGCCGGCAGAATCAAAGAAGATATCGATAAAAAAATGCAGGCGCAGAGTCTGAAGCTTTATGAACCTGTAAAAGTAAGCGTAGGGGTGAGTTATGAAGCAATAACCAGGCTTGAAGAAAACCGCCTTGACCTGCCTGGTGTTTTCATAGACATCCAGCCGATCCGGGACTATCCCTTAAAAGATCTACTTGCTCAGACGGTTGGTTTTGTCAGGGAGATCGACCAGCGCCAGCTGGAAAAGAACAAAGACAATGGTTATGAGCCCGGAGACAACTTCGGTCAGACCGGCCTGGAATCCCAGTATGAATACTTCCTGCGCGGACAGGACGGCGGCCGGGTGGTGGAGGTGGACGCCCTGGGACGGCCGGTCCGTTATCTGGGGGTTAAATCACCAGTGGCCGGGAATAAACTGGTTTTAACTATCGACAGCCGGCTTCAGCGCGTGGCTCAGGACGCCCTTGCCCAGGGAGCGCAGATGGCCAAAGATTTAGGGTATGCAAAAGTTCCGGCGGGAAAATCCGTCACCGGAGCGGCGGTTGCTTTGGATGTCCAGACCGGCGAGGTGCTTGCCATGGCCAGTTTCCCTTCCTATGATCCCACGATATTTACACGCACTCTATCGGCCGAAGATTATAATGAAGTGAGCAGCCAGGGGGCCCTGAAGAACCATGCCGTCGAAGATGTTTATATCCCCGGTTCAACATTTAAAATGGTGACCTCGGCAGCCCTTTTGGAAGGTAAGATTATTACTCCTTTGACCAAAATTTTCTGTACGGGGTTTTATAAATATAAGAAGGACTGGAAAGTACACGGGGAAGTAGATCTTAGAAAAGCGCTCATGTACTCCTGCGACGTTTTTTTCTATCACTTCGGCGCTATCATGGGGCCTGACCTGATGGTCAAGTATGCCAAAGAATTTGGCCTTGGGGAAAAGACCGGTATCGACCTTCCCGGCGAGGAAAACGGGCAGATAGCCTCCCCGGAGCGTAAAAAAGAAGTCTGGAAGAGCAACGCCTGGGAGTCTCAGTGGCATGAATACGACAGCATGGATATGGCCATCGGCCAGCAGGATAATAAATTTACCGCCCTGCAGCTGGCCAATTACATTGCCATGATTGCCAACGGCGGAAAAGCCATGCAGCCGTATTTGGTTCAAAAGATTGTCAGCCCCGACGGGAAGGTTGTTCAGCAATTTTCCCCCAACATGATTCGCGAGGTGAATGTCTCTCACGAAACCCTGGAGGTTATCCGGGAAGGGATGCATATGGTCACCCTGCCGCCGTCAGGCACCGCTTCCGGTGTCTTTGCGGGGGCGTCATACCAGACGGCGGCCAAGACAGGCACTGCCGAGGTTGGTGACAAGGCAGGAAATACAAACGCTCTTTTCGTGGCTTTTGCGCCTTTTGACAAACCAAAAATTGCGGTTTCGGTAGTGCTCGGGTACGGCGGCAAAGGAAGCGGAATCTCCGGGCCCGTAGCGCGTCAGATACTGGATGAATTCTTTAAAGAGCAAAAATAGCAGCCTATATATTTTGGCTTTCATAGCAGGATTTGGTTCCGGTATTGTAGAATATATATCTGTCTTTAAAGCTTAGGGAGAGATTTTTTTGCAGTTTATCGACCAGGGTAATTTAATTGATGATAATACTATATTGGTCAGAAGGACGCTTCGTTCGGGGCAAAAGGTTAATTTCAGCGGCAATGTAGTCATCCTTGGCGACGTTAACCCCGGCGCCGAGGTCAAAGCCTTCGGCCATGTGATCGTTTTTGGATCCCTGCGGGGCATGGTACATGCTGGCGCTGACGGGAATGAGCAGGCTGTGGTAATTGCTTTTCGTTTACAGCCAACCCAATTGAGGATTGCCAACCATATCACCCGTCCCCCTGAGGACGGGTCGGCAGCGCCCGACCAGCCGGAAATAGCCCGTATTAAAGACAATGTCGTTACCATAGACACTTTCCAGTCCGGCAGTGAACGGCAGATTCCCCAGAAAGAAACAGACAGATACTTAACTTGAGGAGGTAAGACCGTCAATGGGTGAGGTAATTGTAATCACTTCTGGTAAGGGAGGGGTAGGGAAAACTACAACTACCGCCAACCTGGGCACCGGCCTGGCGTCAATGGGCTATCAGGTTGTCCTGATTGACGCCGATATTGGGCTGCGCAACCTGGACGTACTGCTCGGCCTGGAAAACCGGATTGTTTATGATCTCACCGATGTAATAGGCGGTAATTGCCGTTTAAGGCAGGCGCTGATTAAAGACAAGCGCTATGAAGGGCTTTATCTTCTGCCGGCGGCGCAGACCAAGGATAAAACTGCCGTCAACCCGGAACAGATGAAACAACTCTGCGAAGACCTGCTGAAGGAATTTGAGTATGTGCTGATTGACTGTCCGGCCGGTATAGAGCAGGGCTTCCGCAATGCTATTGCAGGCGCTCAGAAGGCGATCGTGGTGACTACCCCGGAGATGTCCGCAGTGCGGGACGCAGACCGTGTGATCGGGCTGTTGGAGGCTGCGGAACTGAGAAAACCCGTCCTGATCATTAACCGCCTGCGGCCCAAGATGGTCCGCCACGGGGACATGATGAGCATGGAAGATATCATCGACATACTGGCGATTGAGCTTTTAGGTATTATCCCGGAGGATGAAATGGTGGTCATCAGCACCAACAAGGGTGAAACCGTTTTAAGCGATGAACGGGCGAGATCCGGCCAGGCTTTCCGTAATATTGTCCGGCGCTTAAAAGGTGAAAACGTACCTCTGATGGACCTTGACGGGGCCGGGCTGCTCACCAGACTGCGCCGTTTTATAGGTTTAAAGTAAAGCATGACGGGGGTGTACAAGGTTGTTTGAATTTCTGGCTAAATTGTTCGGTAAAGATTCAGGCGGCAGCAAGAACATAGCCAAGGAAAGGCTTCGCCTAGTCCTGTTGCATGACCGGTCCAGCGTATCCCCGGAATTGTTGCAAGTTTTGAAGACTGAGTTGATCAAAGTTATCTCAACATACCTGGAAATTGATGAACAGGCTTTGGAGGTTTCGCTGGAAACTAGCGATAACCAGGTAGCCCTGGTTGCCAACATTCCTGTCCGGGGTATGAAGCGTTTAAACGGTGAATTGGCTTCCACTTAGATCTTGAAATTTAAAGGTGGTTATCTTGAGCTTGAGGAGATTCCTCAAAGGCCTTGACTATCCCCTGATCGTGGCCATTATCGCATTGGTTCTGCTTGGCCTGATCATGATTGGCAGCGCCACCCTTGAATATAAGGATGACTCTTTCAGCCAGTTTACAAACTTAAATGTACTGGCCCGTTTGCTGCATCTTGATTACCATTATGTATTCCAACAAATGCTCTGGTTTTTCCTGGGCATTTTTTTAATGGGGGCAATAGCCTACCTGCCCTATGAAGATCTCATGAAATACACCCGTTATTTTTATATTATCACGCTCTTTCTTCTAGGAACCGTGGCTATTATGGGCCATTCCGCCCTTGGCGCCCAGAGGTGGATACAGGTGGGCACGCATACCATCCAGCCTTCCGAGTTCTCCAAGTTCCTGATGATCTTGTCCTTTACCGGTTTTTTGGTGAAAAGGCAGGGGAACCTGGACCGTTTCAGGGATCTTCTGCCCTGTTTCATATACTTTGGCGTTCCCATACTGTTTGTGCTCATGCAGCCTGATCTTGGAACTGCGCTTGTCTTCGTCTTTATTATGTTCAGCATGATGTTTTTTGCGGGGGCAAAGCCGTCCATCCTTTTATGGCTGCTGGGGATGGGTTTGGCGCTTATGGCCGGGCTGTTTTTCATTCATCTTTATCTACACGGCCTGGATCTTCAGCAAAAGGAGCAGCTGTCCTTACTGGAGCAAAGGGTACGGATTACGGCGAGTACTCCCGCCGGGCAGGAACTGAATAACAGTTACCTGGCGCTTGCCAAAAGGAACCGGACTATCCACACAATCCATGAAAAACTTCATAAGTACACTTTTAAAGAATACCAGATGACGCGGCTGTTTATATTTTTAAACCCCAGAAGCGACCTGCTTGGCGCAGGCTACCATGTCTGGCAGTCGCTGATTGCCATCGGTTCCGGGGGATTTACCGGCAAAGGGTTGCTGGAAGGAACGCAGAGCCACCTTACCTTTTTACCTGTCAGGCACACGGATTTCATTTTTTCCGTGGTGGGCGAGGAGTTTGGATTTATCGGGGCTCTGGTTATACTGGGGCTGCTTTTCTTTGTCCTGTACAGGGGTATTCAGATAGCAGCCGGGGCCCGCGACCTGACGGGGACTCTTCTGGCGGTCGGTATCGTATCCATGCTGTTGTTCCAGATATTTACGAACATTGGAATGACTGCCGGGATAATGCCCGTAACGGGAATTCCGCTGCCCTTTGTAAGCTACGGCGGAAGCAGCCTGATGATGTGCATGATGGCCATCGGCCTGCTTTTGAATATCTACCTGAGAAGAAGGAAAATTCTCTTTTAACCCCTTAATTTAACTGCTTAAAAGAATAGCTTGTCATATTTGTCCCCTCCGGAAAATATAATTTTTACCAGGAGGGGATTTATTGTGCGCTGGAATAGGAGTAAGCGGCTGATTACTTTTAACCGTACCAGGGATCCTTACCGGACCTGGCCCCAGTACCCCCGTGAGGAAGCAAGCAGGGGATTCGGCAGAAAAACTCTCTGCCGGCTGGCGGCGGCGCTGGTCATCCTGGCCCTGCTGGTGACGGTAAGGAACTTCAACACTGCCGGGATTGACCTGCGCCAGGGGTTAAGTTATGTGCTGACCACCGATTGGGGTGTTCAGCCTCAGTTAGAAAAGGCCGTCCAGTTCTGCACGCAGGTTATCAGCCAGGCCCGTCCCCCCGCAGTAGAGGAAGTGATGGGCAAAGACGTTCAGAACATGGTGATGGTTGTGCCCGCCTCGGGGAAAGTGGTCAGGGGGTTCGGCTGGTCTGTGGATTCTCTGGATAATCTGGAAAGGTTCCACCCGGGAATCGACATCGCCGCCGAACCGGGGACTCCGGTTAAGGCGGCCTGGTCGGGGAAGGTTACGCGCCTTGATTACGACCCCGCGATCGGATCTTATGTTGTGCTGTCGCACGGTCAGGGACTGTACACTCTTTACGCCTGTCTTAGCGACCCGGTTCCGGTGGCGGAAGGGGAAAATATAACCAGGGGCCAGAAGATTGGAACAGTGGGAACTCTGGGTGATGTGCCTGGCGGCGGGCTGCATTTTGAACTGAGGAAAAAAAGCAAACTGGTCGATCCGGCGCCGTACCTGAAGGCCGAGTGAAAGAGCGGGGTCATTCCAGATGAGGATAGGGCGTATTCTTGGCGTCGAGCTTTATCTGAACGTGTTTTTTCTGGCTGTCCTGGGTCTTTTTTTAATAGCCGGGGTTATGGCAAAGGGCCTTGTAGCCTTTGCGGTCGTACTGGTCCACGAAATGGCTCATGTATATGTTGCAAGGCGGCTTAATGTTCCTACCGGGGAAATAGAACTGCTGCCCTTTGGCGGAGTCACCCGGATGGGGCAGGAACTGGTTACGGATCCCTTCAAAGAGGTTTTAGTAGCCTCAGCCGGCCCTTTAAGCAATCTTTGTATGGTGGCCCTGGGCATTGCGCTGAAAAACTATCATATCTGGGATGAACAGCTGGGATCGTTTTTTTTGCAGTGTAACCTTCTAATTGCATCCTTTAATTTGCTCCCCGCCCTGCCTTTAGACGGAGGTCGGGTCTACAGGGCTTACCTGGCCTTAAGGGTCGGGATTCGCGAAGCGACCAGAAAGGCGGCAGGTTTCGGTCAGTTTTGGGCGCTGGTCACAATTGTTTTCAGCCTTTTCGGCATTGCCTTTCATTTCAGCGGGTTGGATATCCTTTTTACGGGTTTGTTTCTTTTTTACGCCGCAACAAAGGAAAAAAGGATGGCCGCTTACCTGTTTATGCGCCATCTGGTCAGAAAGAAAGAAGAGTTAACGAGCCTTGGAATGCTTCCGGCCGAACTGATAGTCGCAGTCGAAAGCCTGACCCTTGGTGAGATAGTCCGCCCCTTTTTACCGAGGCGTTTTCACCTCGTTATGGTTGTCAACGAACAGTGGCAGCCGAAAGGTGTGATCAACGAGGCGCAGATCATTGACGGTTTACTGGAATATGGGGCGGATTGGCCTGTAGGCAGCCTTCTTTTACAGCCTTTGTAGTCGGCGCCAGCAGGAGGATGAAAAAGTATGTATTAAGTCAAACCGTCCAAAGGGCAAGGTATTGTCAACAGCGAACGACTTGCGAAGCACCGGTAACAGCAGCCGGCGAAGCGAGGGTAACCGGACTTAAGGCGCGAAACCAGCGGCCTCTCTTAAGTTGTTATAAAAAGCAGTCTTAATTCCAAAGTTAACAGGGCGATGTTGTTAGTTACTCATATGCCGCCTTTGCAGCGCCGCTAGTCCGGTCCGAAGCAAGCCGTGCTACTGTCGGTGCTTAAGCATCGGAGTGAGCGTTGACAATACCTTGCCTGCTGGGTTCACTTACATAAAAAGATTATTTTCAGAGTAGATACATGAAAACCGTCCCCCTGTATTTAGGACGAAAGGTGTGGTAAGAGCCGTGGATTTTCAAAAAAAGCTAAAGCAGCAGATATCCGATCTCCTTGATCTGCCCGGTGATGTAATGATGGATTTCCCCAGGATCGTCATGCTCGGCAGCGCGCAGATGGTCGTTGAAAATCACAGGGGAATTATAAAATATAATTCCGAAGAGATTTCAATTTCAGTTTCCGGCGGCGGAATTATCATCAAGGGGTCCGACATGAAACTGCGCAACGTACTGCCCGAGGAAATCTACATCGAAGGCAGGATAAAAAGCCTGGCTTTTGACAAATAGGTCTTGGAAAAGGATTTGGTAGCATGTTTTTACAGAAGATGAATAACTACCTGGCCGGTTATGTAACGATAACAGTCAGCGGCGCTGTTGAAAGATTCATCAACCTGGCGACAAAACAGGGTATTTCTATCTGGGATGCGCAGACCGGAAAAGAAAACGAGGTTGTCCTGAACGTAAGGGTGAAAGCGGTCAAAAAACTAAGAAGGATCGCCCGCAAGTCCGGGTGCAGGTTCAAAATTAAAAGACGTGAAGGTTTGCCCTTTCTCCTTTCCTATCTTAATAAACGCAAGGCCATGGTTCTGGGCTGCATTTTTTTCCTGACTGCCCTTTATATCTTTAATTCCTTTGTCTGGTTTGTTCAGGTTACCGGCAACCGGAATATTAAGGCTGAAGATATTTTAAGAACGGCTGCAAAAGCGGGGCTTGAACGCGGCGTTTTAAGGCGAGATGTGAATATCGGCACAGTGGAAAAGAGCATTCAGGATCAGCTGCCCCTTCTATCCTGGGTGGGCATCGAAATCAAGGGGACCAGGGCCGTCATTGAAGTCGACGAGAAGATACAGGCACAAGAGCCCTATAACGGGCCGGCTCATGTGGTTGCCCAAAAAAGCGGCCTTGTAGAGGATATACTCGTTTTTCAGGGAGATCCTGTTGTCAAGGAAGGGGATGCGGTGGTGGAAGGGCAGGTATTAATCTCGGGTATTATCCTCCCCCCGGAAGATCCGGATGAAAAATCACCTTCCGATCAGGCGGTTCAAAAACCTCTCCCCAAACCGAACTATGTCAACGCAAAGGGATCTGTCCGCGCCAGGTGCTGGTATGAAAGTTACGGGGAGGCCCCTTTGATTGAAAAAGGCAGGAAGTATACCGGGCAGGTTATTACCAGAGTTTGCATGAAAATCCGCAGCAGGGAAATAATTCTTACTGGCCCCCGAAGTATCCCTTTTACATCCTATAAAACAGGGGGGAGTTTAGTAAAAAGGGCTCCTCATTGGAGGAATTACAGTATACCCGTCGAATTCATAACAGTAAAATATTACGAAATAAAAGGATACAGCCTGCACAGAACACGGAAGCAGGCCCGGGATCTGGCCGGCGCCCAAGCACTGGCCAGGGTGAGGAAGGAGCTGCCCGCAGGCGCCATAATATTAAATAAGAGGCTGGAAGAAGTAATCGTCAATCAGCCGGAAGATATAGTCCGGATAAGGGTCTTTGTAGAAACAGAGGAAGAGATCGGTTTAACCAGGCGGTTTACGCCGTGACAGGAAGATAGTATGGAGGGATAAATTGGCAGAAAATGCACAGGCCAAAATTATTCTGAAAGATATAGGGTTGGCTGCTGAAATCTTTGGCAGTCAGGATGAAAATTTATCTTTGATCGAGCGTATGCTTGACGTACGCCTGGTGACACAGGGCGGGGAGTTGGTTGTTATCGGCAAACCGGAACAAATCAGCCAGACGCAGGAAGTGTTCCACCAACTTCAGGAGTATCACCAGGCGGGGAGCCCGATAACCCTCCATGATGTTGGCTATGCAGTAAGGTCTGTCCGGTCAGGGTCGCACGATGCTCTTACCGGCCTTGCCCGGGAGATTGTTCTGGTTACAGCCCGGGGAAAGCAGGTCAAACCAAAAACTCTGAGGCAGAAGCAGTATCTTAAATGTATCCGGGAGAATAACATTGTCTTTTCAATCGGGCCTGCCGGTACCGGCAAAACATACCTGGCTGTAGTAATGGCCATAAGCTTCCTGCGCAACAAACAGGTAAGCAGGCTGATTTTAACAAGGCCTGCCGTCGAAGCGGGAGAAAAGCTCGGATTTCTGCCCGGCGATCTGCAGGAGAAGGTTGATCCTTACTTGAGGCCGCTTTACGACAGCCTTTACGATATCCTAGGCCTTGAAAACACCCAGAAATACATCGAACGCCATACAATTGAAATTGCCCCCCTGGCCTATATGCGCGGCAGGACCCTGGAGGATGCCTTTATTATTTTGGATGAGGCGCAAAACACCACCAGGGAGCAGATGAAAATGTTCCTGACCCGTCTTGGATATGGCTCAAGGGCTGTAATTACAGGGGACATCACCCAGATTGATCTGCCCAAAGGGCAGGTTTCCGGTTTGGTTCATGTTCAGAAAATCCTGGCTCATATTGAAGGCATATCCTTCTATTATCTGGAAGGAGAAGATATAGTAAGGCATCCGCTGGTTCAGGAAATTATCAAGGCTTACGAAGAATCCGGCCCGGATGAAGAAATAAAACGAGAACCGCATCAATCGACCTTGAAGGCTTAATACACTGGAGGAAATTTTTCTATGCTTGCTACCATCTTTAAGAGGGCAGCAGCGCTGATTATGTATTTGCTTAAACAGCGGCAAACACGCCGGGGTATTGCTGCTTTCTTATTTTTTGCCCTGACTACAATGCTGCTTTCCATTGAAATAGTTCCTTACCGGATCAGTTTAAGAGAGGGACAGGTTTCCTCAAAAGACATTTTTGCTCCCCGGAACATAGTCTTTATTGACCAGGCGAAAACGGAAATTCTGCAGGAGCAGGCCGCTTCCGCTGTGCGCAACCAGTATGACCGGGATGCTTTGGTCAGCGGGGCTGTCCAGAATGACATTGCAAGATTGCTGGCGGAAATGAAAAAAATCCAGAGCGATACTTCCGCTGGCATGCAGGACCGCCTGAACAGACTGCGCAAGCTGCTGCCGGCAAACAACCTGCCCGTGGAAATACTGGCCGCGCTTGCCGCGCCTTCCCAGAAGGAACTGCAGTTGACCGAGCAGGGGGTAAACGGCCTGATTTCCCAGGCTATGGATTCCGAGCAGGGGATTACACAGGTTAATCTTGAGGATACAAAAAGCGTTCTGGAGGTAAAAATAAGGCGGCTTGACCTTACAAAACCTTATGAAGAACTCGGTGTTTTGCTGATGAGGAAATACCTCAGGCCCAATACATTTTTAAACGTCGAGAAGACGCGCTTGCTCAGAGAGGAGGCAAAAAAAACGGTACCCATCCAGCAGGTTACCGTTATCAAGGGTGAAAAGATAGTCGGGGCCGGGGAAATTGTCCAGGCTGACCAGATTGCCAAGCTCGAGGCGCTGGGCCTGACCAGGAGCTCTTTTCCCTGGAGGACGCTTTGGGGCAACGCTTTGCTTGTACTTCTCCTGATGGTAGTGGTCCTGTTCTATTTGTTCCAGCAGAATAAAGAAATCTATCAAAGCGCCGGACATCTGTACCTGCTGGTCCTGATTATAATACTGGTTATCGCTCTGGCCAAGGCCATTGTTGCTATTAACAGCACCCAGTGGCCGGAATTTGGCGCCCTCTTCGGCTATATGGCTCCTGTTGCCGCTGCGGGAATGCTGATTGCCATCCTGCTGGACTCTCGCCTGGGCGTGCTGATTGTTGCCATCCTTTCATTCCTGCTGATGTTGATGTCCAACGGCCAGTTGCGGTTTGGCATTGTAGGGATGGTCAGCGGGCTGACCGGGATCTACAGCGTGAGCAAACTGAGCAAGAGCGGGGACTTGATCAGGGCAGGCTTATATACCGGCCTAGCCAGCATCTGCGCAATCGGTATAATGGAGATATCCTCATCTACTCCGTTTGGGATAGTGATCGCTTCAGCCGTATTTTTTGGAATAACCAACGGCATCATCTCTTCAATTCTGACAATCGGGATACTTCCCTATCTTGAAAGCACTTTCGGGATCACTTCCTCCGTGCGCCTTTTGGAACTCTCCTATCCGGGCAACCCCCTTTTAAAGCGCCTGCTTACCGAGGCGCCGGGTACATATCACCACAGCATACTGGTCGGAAACCTCGCCGAGGCTGCCGCCGAGGCGATTAACGGGAACAGACTGCTGACCAGGGTTGGAGCGTACTACCATGATGTGGGCAAACTAAAAAGGCCGTACTTTTTTATTGAAAACCAGATGAACACCGACAACCCCCATGATAAAATAGCGCCCACTTTAAGCACCCTGATTCTGACTTTTCACGTCAAGGACGGCGTTGAACTAGCCAGGGAGTACAAGCTCCCCGAGGATATAATCAATATTATTGAACAGCATCACGGAAACGGCCTTTGCACATACTTCTACCATAAAGCTCTGGAGAACGGGCAGAATGAAGGCGTGGCCGAGGAAGAGTTCCGCTATGACTGCCCCAAACCTCAGACCAGGGAAGCTGCGCTTGTCATGCTGGCTGATTCAGTAGAAGCCGCCGTGCGTTCTCTGCAAAACCGTACATACAACAGGGTGGAAGGGATGGTCCACAGGATCGTCAAGGACAAGCTTTTAGATGGGCAGCTTGACGAGTGCGACTTAACCTTCAAGGATCTTGACGTAATCGCGTCGGCTTTCATACAGGTACTGAGCGGCATCTTTCATGCCCGTATCGAGTACCCCGATTTAAGCAAGGAAGTAGAAGGGAGAAAAACAAAAGGTGCCGGTGTACGTAAGCAGTTTTTTAGAGCCAGGAGCAAATAACGAGGAAGAACTGGTCAGAGTTACTGTTGAAGCCGTAAGAGAGGTTCTGTCCTGGGGGAAAGCCAGCGACCTGGCCGAAGTGAGTGTCGTCTTCGTTTCCGAAGAATATATACAGTATTTAAACAACCTGTACAGGAAGGTTGACAGTCCTACGGATGTGCTCGCTTTTGCCATGCAGGAAGGCGAAAGCCTGGTCAGCATGGAGGAGGAACTCATTTTGGGGGACGTGATCATCGCCTTAGCCGTAGCTGAAAAGCAAAGCGTCGAGCAGGGTCACAGCCTTGAACAGGAGGTTGCCTGCCTGGTGGTGCACGGGGTCCTTCACCTGCTGGGGCATGATCACCAGACGGATGAAGAAGAAACAACCATGCGGGAAATCGAAAAAGAGATCCTGGAAAAACTGGGGTGGAATGTCGCTTGATCAAACTGCCGGCGATGGATTTTCCCGTGGAGAAGATGATCAATACAGCCCGCGCCGCCAAAGAAGCGGCCTACGCCCCATACTCCGGACTCCGGGTTGGCGCTGCCTTGCTTACATCCCAGGGCCGTTTATACAAAGGCTGCAATATTGAAAACGTATCTTACGGCTTAACCGTCTGCGCAGAGAGAGTGGCTTTCTACAAGGCCTTCAGCGAAGGCGAAAGGCAGTTTGCCGCAATGGCGGTGATTTCGGACCTGGACGGTTTCTGTTCTCCATGCGGCGCCTGCCGTCAGGTATTGTCCGAATTCGGAGCGGATCTAAAAATCTACATCTGTTCAAAAAACGGCGAATTCATAGTTAAAACACTTACCGAACTCCTTCCGGAGCCATTCATTTTCCGGCCCTCCAGCTAATACAAGAAGACGGTTTCGCGTATTAGATTATCCAACCTGCCCCGTCCACGCCACCTACAGGGTAATATATGCTTCTTTAAAATACACCATTTCCCAGCAAGATAACATCCGGGTCAGTTCCTGGATGCATCGTTCTTTCCTCCATAAGATGTGAACATGAGCACATAGGCAGTTGACCTCCCTGAAACAAATTAACGTTATCACACATTAAAAAGTTGAGTCATATAATTAGAATTATAACACCGCAAAAATTTGTTTTGAACAATAAAAAGCCCGCAGAACTAAAACAAAACGAAAGCGAGGTGTGATCATCTTTGACACCGTTCAAGGACCGCTTGAAATCCCGCAAACTGATTATGGCTATTCTTGCCGCTCTATCCGGAGTGTTAAAAGTTTACTATCCCGATTTTCCTGACCAGGCGCTGTACACAATAGTCGGTTCACTGATGGGGTATGTTGCAATCCAGGGAGTATTAGACTGCACCGGACAATTTACGTCCCCGTCTGATACGTCAGGCGCCACATGTGAACCAGGCGTACCCGATTCTAAAATCATAAACCTGATTAACCAGCTAAACAATATACTCGACCAACTGCAACAGTGGCTGATAAAAGCCAGACAATAAAAAAAGCATTAAGCGAGGTGCAAGATTTTTGAAAAAAAATTTTTTGGAGAGCCTTAAATCGCGGAAATTTATTATAACAATAATAGCGGCGGCGGTCAGCCTGGCAAAGTTTTATTTGCCCTGTTTTCCCGATTCCGCATTATACACCATAGTCGGTTGCCTGATGGGATATGTTTTAATTCAGGGCATCGTGGATATCACTGCTCAATTTGCGAACGGTTCAGCAAAAAAACCGGCAGCACAGGCAGATAGCCCTGCTGAAACGGATGCGAGATATATTAAACTGGTATCGCGTTTAAACGAGGTGTCCGCAGAGCTTCAGGAATGGTTAAATAAATCTAAAGCATAAAGAAAAGCTCCTCATTTGAGGAGTTTTTCTTTTCAAGATTTTAAAATTTAAATTTTAAGGCGCCAGGAACATACCTGACGCCTTAGTTCTTCTAACAACATTATTAGACGCCGACGAATAATACAATATCTATATAACAACGTTGTTCAAAGCCAGTGTGCCGTTGTTTGACGCTGTAATAGTCCGGGTTATGTTCCCGTTGGGGTTGACATTCTGGCTTGCCGGCGTCTTGGTGATTTCTGGTGAAGCGCCGGGTTGAGCATTTAAAGAAGCGCAGTATTCAAAGTTATAGCTTTCGTTGAAATCATCCCCAACTGAGCGGCGTCAACCGGGTTTACCCAGGTAGAATCCGAAGTATGCGGCGACAGAAATATATCATACTTTAACTGTTTACACGGGGCGCATAGCCGAAAAAGGCTCCATTTCCTACATCCGTAGCGCTGATTATGTCCGGAGAGGAACTGGGCTATGGATTACCCTGTGCCGGGCCATTCATAAATAAAGCCTGGAACTCCCAACCGAAGTTAGAAGCTACAGGCTTTTTTAGACAAACTACTTTTCCCTGATTCCTACAAACAGCACAATGTCCTTCTTAATTGTTCTTGGATCTATTATGTGCCATTGTTTGTGTTCAATTAATATTACCGGTACTACTTCTGCATCCAAGGGCAGATCCGGACAGAGTATCAATGCATTAAAGGGGACCATGAAATGGGCAAAATGTTCAGGCTGTTGTGTGCTTGCGGCCACATAGGTCACTCCGATTTCGACAAAACCGCTGATGGTCACCTTTGTTCCGTCAATTGTATTGAATATGTCAATGTCTAAAACCTGGGGTGTAACGTTAAAATCAATAACATTTTCAATGTCAGGTTTTTGCTCCGGTATTTCCAGATTGCCGTCAACAAGCACCTGCGTAAAACATTCAGGCAAGTTATCGACTATATACGTGTTTTCAGTTTCCACTGTAAAACCGGCGCAGTCTGTAGCTACAGCCTTGACCGTATGAGGTCCCTCGCTGTATTGAGTAGTATCCCAATCAAATATAAACTCTGTGGTTTTTGCGCCGCCTTCCACATGCTCCGTATACACGAGCTGCCCATCTATATATAGTTCTACCTTTGACAGGCATTCATTGTCCTGAGCAGTTACCAATAGCGGAACCATACCGAATACTGTCGTCCCATCCGGCGGAGAGGGAATCTGTACAGTGGGCGGTGTGTTGTCAACTGTAACGTTAATTATAGCCTGGGCAGTATTGTTGCATTGATCCGCTGCAGTTGCCCTCAGTTTATAAGGACCGCTGGGAAGAGGTACCGTATTCCAATTAGTCGCGTAGGTGTCGCCTAACGGTGTGTTCACAGTGGCAATAAAATTATAAGTCGCGCCACCGTTATTGGAGTATTCAAATGTCACACCGGAAACCCCGACATTGTCCGTAGCTGTTGCGCTTAAAGTAACCGTACCGGAAACAAATGAGCCTTCCAATGGCGTGACCCAATTTACCGTCGGCGGTGTGTTATCTATTGTAAAAGGGCTGTCAGATACATCTTCTGTTGATACTATTCCATCCGAAACTATAACTTTGATTACATAATTATTTCCGCTGGGCAAACCGGAGGTATCCCAGGAGTAAGAGCACTGGCTAGGAGGGGGGCAAACCCCTGTCAAACCGGTAGCCAGCAGGGTGAAATTTATACCCCCGTCTGACGAATAAAGCAAAGAGTATGTAAGGTTGGTGCTTCCATTAGGATCCAGCGCATTCCAGGTGATGTTTGTGCCGGTTGGACAAATAATCTCACCGCCGTTTGGGCTTATCAACGTTACTATGGGCGGAAGGTCAATGGTGACGTTAATGATTGCTTGAGCCGAATTGGCGCACTCGTCTGTTGCAATAGCCTTGAGCTTGTATGGACCCGGCGTCAGAGAGGCAAAATTCCAGCTTACGCTGTATATGTTGCCGGGCGACGGTGTTGTATCGGTCCCTATATCGGTATAAGTAATACCGTCTGGTGAATACTGGAATTTAACACTGGCTACGTTTACATTGTCGGTAGCTGAAGCTTGCAGCGTCACCGGGCTGGTTGTGATCAGACTGCCGTTGACCGGTGATACCCAGTTGACGGTGGGTGGTGTGTTATCGAGAGCAAACGGGCCATCAGATACATCTTCAGCTTCCAGTACGCCGTCTGAGGCCACAACCTTAATCAGGTAGTTGCTGCCGCTGGGCAAAGCACTTGTGTCCCACATATATGAGCAATATGGCGGGCCCGGAGGCGGACATGTTCCAGTCAAGCCTGATACGATCTGAGTAAACGATACCCCGCCATCACCTGAATAAAAAAGGGTATAAGTCAATGAGTCACCGTTCGGGTCATCAGCCGTCCAGTTTATATTGGTTCCTGTCGGGCAAATGATTTCACCCCCATTGGGGCTGATAAGAGTCACTTCCGGCCGCAAATCCATCGTTATTGTTATTGTAGACTGTGCAGTTTTGCCACATAGGTCGGTGGCAACAGCTCTTAGTTGGTAAGTCCCTTTCGGCAACCCGGTGAGTTCCCAGTTTGTGCTGTAAATGCCTCCGACCGGTGTGCTGACCGTACCGATTAGTGTTGAAGTTATAAAACCGTCTGTGGAATAAAGGAACTGGACATTTGCCACACCAACGTTGTCAGAAGCTGAAGCTTCTATAGTTACCGGTGTGCTGCTGAGGAAGCTCCCGTTGGTAGGGAAAACCCAGCTCACCATAGGCGGTGTATTATCAATAGTAAACGGTCCATCAGAAACGTCCTGTCCTGACAATTCCCCGTCCGAAGCAATAACCCTGACGAGATAGTTGCTACCGCTGGGCAAAGCGCTTGTGTCCCAAAAATAAGAACAATATGGTGGCCCGGGAGGAGGACAGGAACCCGTTAAGCCGGTTGTAATCTGTGTGTATGTGCTTCCGCCGTCTGCAGAATATTCCAGAGTATAAGTTAATGGATCGCCGTCCGGATCTGAAGCGGTCCAGGTTATGGTGATACCGTTACAGACAAGTTCGCCGCCGTTGGGACTAATTATGTTAGCCGTGGGAGGCTGGTTTATCACGTTAACTTCCGCTGAGGCAGTTTCACTATAGCTGGCTGGTGAAGTGTCCGTCCCTGTGAGTGTAACATCGTTTTCAAAAGTTGCCGTGGTAGCTGGAGGAGCCGTGGCGTTTAAAGTGATAGTGATTCCTACCGGTGTAAGTGGTGGAATACTGGCAGGTATTTGAGGCGTTTGCCAGGTTATAACGGTTGTTCCTCCCGGTCCGGGCAAAACTGAGCTGGGCGCGGGTACGGATGACAGAAAGGTTATTCCGGCAGGCAGTGTATCAGTTACAACTACATTATTCAATGCTAATGTACCATTGTTCCCCGCAGTGATGGTCCATGTTATAGTACCGTTTGGATTTACCGTTTGGGTCAAGGGTGTTTTTATTACGAACGGTGAAGCGCCTGGAGTGGCATTAACAGAAGCGCAATAACTAACGCTATAACTCTCGTTAAAATTATCCCCCCAGGATGAATTGTAAGTTGCTGCACTCTGGAACCCGGTACCCGGTGGAGTAACCTGCGCAGTAAAGCTAACCACAGTCCCCGGCCCGGTTTGACCCGCCAGGGCTGCGGAGTTCCAGGTAAGTGTCTGGCCTACTATGCTGCTGGGGGGAATAGAGGCTGACCCAACATTATATACTGCCCAGGGAGCAAGGGTAATACTGGCAGATGCTCCGGCGGCATCGCTGCCGCCATCGTTGATCAGGATAAAGGTTACTGTAGTGGTGGAACCCTGCGGGATATTTGCCGGCAAGGTTCTCCACACCAGGCGAGGCTTGCCTACTGAAAAGAAAATAGAATCATACACAAACCTCAGGTAGGGAGCATCTTCATTATTGGAATAGGGCAGGCTTGTGGAATATTCGTGTCCTCCCTCATAGACGATTTTTCCGGCGCCTGTGCCTCCCTTGTAACTGCCGCCTGCCATGAAGTCGTACTGCGTACTGTTATCAAGAAAATGTGCAATCACCTGTGTGGAAGCATTGTAAGTAACAGATGTATGCAGCCAGGTTTGCTCCGAGCCCCCGGGCAACTTTTGGACCTTCCCGGACGTAGGCACTGCCTGTGCAGAAGGATAATCGGGCACATCAACCGTGAATGTTCCGTCATCACCTTTATTGGGGAAGTCAGGAATACCGGATGTGGTTAAAAAAGGGCCGCAAATGTTTTCTAAAGAACCGACGGAATGGCAGGTTGCGTGTAAAAACCCCCCGGTTTGCAGATACAGGTTTAATTCTGCACAATTTGTTGGTGACCAGTCACCGTCCGATGTGTGGGGTGACAGGAAAATATCATAAGCCAGCCTCCGGCAGGGATCGGTTGTATTATAGCCAAAAAACGCCCCGTTAGCTACATCAGTGCTGGTTAGGACATCAGGAGATGAACTGGACCAGGTACTGCCGGTAGAATCCGGTATCTTGGCTGCATTGAGGTAGCCTGTCATAATGGCAGAGTTTTTGTCTTCCACTGCTATCCTCGGAACCCTGCTTAATGTAAAAGCAACTGGAGCGGTAAATCCCCCTGTTGCCCTGTGCACTGCAGTTGCAGGGTTGGCAGATTGCCATGCATTGATGATGGGCAAAGCCTGATTATAATACGCGGAATCAATAAGGAAAGGCCCGCCGGTATATGCGTGACCTATGATACTGGCGCTGGTCTGTAAGTCCTGGGCAGAAGCGGTAAAATCGGTTCCATTATACGCCTTGCCTGGATTGATGGACCACTTGACCGGTATTCCATTGGAAAGAAGCCTGTAAACAAGACCATACGCCAGCCACATGCCGTTGTTCTGGTAGGCCTCTTCCATGGGGATAATCAGTGTATTGGCAGCAAAAGTTTCTACAGCCAAATAGATCACTTCCTTTCTACTCTTCTTTAATGCTGATATTTAACTGGATAACTATAATCTTAGACAGATGACGGTCGTCCAGCATATGGATCTGAACATGTTCCTCCAATACATCCACGCAGATAGGTGAACCCGGCGCGGGACCGCCCGGCCATTCCAGAAGCGTGGAAAAAGGTTCATCAAAGTGGGCGCCGTGAACCTGCTGGTCGGGCACATCAGCAACGTACTTTACAGATATTTTGGCCAAACCGTCTATAATAACTTTTCTTACGGGCAGGGGCGGATTATCATCGGTAACCAGGGGAGTAGCTATAACTTCAGCCTTGATAATTTCATATTCAACTTTGTAGCCAAGCAGCCTCTCCATTGGAGGTTTATTGTCCGGGATGGTAAGATTATGGTTTATTGCCAGTTCGTCGAAGATTTCCGGCGTTCCTGCTATACCTCTTAGAAGCAGCAAAGTATTTCCTCCTCCCTAATTGTCCTTGCGCTGAAGCCAGATAAGAAGCACAATTTCCATGGAGATGGTTCTTTCATCAATCTGCATGTACTCTTCGTGCTCCACGCAGACGTGCGCGATATATTCATCGAGGTTGAAAGCCAGATCAAGCAAAGACCCGTTGTCGTTTTTAATCAAAGCCTGGAAGGGAATATCCCAGTGGGCAAAGTGTACCTTCTGGTCGGGAACCTTGGCGATATATTCAATTCCGGCCATAATCTTGCCTGCGACCAGCACTTTCTTGCCGGGGGGCTTCTTTACCGTTAGAGCTGTATATTTTGTTATATCAATTTCGTGGGTTGTGTTAAATATCTGTTCCTTCGGCGGTTTCTGCAGGGGTATTTCTAAAAGCCCCGAGAGAGGGATTTGTGTATGATAACTGACCACATCCCCCGGAGCCGGACATAACTCGTCACCTACGTTGCTGTCTATGCAAAACTGAGTCATTGTCGCACTCCTTTCACTAAAAGCCTGATAAGGGACCCTTATAATATAATAAAGGGTCCCTTATCAGTATTAAAATACTAACGATACACGTCCAGGCGTATAAGCACGGCTTTAAAGATGCGCCTGCCGTCTTCCTGTACGAATACCGCTTTTTCTACCACGGGCTGAATTACTATCGGCGTTCCCTGGGGAGGTCCGTCAGGCCACTCTATCAAGGTACAGAACGGTACTTCAAAATGAGCGGAGTGAACTTTTTGATCGGGCACAAGCGCCGAATATTTTATTTTTATATTTACTGTTCCAGCAACAATTACCTTGCGAAGCGGATCGTACGGCGGCGCGTTTTCAGTTTCGGGATACGTAAGGGGTGTATCTATTACTACGGCTTTATCAATGTCAACAGTTACATAGGTTTCTAGAATGCATTCCATCGGGGGTTTCTGGGATGGAACAACTAATTTGCCGTCTATGGGAATTTCCTTGTATATTCCTGTAAAAGTTAACGACATTAATCAAATCCCTCCTTAATTGAAAGAATGATTATCAAATATTAGGATTTAGGTTCAAGCCAGATAAGCAATACCAGCACAGCTTTAATATCCCTGGGGTTTAGCTGGTGGTACTGCTCATGTTCCAGACACAGGTTGATGTTGAAGTCATCGATATCAAAACCGTCCGGCGGAAAATCACTGTCTAAGATAAGACCCCTGTTGGTAGCGGGATCACAGGGACGGTATCCGATAATACCACTAAAGGGTATGTCGAAGTGGGCAAAGTGTACCTGTTGCTCCGGTTCATCCGCCGAATACTCTATGCCGAGTTTAAGCGTTCCGGAAACAACTACTTTTTTCCTGATCACACCGTCACCCAGATCAACTTCCACTACCTGAACGTCAGTTACTAGAAAATTTTTTAAAGTATTGGTGATATGTTCCTTATCAGGTTTTTGGGGAGGGATAACCAGATGCTGGCAGATTATAATTTCGGTAAAAAGATTAAGAGTCTGGCTGCTGGTTAGTACCGGACATTCCATCTGCGCCATATTTGTGGTTCCGTCAACGCAATTCATAACAATCCCCCTTTAAAAAATAAATTTAAGGATAATTAAAGTTAATTAAGGAGCAACAACTTCCTCAACCCATACAAGCAGTAGAAGTTCGAAGAAGATTATGCGCTTGTCAATTTGTTGGTATTCCATTTTTTCCACGCAGACATGAACAACGTAGCTGTTGGGCCCAAAGATTGTATCTGTGGAAGGAATCAGATTTCCACAATCACCGACAATGACAGCCTGAAAGGGCAGCTGGAAGCGGACATAGTGTACCGTCTGCGAAGGTCTGTCGGCTGAATACTGTACACCCAGATAGACGTTTCCGGCGGCAAAAATCTTATTGCCGTCAACGCCCGGATCGGGAAGATCTACAGAAATGGTTTGAACATCAGCCAGTGTGATGTCCCTGCTTACGTTGATAATCTGTTCCTTGTCAGGTTTCTGTTCCGGAATAGTAAAAGTGTCGGATACAAGAATTTGTGTAAAATATTTGGCCACCTTACCTGGAGCGACGGGGCAGAGTTCAACAACATTGAGTTGTTGGTCCATTGTATTACCTCCTTTTGTCATAATTAAGAATCATTACATAATATGACAATAATAATAAAACGCCACAGATGCTTGAAAATACAAAATGATAATATATGGCGAATATGCCATATATTGCTTAGGAGCAATTGCTATTAAAATCTTTGCTTAAATAAGATATTTAAAAATAGGCCACATTCTTAAATCATGCATCAAATTACGAAAAAGGCATTGCATATGTGAAAAGGAGCCGTCCTTTTAGGAAAGCTCCTTAAATTAAATCCTATTAGTAATACTTTACCGGTAAACTTCCAGGCGGATCAAAATGGCTTTAAAAACACGGCGGCCATCTTCGTTAATGTAAACGGCTTTTTCAACCACGGGCTTAACTACTATAGGCGTGCCCTGCGGCGGACCGTCAGGCCATTCGATTAAAGTACAGAACGGGATTTCAAAATGAGCCGCATGAACCTTTTGGTCCGGCACCAGCGCAGAGTATTTAATCTTCACAACAACCATACCAGTGACGATAACCTTACGCAATTGATCATACGGAGGAGCGTTCTCGGTTTCCGGATAAGTCAGTGGTGTATCGATAACTACTTCTTTGTCGATGACAACCTGCGTGTAAGTGTCGATGATGCACTCTATAGATGGCTTTACATCAGGAATGATCAATTTGCTATCAATAGGGACTTGTTTGTAAATTCCGGTAAAAGTCAGTGCCATATAATTCACTCCCTTACTATTCTTATAATTGACAAACTAAGCTTTGGGCTCGAGCCAGATTAATAACACCAATACAGCTTTGATTTCCCGCGGGCTTAATTGGTGATATTGTTCATGTTCCAGACAGAGATTGATATTGAAATTATCAATATCAAAACCGTCCGGCGGAAAATCACTATCTAAGATAAGGCCCCTGTTGGTAGTGGGATCACAGGGACGGTATCCGATAATACCACTAAAGGGTATGTCAAAGTGGGCAAAGTGTACCTGTTGCTCAGGTTCATCCGCCGAATACTCTATGCCGAGTTTAAGTGTTCCAAAGACAACCACTTTTTTCCTGATCACGCCGTCACCCAGATCAACTTCCACTACCTGAACGTCAGTTACGAGAAAGTTTTTAATCACATTGGTGATATGTTCCTTATCAGGCTTTTGGGGCGGAATTACAAGCCGATCGCATATAATAAGCTGGGTAAATAGATTTAGCGTTTCATCGGTCGTTAAAACCGGGCAGCTCATATTGGCCAGGTTTATAGTTCCATCAATACAGTAGTTCATAACGATCCTCCTCTTTTAATAAGTTAGTTAACGGTATTTTATAGTGCTACAACTTCTTCAACCCAGATTAATAAGAGCAGTCTACAGCTAAATGTTCGCTTGTCGATTTGCACAACTTCCATTTTTTCCACGCATACATGCACAACGTAGCTGTTGGGGCCGAAAATCGTATCTGTGGGAGGAATCAAATCCCCGCAATCACCTACGATTATTGCCTCGAAGGGAAGCTGGAAGCGGGCATAATGCACTGTTTGCGCAGGCCTGTCGGCGGAATACTGTACACCCAGATATACATTGCCGGTAACGAAAATTTTGTTTCCGTCCACGCCTGGATCAGGAAGGTCAACTGAAACAGTCTGTACGTCTTCAATCGTAATTGTCTTTCCAAAGTTGACAATCTGTTCACAATCGGGTTTTTGCTCTGGAATTGTACATGTGCAGGGTACGATGATTTCGGTGAAGTATTTTGCAGCTCTTTCCGGTGATACCGGGCACAGCTCAATAACACTTGACTGTAGGTCCATATTTTATACCTCCTTTGGTAATATATAGAAGTATATGCTATAGTTACATATTATGACACCCTTCCAATATGTTCCCTAAAAAATATTTTTTTCATATTATGGTTAAGAAAAAATTTGTAAGAGGAGTGGAAAAATGAAAAGTCCGTTTTGCCAGGCGCTTATTAATGGTGATTTGCAGATACCCTGCAATAAACCACCGGTGGAGCAAATTATAAACTCACATGTGGAGCCAAAAATTGACAGAATTATCGTGATTAGTGAAAAGATAATCGTCAGGGGACATGTGGAGATAAATATTGAATATGTGGCCAATGTCTGTGATAATTCACAACCTGTACACTTTGTACACTTTTTAGTCTTTTTTGATTGCTTTATTCACTATCCCTGCCTTAAACCGGGCTCTGATGTTAAGGTTTGTCCTGAAATTGAATACAGCGAATTTATACTGATTGACGATAAGACGTTTTCTAAATTCGTTGTGGTGAAGATTTCAGCGGATGTCAAACAAGAACTTGCTTCTGATTTTAGGAAGAATCCCTTTATTAGGAACTTTTCGCCACAGATACGAAACTGTAATCCGGTGAATATTCACTGCCCGATAATTTCTAGTTACTACTATAAAAAAAATGATTAATAAAAAATCACCTGCCGAGCATAAATAATCTGCATTTATGTGTGTGGTGATTTGGCTGTGGGACTTCGGCCTGACCCTAAAATTGGACAAATAGTCTTTGTTGCTAACTATTTCGTAAAATATCATTGAATTATTTAATCTGAAGGCGGCGGCCTTGACTGCCACCCCGGCCGTCAAGGCTTCCCTGACGGCGCCGCCCAAAAGACCTCCAGGGCCCACCAAAGAACATGTTAAACTTTAACTGGTTTTAATTCTACTTGGTTGTTTTTCAGCAGATGATAGCATTCCCGCGGTGGTAAGAACGCTCATATCGAGTCATTTAATGCTATCTTGGAGGAGGAATGCCTATAGCGTCATGAGTTTGCCAGCTATGCCGAAGCGTATGCAACAGTTGTCGACTTGATCCGCTTTTACAACGAAAACCGGATTTGTTCAGCAACTAAATATGGAATCCTTTCGTGTTCGATGTTTAGCTCCAGACATACCCCCTCAAAAAGATTGCTGATAAACTGCGTCCCATTATCGGATCTAATGACAGGTTCTTGGTCGGTTGTGTATAATTGCCGTTTAAAAAGAGCGTTTTTAAAGGTGATTACAGCATCATTCGCTTCACAGGGCTACGGCAAAGTTAGAAACTATCCAAAAGCCGCAAATTTTTCAGAAAAGGTATGATCAAATCTCTCCCATTGATGTAAAATCAATCTTATGGACAGAAACGGAGCAGAACCAGACAATATCAACAACCAGGGTGCTAACCTAAAAGACCTTATCGTACGGCCCATAACTTCCGAAGAGGAGAACGACTGGAACGGCCTAATGGCCAAGCACCAATACTTAGGCTTTCGCTGCCTGTCAGGCAGGAGCCTCAAATACGTAGCCCTGCTTAATGGCCGATGGGTGGCGCTGATCGGCTGGGGTGCCGCAGCCTTGAAATGCAGCCCGCGGGACCGGTGGATCAATTGGTCACAGGAGCGGAAGTACAAACGGCTGCAGTATATCACCAACAATCAGCGTTTTCTCATCCTACCGGGTGTCTCCATCAAGAACCTGGCATCCAGGGAGCTGGCGTTGAATGTCAAGCGGCTGTCCGCCGACTGGGAAACCATCTATGGACACCCAATCATTATGGTGGAAACATTCGTGG
>DMZI01000058.1 GCA_003485325.1 Desulfotomaculum sp.
TGTAAACTATGGAATAGCTAAGAAGAAAGAAGGCTTTGACTTCCTAGTGTTGCACCACCGGAAAACAAAAGCAGAAACGTCAAAGGCGTGGGCTTATTACACAACTCAGCAGTGGTTAACCAAAAAGGCAGAACAACATACCCGGGATGTGGTTAAAGAACGATTGGCACCTCCGGCGGCAAGGATGTTTTCATTGGAGGAGCATATTGAGTATCTAAACCCCAAAATCCGGGGATGGAAGAACTACTATACCACTCCATACAGTCAGTTAAGAATGGCAAAGCTGGACTGGTACATTCTTCAACGTTTCTGTCGTTGGTACGCCAAGAAGACAAAAAGACGCCATACAAGTGTGTGGCGTCAAGTCAGCAAGATTCTAAAACAACATAATCTATTGAAACTTGTGTAACCGAATGCTCATAAATGATGAACATCGGAAAGCCGTATGAGAGAAAACCTCACGTACGGTTTGATGAGGAGGGGCTGAAATATTTTCAGCCTTTCACTCTACCGCATACCGGCATTTCTTTCCCACTCAGGCAGCTTGTCGAGGTTGTCATGGATGAGACGTTAAGGTAAAAGCCCAGCACTTTCCGGTAGATATTCTCCGTCTGCCGGATCATTTCCGGGGCGCCGGTGACAAATCTCTTTATACGCTGTTTGCTTGAAATTACGTTTTTGATTACGGCCATTTTCTTCACCTGCCACGGTGTTATTATTCCATGGCAAATTTAGAAAAACAATATGCTTTGCGCCTAACTCCTGATTGAAATCAGAAGTATGCGGCGCAGTTATATTTGCATCAAACACCTGCCAGCCGGTATTGGGGTACGCCCTGCAACCAATAAAGGCTTTGAAAACATTCCAGAACTGGAACGATTACAGGATTGTCTTAAAGAAATGTTACCATAAATCGGATGACATCCATTAATTGGAGTTTAGCGCTACTTTCCCGAAGACCTAGCTGTTGTATGCAATTCTTGCGTATTACGCTCCAACTCTTTTACTATACTTGTACAGTTGGATAGATGGAGGGCGTATTCCTTTGCAAACTGTTCCATCGCCTGACTGACCACCTGAGAGGTTTGTTCTTGTTTTCTTTCCAGTTCCAGGACTTGTTCTATCACGGGAGAAAACACAAACCGCTGCACACTTTGCCTTGCTTTGCCTAGTTCATTGGCATAAAGATAAATAGTCAGCAAAATTAGCGCTATAATGGCAAAAAGCATTCCTTCCCTGCTTTGGAAATACAGAAGAGCATACCCAACGTAGGGCAAGCTATATTGAATGCATCCTCTCAGATCGCAACCTGGAACTACAAAAGGGTCCTCGGCAGTATTATCTCCTTTTGTTTTAAAAGCCAGACCTCCTTGAAACGTCGTGAGCTCAATCACCCGATGGGCAACCACCGCTGGATAACGGTAATGTTCCTGGATCAAAGGATGAACATTAAAGACAATTACATCGCCCACTTTTACTTGGGAAGGCAACACCTTCCTAATAAAGATAATATCTCCTTTTTTAAAACTGGGCTCCATACTGCTGCCAACAACTGCCATAACGGGTACCCATGCTTTAACTAAGTTGAGAAATAAAAAAACAAAACCAATTAAAACTATAAGAAGAAAACCCCGCCTCATGACTCAGGTATTCCTCCATTAATCCTAACATCACAATAAAATTTAAGACTGGTTAATTGTTCCTGTTGCCCAGGAGGAATACCCCCGGGTACAGTTATGCTAGCCAGAACATAAAGAGTGTCTTGACCTGCAACGCTTGGGTATAAGAGAATATCACCCGCCGCACTGGACATAACGGCGCTGGCTCTGGGATCATTATCTCGTGCTACCCTAGTATTATCAGAAAGGGTTTGCGTACCTGAAACATCAGGATACCAGATACCTACATCTATAAAGGTACGAGGATTATTGAACACTTTTCCCATATCCTGTGGATTAAGCAACGCCACATTAATCCTTACTAAATTACTAAACTGAGCAATATTATTATCCAACTCAATTTTGTAAAGCTCTACCCCGTTGATTGTTTCTGCTTCACCACGAATAACACTAAAAATCTCCGCTATAGAAGTTAAGCTGGTAACCAGCCTTCCACTCCCGTCGGAGCCACCGGGATTAATACCCAAACTTAGACTGGAACTGGCCGCAGTATAAGCAATAATACTACCACTCAGAGCAATCAATAAGGCAACAATTACTACCGCCTTTCTATTAGTCAAATTATTACACCTTTTTCCTTTTTATTGTAGCTTTTCTGCCAATCCTAGGCCAGTGAGTTAAAGCATGACCTCCAGCAATTATTGTTGGAGGTCATGCATGGAAGCCATGCTTCAATTATGCCTGCTTTACGTCAATATATAATTTGGGCTTTAAGCTTCGCTCAGCATCCTCTGTATTGATGCAATACCAGGAACCTTCGTCAATGGTAATTTCATACGTGCCAGAATCAAGTATAAAAGAAACATAACCATTGGTTAAAGTTAGGTATACAGGGTCGCCAACTGCATCAGCATTCCAGTTTTCTCCCGTTTTTCCATATGCATTCAAACCCATATTTAGATAAGAATAGCAACCCATCAATTCTTTAGGATTGTTAAGATAAATCGTTACCAGCATCTTGCCGGTGTAATCTTTGGGATCAATGACATACAGTCCGCCCGCTGTTATCGAACCAGCCGTGTTCTTAAATGGTGTCCAACTTGGGTTACTAGTATATTTAGCACCGTCAAGAGTCGCAGATACATCAAAAACATTTCCAGAGCTTACAGTAACCTCTGTTGTAGCTGAAATCTGGGTAGAAGCAAAAACCCCGCCTGTGATAGCCGCCGCCAAAATCAATGCTACCAGTAAATATATCTTTCTTTTTTCCATATTATTGCATCCTCGTATAATAATTTTTGTGAGGTTTAAGTTAGGGATGCAATGATTAAATTG
>DMZI01000040.1:0-22904 GCA_003485325.1 Desulfotomaculum sp.
TATTTTGGACAGGCTAGGTCTTCAAAAACCCCCTGAACCATTGCCAAGATTTTATAAGCCGGTCCAGGCGTCAAGGTCGGGCGAAGCCCGGCGAAGCGTAACCTTGACGCCTGGCGTCCGGAACCCAATGAGCCGGGTTATGATAATAATAAAGAATCTCGTATAGAAGAGGAGGCAACATAGCTTAAATTTTTCCGAAAAGTGTCTTGACAACGGGGTGCACTACATTCTGGGTGGGCTGGGCCCGAAATACTGGTAGTAGTCTACTTTTATATTGCCGTTGTACAGCTTTCTTTTTTTAGTAGCCGGCCGGCCATACAACTTTTCAAATTGCGGATGGGCAGACAGTATGTAAAACGACCAGGTATCCAGCCGGCTGAAAACCTGTCCCATTTCACTGTACAGCCGTTCAACTTCCTGTCGCTCGCCCAGCCGTTCTCCATAGGGCGGGTTGCAGATTATTTTACCGTATTTTTTACTGGACCGGACATCGGCAACCGGCAGGCGCTGGAAATGGATCAGCTCTTTTACCCCGGCCTCGTTTGCATTCTGGCGGGCTAGTTTTATAACTTTATTATCCATGTCCGTGCCTATGATATCAAGGCGCTGGGTATAACAGGCCAAATCGTGGGTTTCTTTTCTGGCCTGCCGCCACAGCTCCTTGGGTATGGTGGGCCAGCTCTCGGAGACAAACTTGCGATTCATCCCCGGCGCAATATTTTGACCGATCAGCGCCGCCTCAATGGGAATAGTGCCGGATCCGCAGAAGGGATCCATTAAAACAGTGTCCGGACGCCAGCGCGATAAGATAATTAATGCCGCAGCCAGCGTTTCTTTCAGGGGCGCCTGGCTGGACAGTTCACGGTAACCCCTTTTATGCAGCCCGGCGCCGCTGGTGTCAATAGTTAAGGTGGCTATATCCTTTAACAAGGCCACTTCAATCTTATACAGCGGCCCCTTCTCGGGAAACCATTCCTTTTTATATTTTCTTTTCATGCTTTCCACAACGGCCTTTTTTACAATGGCCTGGCAGTCGGATACGCTGAACAGGGTGGATTTGATCGATTTTCCCTCCACGGGGAATTCGGCGTCGCCCGGTATTAGTTCGGGCCAGGGCAGCGCCTTGGTTTGCTCAAAAAGTTCATCAAAAGTGGTGGCCTTAAACTCGCCCACTTTCAAGCGCACTCTATCCGCTGTGCGCAGCCATAAGTTGGCCCGGCAGATCGCGCCCCAATCCGCGCTGAAAGTAATTTTACCATTTTCCACCGTTACCCGGTTATAACCCAAATCCTTGACTTCCTGCGCCACCAGAGCTTCCAAGCCAAAGGTTGCCGTAGCAATCAAGTCGACACCAGTCATCTGCAATCACCTTTTGATATGATTTTATTGTCCTTAAACGCACATTGAATTTGGCCTGATAAAGGCTCCATTATGATTTGTAAAAGTTCTTTTCATTCTTGAAAGGAAACTATCCTTCCCTACATATATTCGGGGACGATATTCAAAATATCAGTTTGAAGACAATATTCCGCGTCGTGTATGTAACCTAAGTCATAAAGCCGTTTCCCGTTTCTGCTGATAACAGCAACTTCCTTTATCGATCCTTGTGCTTGATTATATACCAATAACGCTCCATAGGCCGCATCGGTTAATGTTGTTTCCTCTTGAGTTTCTTCTTTTAACTATCTGACCAGCAAACCGGCGCAGAGGGCGTCTTCCAGCGAAAATAGCCCGTCAGTCCCGGCGCATATGATTAAGATATCTTTCCCGAACCGTTTAGCCTGATAACAGACAGCGCCGGCGTTTATAAATGAACCAATAAATGTGCGGTGAGCCCGTTCTGCAGCTTTTATGGCAATAGTCCCGTTATTCGTAGTCATAATTATCGTCTGGTCATGTACCTTTTCCTGGGAAAAGTCAAAGGGTGAGTTTCCAAAATCACAGCCGGGCAATTTTAAGGATTGCCGTTCTCCGGCAATCAGGACTGGTCCCATTGCAGCCGCCAATTTTTGTGCCTCGTCAATAGACAGGACGGGAATGACGGCTTTACACCCGTTGGCAATAGCGGTCACGATACTGGTTGTCGTTCGGAATATGTCCAATACTATACAGACAGTGTCAGCGATATCGTCCGTATTAACGGTTGACGGCAAGAACGCAACGTCAATCTTCGTTTCTGACTCCCCCGTTTAAATCACTTTTCCGGTATTTCCTATTGCATAATTACAGTTCCAGCCTTCTTATGTGGGCTTATTTTCATTTCGCAGTAAAAAGAGGCGTTACTTAAGTAAAGCGGATATGCTGCGAAAATGAGGATGACCTGATTCAACCATAAAATCAAACATCATCGTTTCCGTGTTGCTTATTACCGCACCCATAGACTGCATCAAAGACAACGCGTTTTCATAATTCTCTTTAAACCTGGAACATACCGCGTCACATGCAATATGAACATTGAACCCTTGTTCAAGCAAGTCGCGCGTGGTCTGATACACACATACATGGGTTTCACTGCCGGCCATTATGATTGTATGGCGGCCGGTTTTGCGCAAAATTTCCAGCAATTCAGGGCAGAAGGCGGAAAACCGGGTCTTCTCAAGGCGTTGATGTTCGGGCAACAATTCTGTTATTTCCGGTAATGTTGATCCCAACCCCCGTGGATACTGTTCGGTAAGTATTACCGGCAGGTTGAACTTTTCCGCCAGGGTTAACAATAATCTTGTGTTGGCGCATACCTTGGCCCGGTCGGGCATAGCCGCCAAGAGCTTTTCCTGCAGATCGATAATAATTAGAACCGTATCTTCCTTCTTAAGACGGAATTTGTTCATAAATTATCTCCTTAATTACAAAATTCATTAGCCGCCTAAAATAGTTTAACATAAAATTTTGAATCCAGACCACCCAAACGGTCTGGCCCTGACGCTTTTATTACCTGCAGTATGGCAATCATGGCATACCAATAATTTAACCACCAACAGACCTAGCCAGCAAGATATACCGGAGCAGCTGTCCGACTCTGCCTGCCCGTTTTGACCTGAGCCTTGCCTGTTGATTCAATCTTTGTTAACTTAATAGGCAGGAGCATGGCATACCATGCGCGTGAAATAGGTTCAGCAAAAAGTGGACGGGCCTGTTTTTTTACAGGATTATGACGGCGCAGGCAAGTTGTTTACTAACGTTACGGTGGTTGATCCTAATCTAACATTATTATATAGAGGGAGGAGTTATAATGGACAACCTTAATGTTGATTTTAAGCTGGTAAACCAGAAGGTTCAATTTACCGCTGTCTCCAGTACAAACCCCGGCCGGCCTGTTACGATGGATTATGTTCCGCCTGGAAATGAGGTGATGACCGGCTATGGAAGAAAAACTCATTGCTCCTTGCGAAATGAACTGCGCAATATGCGTTAGTTATCTGGCGATGAAAAACGACCTTAATAAGAAAGGATTTAAAAAGAAGTACTGTGTCGGCTGCCTGCCGCGAGGCAAGAACTGCGCTTTCCTAAAAAAACACTGCGATCTGCTGGGGGAAGGACTTATCCGGTTCTGCTGTGAGTGCAAAGATTTTCCCTGCAGACGGCTAAAATCCCTTGATAAGCGCTACCGTACCAGGTACCATATGAGTATGATAGAGAATCTCGAATTCATCAAAAAGCATGGCGTCGAGAGTTTCCTTGGAAAGGAAGAGTCAAAATGGAATTGCCCTGAGTGTGGCGGGATGGTCTGCTGTCATAATGGTCTGTGCTTGAATTGCAGTCTTGAAAAGCTTCAACAGAATAAAAAGTACTGTTGGGATGAGGAGTAGAAGAGGGGTTACAAGAATCATGAAGTTCATATCTAAAGCATTCATTATGGTTTGGGCGATCATACTGGCTTTGGGATTCAATACGTTGCCCGCAGGCGCTGCTGTGCCTGCAGGAGCAAAAATAAATATCTGTATCAACGGCGAATTGCTGCATTTTTTAGAAGGAGAGCAAACCCCGGAGATTATTGAAGGTAGGGTTTATGTTCCGTTACGGGTAATCGGTGAAGATATGGGGGCTCAAGTAAACTGGATACAGAAGAGCCGGCAGGTGGTAATCAACAGAAAAAATAAAGATTTTATCCCTTCCTCCAGAGGGGAAAGCGGGGAAATTGAAATCATTATTGATGGAAAAACGCTGGCTATTCCTGAAGGATATGGGAAAGCATTAATCAGGCGGGGCCGGACCATGGTTCCGCTTCGGGTCGTTGGTGAAGCCATGGATTGTAAAGTGGATTGGGAAAGCGATACTAAAACAGTAGTTATTACAAGCGCTGTTCCTGTACCCCCAACCAATCCTGAACCGGCGCAGCCGGCAAACGCGATCACCCTTCAGTTAATTAAAGAACTTGCATATTATCACAGCAATTTGAAATTATTGGATGGAAGAGTTATCAATTCTGGAGATTTATTAAATATGGATATTAATGAATTCAGTGAGGAGCAATTGGTCCGCTTTGAAAGTTACCTTAAGGAACTACGCAAGTACCCTCTGACAGTCGTTCTTCCGGGCGGGGGAGAGATTAATCCAGAGGCAATTGGCATTATGGGAACCTCACAGCTGACCGCAGATCAAATGGAAGCCTACTTGGCGGGCGAAGCGCCAAGAATTAAAACCAAAATGGAGAAAATGGGCAGAGAATTCAACTCCATGCCAAAATTAGCGGAATTGTATCTTAAAATTGGTGAGGAATATGGCATCCGCGGGGATATTGCCTATTTCCAGGCGGTTAAAGAGACCGGGTATTTCCAGTTTACCGGTTCTGTTCAATCCTGGCAAAACAATTACTGTGGTTTGTGGGCAACGGGAAACCCCTGCACAAGCGAAGAATCACTAAATGGAGCAGATCCGGATCAGGTGCGTTTCGAAAAAGGTGTCCATGGGGCAATATTTTCCTCTCCGGAAGCAGGGATAGAAGCACATATCCAGCATTTATACGCCTATGCGACCAAAAATTTTTTACCTGAAGGCAAGATACTGGTTGATCCGCGTTTTTCTTTAGTGGACAAGGGCATTAGCCCAACCTGGCTGCAGCTGAATGCACGCTGGGCTGTGCCCGGCATAACGTACGCTCAGAGTATTTTGTATGATTACTGGGCCAAGGCCTTTTAAAGGCAAAAAATTATCTGCAATTCGTCTGCTTGTAACAACAAAGCGCTAAGGAGTGTTGTAACTGTGAAGATTTTCCGGATAGAACTGGATAATGAATTTGAAGCGGATATATTTGCAGCTATGCTTGAGGAAGAAAGGATCCCGTATGCTGTCATCAACCACCATAGTCTGGCCTATGATGGTTTGTTTCAAATGAGTATGGGGTGGGGGCATATTGAAATCCCGGAGGAATATCAAGAAAAGGCAGTGGAGATCTTCCGAAGCTATAGAAGTTCCCTGACGGAATGACATTGAGTGTGAAATATCCCACCCCCCTTGAAGAAAATGAGCGCTTCCTTTCTAAAACAATCCCAGGAGCTGCTTGGCGTTTTCTCCCAGTATTTTTGAAATTGCTTCCCGGGAAATCTCAAGGCTCCGGATTGTATCGGCGTTCTTTTTAACATCCACAGCGGGCCAGTCAGTTCCAAATATAAACTTATGGGCGAAGCGTTCCATGTCCGGGAAGAATTCTAAAAGCTTTTTAGGCGGTAAGCCTGCCACGTCGATATAAACATTCTTATGAAGGCGAACCAGGGATAGAGCTTCATTATACCACGGGCCGCGTCCACCGTGCGCCATGATTATTTTCATGTTTGGAAAATCTACAGCTACATCATCAAAATAAATTGGATTGCCATATTTTAAACGGCAGTTTGCAAAAATTGAAGAGCCCGTATGGAAATGAACAGGTATGCTAAGCCTTTCGGCAACGGCATACAAAGGATACATAAAATTTTCATTGGGATAAAAATAATTATATGGTGGATAAAGCTTGAGTCCCTTGAATCCCTGATTTAAGATAAAATCCTCCAGCATTTTGCCCATATTCGGATGCAGGTAAGGATTTAGCGTACAAAAAGGTATTAATCTGGGACTTGCCTGGCAAAATTCTTTTACCATTTCATTTGTAGCCACACCTGTTGTCAAAGGCGCAATCTCTGCCAATACAACAGAGTAATCCACGCCTTTTTCATCCATCAACTGTAAAAAGGTGTGAGGATCACTGTATTTCTTGCAAAAAGCTACATATTCTTCTTCTGAAGAATGAGCTGCCGCAAAAAAGTCAAAAGCATCTTTAGTAAAGGTCTCGTATAGAGAAAGGTGAACATGAAAATCAATTACAATTTCTTTCAATTATTAACCCCCGCCAATCTTATGAAATTACTGTAATAATAAAATAGAATAATTCCTGTTGTATATATACTTCATAATATACACCCGCAAAGATTTTTTCCAAGACACTATTTTGAACAATAATATCGAGCGTTTACACAGGGGTGACAACAAGCGGCCAAGCAAGTAACACAAGGAAGCAAAAAGTACGTATATCCCCTTGCTTCCCGTCCCCTTGCTTCCTTGCCCCCCATTTTTAGGCACGTTGCCGGCCCTTATTATTTTTTAAAGATAAAAGAAAAATGAGACCTGTGTCTCTTATTTTTCCTCCTCATAATATGCTTTGAACTGCCGGAGTTTCTCAAGGATTTCTGGAGAACTGACCAAAAAGTCGTTTAATATCTTGATGTTTTTAATGGTGTCAATGCTGAGATAGTGCTCAATGAGCTCAGTCTCAAGCAATACCGTATCCAAAACCCCGATATGACTTAAAAATTCTTCCACTGTTTCATGCCGGTCCAGCAGAAATGCTCCCATCATTTCACCTTTTGGTGTCAGCTGTATAATTCCGTATTTTTTATAATTAAGATAACCCATTGATGACAACTTGCGTACTGTCTTGGAAGCCGAAGGCGCTTTCACATTTAGCTGTTCGGCCAGCCGGTTGATCCTGACGTACCCTTCTTCCTGACAATTTCTATAAATCATTTCTAGGTAGTCTTCCATGCTTGGAGTGAGATAGTCCTTATTCTTTTTGATCATTTCATAGCCGCGGAATGTGTGGAACTCTTTGTTATTCATCTTTCTCACTCCTTTCCCAAGAACTTCCTGTGAAGCTAAAGCAATAATTGAAATTTAATCTAAGATGAATGTATGTAACCAATTTATTTTTCTTTTCATAGAATGAGACGTGGGAAAAAAGTTTTCCTTAGTCTAACTTATGATCGCCGGGGTTAAAGATGAATTTTTCAGGGGGTTGGGATTTGGATATGGATAGATTGATTCCGTTACATCGCCTAATACTCGGTACTTGCGGAAAAGTCAGTCAATTAACCGCAAATGGCAATACGAGAAGGAGAATGCTTGATTTAGGGTTGATTTGCGGTACACGGGTAGAAGCTTTGCAAAAGAGTCCTTCGGGTGACACGGTGGCATATGAAATTCGCGGAGCTGTTATCGCTCTTCGTTCTGAAGAGGCGTCCCAAATACTCGTAGAATTGCTTTAGAGAAAAAAGTAGAGGACTTATAAATCGTGAACATTAGACAAGTGTCCGGCAGGCGAATAGCAAGAGAAACGTACAGGGTCGATCTGCATGACGGGGATTTAATGATTGCATTAGCCGGCAATCCCAACACGGGTAAAAGTACTGTTTTCAACAGTTTAACCGGTCTCAAACAGCATACCGGTAACTGGCCTGGAAAAACAGTTACAAACGCACAGGGAAAGTATATCCATCAGGATCAAAGATTCATTCTCATCGATTTGCCCGGAACTTACTCACTGTTTGCAAACTCGGTTGATGAGGAAGTTGCCCGCGATTTTATTTGTTCGGGAGAACCCAGGGTAACCGTAGTTGTTACCGATGCAACTTGTCTGGAAAGAAACCTGAATCTGGTGCTGCAGGTAATGGAAATTACTGATCATGTAGTTCTATGTGTAAATCTGCTGGATGAAGCAAAGCGGAAGAAAATCCAGGTTGATTTGCCTGCGCTGTCCAAAATACTTGGAATACCGGTAATCGGAACCAGCGCGCGGGACGGGGCGGGTTTGGATGCATTAAAAGATGCAGTTTATCAGGTAGCGATGGGTGAAATAGAAACCGCACCTTTACGGATCCGTTATGGTTCTGCAGTGGAAGAATGTCTTAACCTGCTTGAGCCCATAGTTCAAAGTATTGTTGATAAAAAAGTAAACAGAAGGTGGGTTGCGCTTCGACTGCTTGACGGAGACTGGAACGATGAGGCTTCGCGTGCGCAGCTACCCTTTTTTAGGATTCGTGAAAGCAAGCAACTATCCGATGCTATGGCATTATCTGATCAAATGCTTCTGGAGGATCATCTGGATAGGGACAGCCTGCGTGACCATATTGTTACCTGCATTGTTGCCCAGGCCGAGGAAATTACCCAAAAAGTATTGCGATGTGAGAAGCAAAATTACAACGACATGGACCGCAGGATAGACAGCGTTCTTACCTCCAGGATTTGGGGGATTCCTGTAATGGTGGCGCTATTAGGGCTGGTCTTCTGGATTACCATCAAGGGGGCCAATTATCCTTCACAGGTCCTGGGGATTGGCCTCTTTTGGGGACAGGAACGCTTAACTCAGCTCTTTTTATCTGCGGGCTGGCCTGATTGGCTGCACGGGCTATTGGTTTTAGGAATGTATCGAACCCTGGCATGGGTAATATCGGTTATGCTGCCTCCAATGGCCATCTTTTTTCCTATGTTTACCTTATTGGAAGATTTGGGATACCTTCCTCGCATCGCCTTCAATCTGGATAATTATTTCAAGAAGGCGTGCGCCCATGGCAAACAGGCATTGACTATGTGTATGGGATTTGGATGCAACGCGGCAGGCGTAATTTCCTGCAGAATCATTGATTCGCCCAGGGAACGGCTCATTTCTATTATTACCAACAATTATGTGCCCTGCAACGGGCGTTTCCCAACCTTAATCGCCCTGGCTACCGTTTTTATTGCCGGGGAGTTGGGAAGCTATCAGTCTGTCGCAGCTTCTCTTATCATCCTGGCAGCCATAGTAATAGGTATCATGATTACTCTTATCATATCAAAGCTTTTATCAAAAACGATACTGAAAGGGATTCCTTCATCTTTTGCCCTGGAACTTCCCCCTTACCGCAAACCGCAGATCGGAAGAATTATTGTTCGTTCTCTTTATGACCGTACCTTGTTCGTTCTTGCCAGAGCAATCATCGTGGCGGCGCCGGCGGGCATGATTACCTGGGCGTTTGCCAATATATATGTAGGAGACCTCAGTATTTTACAGTACGGAGCAAACCTGTTGGGTCTGTTTGGCCATCTATTGGGCCTAGATGGCTTTATACTAATGGCATTTATCCTTGGTTTTCCGGCCAATGAAATTGTCATTCCTATTTTGGTGATGAGTTACATGTCCGCCGGTCAGATGATTGAACTAGACAGTCTGCAGGCCTTGCGAGAACTCTTTTTCGCCAATGGATGGACCTGGCTGACAGCTTTATGCGCAATGCTGTTCTGTTTGAACCATTATCCCTGTGGAACAACACTGTTGACAATCAGGAAGGAAACTCAGAGCATAAAATGGACCCTCATAACCTTTGCCATTACGGCTGCTACAGGAATTATTCTATGTTTTGTTGTGGCTCAGAGCGCTCGATTGTTGGGGCTTTGACCACATTATTCCCAATGTCTGCTGTCTATTGGGTCAACTATAACATCATGTTCACGAACCCAATCTGCAAAGCAAAATGATTATCTAAAATAATTATGAAACAGGTGCCGATTAATAAAATAATCATATTGCCAAAATAAAGGATATATATCATAGCAGAAGTAAATATAAAAAGTATATTTGTTAAGTGAACAGCCTCTCAATGGAACTGCGGTTGCTGTAAAGTTCTTTCCAGGTCCGGCTGCCGCGGTGCGGGCTGCAAAACAGCCTGGGGTTTTCCTTTATAGATATTCTCTTGACATAGCCATAAGGATTTTCACAGCCGCATTCATTTTGGCAGGTTATATCCTAGCCGCACTTCTTGGGGCAACGGGATTTGTTGGCAAGCTTTTTCTGGTCCGTCCCGTAGTACGACATCGGGCGCCCGGCAGGACAATAGGGTGTACCCTCATCGGTGTAATCCAGGGAAGTTTTCTTGCGTCCACGGGGGTTGAGCTTGATAATTGCCTGCCCTTTTTGCTCAAGCGCCTGGCTGTATATAAAATCGGCGTCATAGCCGGCATCCATGAGGTAATAAAGAGGTTTATAACCCAGGGTGGTCTCATGAAAATCGCAGGCTTCCTTCATTAACTTTGAGGCAATTTCCTTATCTACATCAGAACAATTAGCCGGAGTCACCCTGGCAGCAGCCGGTACCGGGCCTACAACGGTGTTTACGGCTGCTAAGTGAAGTTTATAGCCGTAAAACATTTCGCTTTCCCCGGTAGAGGCGGTGCGGCGCCCAAAGGATGCACCCGTTGTGCTTTCCTTAGAAGGTTTCTCGTGGGCCGGTATATCGGTGCTGTCGATAACCACCTGACCGGTAGAGCCGGTTAAAGAAAGCAGTTCCGCCGACAGCTTTTCACAAATACCGTTTAATGCTTCCTGGAGTTGCGATCCGGTCATTTTGGTTTCAAAGCGGTGAGAAGGCGTTTAGGTGAAACCTCTTTATTTTTCAATTAGTTGTTTCTACATAATTTTTGGTGGGTAAAGCTGGTTTTTTGGTGCTCTGAAGCCCTTGAGTTACAAGGGATTGGAGTTTTGAAATTAGCTCGTAAATAATACCATATAAAATACACATCGTCCACAAATAAGCAACGTAGTATTGCTTTAAGCCCCTTTCGAGGAGGGAAATGCGGCTTTACAGACGAATTATAAAAGTATACAAAAAAGATCAAGTTACCGTATTATATCCGCAAAAACTGGTTAACCGGATTATGAGAAAAACCTTGAACCAGAAATTAATAAGTAGGGGAGGCCGGAATATGGGCTGGACTGATTGGGAACCGGTGGAAGGGAACAACTTTAAAGACATTATTTATGAAAATAAGTATCATCAAGAATTGGAGGGCGGGGTGGCAAGGATTACAATTAACCGTCCTCAAAAGCTGAACGCGCTGACAGCCGACACAATGGATGAGCTTTTTCATGCCTTTTATGAGGCGAACCATGACCCGACCATTGGTGTAATAGTGCTTGCAGGTTCGGGTGATAAGGCGTTTTGTACTGGCGGGGATGTTGTATGGGAGGAAAAGGAGCTAAGAACGCAGGTTTACTGGAGGTATCCTCCCCCCCAGATTCTAAGGATGTCGAGAAAACCCGTCATTGCCGCCGTTAAGGGGTATTGCATGGGAATGGGCAACTGCCTTGCTTACTTTAGTGACTTTACAATTGCCGCCGAGAACGCTGTTTTTGCTCAGGGCGGGCCGCGTGTGGCCAACCCTGTTGACGGTTATGTTGTGGCCTATCTGGTCAGCGTAGTCGGGGCTAAAAAAGCACGTGAGATTTATATGCTCTGCCGGAGATATACGGCTCAGGAAGCGCTTGAAATGAAGTTGGTCAATACTGTTGTGCCTGTAGAAAAAATTGAATCAGAAGTGGATAAATGGTGTGAAGAAATACTGGCCCTCAGCCCGGGATGCATAGAAGTGCTGAAGGCCACTTTTGATATGGAAATAGATTATATGGCCGGTTCGTACGGGCAGCTCGCCAGATTGATGTTTCCGGACTGGTTTACCAGCCTGGAAGCAAAAGAAGGCCCGAGGGCATTCTTGGAAAAAAGGAAGCCGAATTTCTGGAAAATTCGCAAGGATGAATTAAAAAGCAGAAGAAAAAGTGATTCGTAAACTTATCCATCAGACTTAGACCATTTGCGCTCTGCTCGGATAATGTGACTTATTTTGATTTTTTATTTTAGGGAAGGACGGAGAGTTTTTTGGTTATAAATGAATTAGCCCGACAGGTAAAAGAAGCCTCCATTGATTTGGCGGCTATGAGCGCTGAACAGAAAAACAGGGCTTTAGCTAAAATTGCCGCAGCTTTGACAGAACACCGGGATGAAATCATCAAGGCCAACGTGGATGACCTAGCCAGAAGCGAGGGTGAACAGCTTTCCGAACCGCTCTTAAAAAGGCTCAAGTTTGATGAAGCAAAGATCAATGATGTAGTTGAGGGAATTCACAGCCTGATCGGTCTTGAGGATCCTGTGGGAGTAACACTGTTATCGACAGAAATGGACGAAGGCCTGGAGCTATACAGGACCACCTGTCCTATAGGAGTGATTGGTGTAATTTTTGAATCAAGGCCAGATGCTTTAGTGCAAATTTCAACTCTTTGCCTGAAAAGCGGTAACGGGGTGCTGCTGAAAGGGGGCTCGGAGGCGAAAGAAACCAACAAGATCCTCACCGATGTTATTTCAAAAGCTACAGAAGAGGCGGGTATTCCGGGCAACTGGATAAAGCTTCTGGAGACAAGATCAGATGTGGACGAGATGCTCAAGCTGGACGAGTACATAGACCTAATTATCCCTAGGGGATCGAACGAATTTGTCAGATACATCATGAATAATTCCAGAATCTCAGTACTGGGGCATGCAGACGGTATCTGCCACTGTTATGTCGACGATGAGTTCGACATGGAAATGGCGATAAGGATTGTCCTGGATTCCAAAACCCAGTATGTTGCCGTGTGCAATGCGGCGGAAACGTTGCTAGTAAGCCAAAAAGCTGCTCCGGCGCTTTTGCCGGTTTTGAAGGAAGCCCTGGAACAAAAAAAGGTTGAACTGTTTGGCTGTCCGGAGACCCGCGCAATTATAGACGTTGCCGAAGCCACCGAGAAAGACTGGAAGACTGAATATCTTGATTACAAGTTATCGGTAAGGGTAGTTGAAAATATCGACGAAGCGATCAATCATATCAATTATTATGGATCCGGCCACACAGACAGCATCATTACGTCCAACAGGGATAATGCGGCCAGATTTATGGCCTTGGTTGATTCAGGCAATGTTTTCTGGAACTGCTCCACCCGCTTTAGCGACGGCTTCCGCTACGGACTGGGCGCAGAGGTTGGGATAAGCACCAGCAAGATCCATGCCAGGGGACCAGTCGGCCTGGAAGGGCTGGTTATTTATAAGTATAAACTGGTCGGAAACGGCCAAATTGTTGCGGAGTATGCAAACAGAGAAAAAACGTTTAAACACAGAAAGCTGAATAAACAGTGTCCCTTATAAGGATTCTTATAAACTTGCAGCCGGGCACAATGTTTCAGGCAGCAAACGATAAATAAAAAAGCGTAAAAACATTAAGGCAGCGTGTTATACGGGCGCCGCAGGTTCGACTGAAACTGCCGGCGGTATTGAAACGGGATATAACAGCGGTCTGTTTGACACCACAAGGGAACTTAATGCAGGGGAAGGATTCACAATTGTTTTTGGTTGGGATAAAGGGCTTGTTATACCCCCGTCTGCCCTGAAAAGATTTATCTGGGCTTTGGACCTGCAGGAAAACTGGATCTTCGTCTTCCCGGTAATTACTTTAATAATAATGTTTAACCTGTGGTACAAAAGAGGCAGGGACCCGAAAATAAGGGAAGCTGTGGCGGTCATGTATGAGCCTCCTAAATTCAGCGGCGAGCCGCTGACGCCGGCCGAGATAGGCGCCCTGGTTGACGAGAAAATGGACCCCCGGGACATTACTTCAGCCATTGTCGGTCTCGCGGATAAGGGATATATCAAAATTGAAGAGATTAAAAAAGACTGGCTTATTTTCGATTCAACAGATTCAGCCTTACTAGAATCAAGGAACCCGGGGTAGAGCTTAGTCCTTTTGAAAAGTTGCTGATGGACCGCATTTTTATGGGAATGCCGGATATCCTTGTTTCCGATCTGAGAAACAAATTTTACACGAATCTGGACGCTTTGAGGGATTCTCTTTACGATGGGCTGGTCAGTAAAAAGTATTTTCTTCAAAACCCTCAAAGTGTAAGAAGTATTTATTTTGTGGCCGGTTTTATAGCGGGATTACTGGTTATTTTCATCGGATCCTTTTCCCGGATTTTGCCTACAGGCTTTCTAGCAGGGATATTGACCTGTCTATGTGTGCTTGCTTTTGTAAAAGCGATGCCCGCCAAAACCAGGGCAGGAGCTTTGGCGCATAATGAAATTCTTGGTTTTCAGGAATTTTTTAAACCGCGCCGAAAAGGACAGGCTGGATAAATTGGGAGATAAGCAGCTTTTCTCTAAGTTCCTGCCTTATGCTATCGCGCTTGATGTGACGAAAAACTGGGCCAAGGCGTTTGAGGGAGTCTACCAGGAAAAACCTGACTGGTATGTGCCGCATGGCGGAATAGGTGTGTTTCATCCGTACATGTTCAGCACTGCTGTAAGCTCTATGGCAGCAAATGTTGGATCGGCCATGTTCTCCGCTCCCAGGGGAAGTGGTTCAGGGGGCGGGGGCTTTGGCGGCGGATTTTCCGGCGGCGGTTTTGGAGGCGGCGGGGGAGGAAGCTGGTAAAAGCTAATCACTACCCGTTTTAGTGTTCCGGACAAAGGTTTCTTCAGACAAGCAATTCTATAATATCTTTATCACGGATTATATATTCCTTGGGCACACTCTGGCCGGGAAAACGGGCGGAACCCCAGATTCGCGCCCCCCGCAAGTTTTTTATAAAATCCTTGTGTATGTCCTCCACCAACTCTAAAACGCTGCTGCCCTGCGGCAGAATAAACGGACGGGTAAAATCGGGTTCCTTACCCGGTGGTTTTGTAAAAACACGGATTATTTCCAGCGCTGCAAACAACCTGGTTTTTAACTGTTCCAAATTCTTGCCTTTTTCTGCGGAAACCGGAAGTATTTCAAAATTAGGCGGCAACAATTCCTGTAGTAACTGCAGGTTTTCTTTTCCCTCAGGCCGGTCTGTTTTATTGGCAACAATTATTAAACGCTGCATTGGTTTCGCTTTTGTCGCTGCATCGGTCTGATCACGAATAATCTTACGCTCGCTTAAAAGCCGCAGTGCGCTCTCCAATTGGTTCAAGCATTCCCCGGCGCAGCTATCGATGACCAGCAGCAATGCGTCGGCGCTGATCAGCAAACCTGCCAGTCCGGGTGGAAAGCCTTCTGATGTAAGCGGGGGGGTATCAACAAGCTGAATATAAACCTCTTCATAAGGGAGCATGCCGCTGGAAGGGATAATAGTTGTAAAGGGATAATCGGCAATTTTGACTTTCGCCCTGGTTAAAGCCCCCACCAGGGCTGATTTGCCGCTGTTGGGATAGCCAACCAGAGCCACCTGCCCGGCGCCCTGCTTTTCAATATGAAAGGGGTCGTACCGGTTTAAAGCATTCCTTTTTTGCCCTTCTTCCCGTAGCCGGGCCAAGCGCCTTTTAATGTCGGCCTGCAGCTTTTCCGTACCCTTATGCTTTGGAATTACGGCAAGCATATCTTCCAGAGCAGATATTTTTTCCGTGATTGTAACGGCGTTGCGGAAGGCTTCTTCTGCGGCGTAATACTGGGGAGTCAGATTAGCCGGCATGATAAATCCCCTCTTATATAACTTACAAATAGTTTAACGAAAAAAAAGCAATAAGGCAATCCGGCGCCTAAGATGTGAGGCATTTCTTTATTATTGAATTTAGTAGGTTTATTTAGGGGTTCTTAAATGGGCTTATCAGGAAATGCAGAGAAATCAGGGGGGCCGGTTAACTCTGTGTTTTTGTGTTTTTGTTTTTTTAATAAAGTTAATGAATAGCTTTTTTCTTAAATCTACCCCCGTATATTTCGTGGACATGGCTTATTGTCACAAAAGCATTTTGGTCAATTTCTTTTACAATCGCTTTTAACTTAGCGATTTCAAGCCGCGTTATAACTGAATATAATACATTTTTGGGTTCTCCGGAATAACCTCCTTTTCCCTCCAGGAATGTTACGCCTCTGCCTAAACGCGCTATGATCACTTCGGCAATCTCTGCCGGTTTGTCGGATACTATAAAGACAGATTTGGACTCATCCAGTCCTTCAATGGTTAAATCTATGACATTGAAAGTAATGTAATAAGCAAGCAGGGAATACATTGCTCTGTCCCAGCCAAATACAAAACCCGCGCTGGAAATGATAAAGACATTGAAAAACATGACTATTTCTCCAACGGAAAAACCGGTTTTTTTATCAAGTATGATTGCGACAACCTCTGTGCCGTCCAGGGAACCTCCGTGCCTGATAATTATACCTATGCCTGCTCCTAAAACGATCCCGCCAAAAACCGAGGCCAGCAGAAGGTCCTGTGTTACCGGAGTATGCAGATGCAGTACGGTAACCCAAAAAGAAAGTGAGGTAACTGAAAATAGAGTTGAAAAAACAAAGGTTTTCCCGATATGGTTATAGCCAATACATAAAAAAGGCAGATTTAAAACGAAAATAAAAATTCCAAGAGGGAGGTGGGACAAATAGCTTGCTATAATTGATATTCCGACAACGCCGCCGTCGATGATTCTGTTTGGGACCAAAAAAGCTTCAAGCCCCAGCGCGGCGACTAGTGAACCAAAAGAGAGGATGACATACTTTTTAAATGTTATCCAGAAAAAATTAAGTCTCTCCGTCATTAACGCACCTGTGCAAATTCTATTTTACCCCAGGCAAAGAAAAGAGCAATTCATATAATAACTATTATGCCTACAATAATTCCTGCACACTTTAACACTGTCTGAACTCCTAATGACACTAAGCTTCATTCCATACCATTATACAATAAAAATATGCTTTGAGTCTGCCTGCTCTATCTTAAATACCTTTCTTTTAGAAGCAGGGCAGGGAGGTTTAGAAATTTACAAACTTTGTGCCTGTTATCCTAAAAATGCTGATAGGAAATTCTTAAAGCACAAAAAAAAGGGTTTAATTAAACCCTTTTTTAAAGCTTCGTTCGCCTGGTAAAAAACAAAGTCAGTTTGCAATTTATGAAGAGCCCCCGGGCTCTTTGAATACCTATCACCCGCCGGGAGCGCTGGTAGTGGGGCCTATGGGAACAACTTTTTGCTTGCTTGCCTGCTGCTCGACTTCAGTGCTTTTACAGGAAGGACAGGTTACTTGCCTTTCCTTTTCAGATACCAGATCTTTAAAGGTATGTCCGCAATTCCCGCATTTAAATGTATAAACTGGCATTTCCCACACCTCACTTTCTTAACCTTTTATTCGCATTTTAATTAAACTTTAATATTTCATATATTTATTACTATTATATTTTAAGCAATATCTGACTGCAATATTTTTTAAAAATTTTGTTTTTACTTTACAATAATAAAATAGGAGGGAATAAATCCCCCCAAAGTTTTTATGACCTTAGATAGATTTTTACAGTTCGTCCTGGGGACCTTTAACTGTTTTGTTGGAATTAATCAGCCAGGAATGCTGAAAAATTTCAGTTATTGTAAAAAGTAACGCTGTAGATATAGCTCCCCCGAAACTTAAGCGGAGTCCCTTCATAAAAAATGGAACGACATATATAATCAGGGTGGCAGCAACAAAATCAATTGCCGAACTAATCCACAGTGTCCCAGGTTTTAAAATATAAAGTTCCATTGTATGTGCGGCTACCGCAAGGATAAGTCCGATTATTACGGGCTGATAAAGCGCTGTAAAACTTACTTGCCTGAAAAAAAGGCCCGAAATGTAGATTATCAAGGGGCAAACAATTATTTTCACTAAAAACCCCGCCATAAAAGATCTCCTTTTTGAACATATGTTTTCCGTTTGTGAGATCTTTATGCCGTCTATTGGAGAGGGGATTAAATGAAGGTGAGTAAAATTAATGAACTTTTACCTTGAGAGCAGCTTCATAAAAACAGGTATAGAAGCGATGAATTCTTAAAGAGTTTTTAATCCACAAGGGACTGCTGGTAGGCGAGTTCATCTATAGCTTTAATGTAAGCGTCGTTCAGATTTTTTCCGATGCGGACCAGTAACATATTAGCGGCATGTTCAAGTATTTCCGGGTCATCGGTGTGCTTCCGCTTAAAACCCATACGGGCGTACATTTTAGTGAGCATTTTTCTGTAATTCCAAAAGTTCAGCTTGGTTCCCTTTAAATCCCAATGCTGATGGAACTCGTTGATTATTACAATATAATCTTCCATTACTTCATTTTTAAACGCTTCCTGAAGAAGAGCTGTGGCAATTCCCTTACGCTGCCACTGTTTGCTTACTTCAATAGCGCCAAGTTCGAGAACGCGGGGGTGTCTGCTCCATCGTGAATACCGGCTCGGGTAATGGAAATTAAGGTATCCGATAATTGTCTGGCCTTGTCTGGCAATATAAACCAGCCCCTCCGGCAAGTCGGCCACTATCATTAATGCCTCCTTTTGACGGGTCGGATTTCGAAAATTGCTTAAATTTTCATCTATTGTCAAGGAGGCGATATATTCACTTTCTACAGGGCCTTCAATTGCTACCGGCCCTCCTGGTGAATCAAATTCTTTTTTATTCTTAAATTCAGTTGCCAAATATAATCACCACTCTTTATTATTCTTTATTATATCAAGTTTAACCTATTATTAAATAGAAATATTCTGAAGAATCCTCTTAAATCCTTCTTTTTTCGAAAATATTTTTAAAAGTGGCGGACTTATCAGATACATTTAAACTTTTATCCATTTTTTTCAAGGAGTTATTTTTATAAACCAGCCTAAAAAGACGGCCGCTTATTAAGCGTTTTACAATTTGGAAAAGGGGTTCTTTTGCTTCATTTCCTTGCGTTGCCTGAAAGTTTATGTTAAAATACTTGAGGTGTTAAATACACACGCCTTTTGGATTTCCGGCAAGGTTGCCCCGCAGCCGGGGGTTTGCCGGTAAAGATGACAGTGGCGGAGGTTAAAAACCATAGGAGGGAGGTGGACTATTGGCTATAATTTCAATGAAGCAACTCTTAGAGGCAGGGGTGCACTTCGGTCATCAAACAAGGCGATGGAATCCCAAGATGGCTCCTTATATTTTTACGGACAGGAACGGCATTTATATTATAGATTTACAGAAGACGGTAAAAAAAATAGAAGAAGCTTATAATTATGTCAAACAAGTTGCTGCAGACGGAGGTACTCTTCTTTTTGTGGGAACCAAAAAGCAGGCGCAGGATGCAATTAAAGAAGAGGCCGACAGGTGCGGCATGTTTTATGTTAATCAGCGCTGGTTAGGTGGTATGCTGACAAACTTTCAGACGATCCGCGCCCGCATAGACCGTTTGTGCGAATTGGAACAGATGGAGAATGACAATACCCTTGGATTGCTGCCCAAGAAGGAAGTTGCAGGCCTGATGCGGGAAAAAGAGAAGCTGCAGAAGTCTGTTGGTGGTATTAAAGGCATGAAAAAGCCGCCCGATGCAATTTTCGTTATTGATCCCCGCAAAGAGAGAATTGCAATGGCTGAAGCACGCAAATTGGAAATACCTATCGTAGCGGTTGTGGATACGAACTGTGATCCGGAAGAAGTTGACTATGTTATTCCGGGAAACGATGATGCTATCCGTGCAGTCCGGTTGTTGACCAGCAAAATGGCAGACGCCTATTTGGAAGGCAAACAGGGAGAGCAACTGGCAGAAGCGCTTTAATTCGGGATTAGTATGTTTTTTTGGGCGGGAGATATCTCCTGCATTTTTCTATAAAGGGTTTTTTGTGGAGGGCAATGGGTAAAATACTTAGTTATAAAAGGAAATATATGACAATATTTTGCTGTTTAACAAGGGAGGATTTAAGGGGACTATGGCTGAAGTAACTGCAGCAATGGTTAAAGAACTGCGCGAGCGCACAGGTTCGGGAATGATGGATTGTAAGAGGGCATTAAATGAAGTTGGATGCGATATGGAGAAGGCGATCGATTACCTCAGGGAAAAAGGCCTGGCCGCTGCTTCAAAAAAGGCAGGCCGGGTAGCCAGTGAAGGGTTGGTCGATTCATACATCCACTTGGCTGGCCGGATAGGTGTTTTGATTGAAGTAAACTGTGAAACTGATTTTGTAGCGAAAACTGATGATTTCCGATCCCTTGTACATGAACTTTCGATGCAGGTGGCTGCAGCCAAGCCGGAATTCGTCCGGAGGGAGGATGTACCGGAACAGAAGGTCCAAAAAGAAAGGGAGATTCTGGCAGCGCAGGTCAAAGATGAAGGAAAACCTGAAAAGATTATCCAAAAGATTGTGGACGGGCGGCTGGAAAAATTCTTTAAGGAAAGCTGCCTTCTTGAACAACCTTTTATCAAAAACCCCGATCTGACAGTGCAGCAAGTTCTAAACGAAAGAATTATGCGCCTGGGTGAAAATATTATTGTAAGAAGATTTGCCCGTTTTGAACTCGGTGAGGGCTAAGCGGGAATCAATTAGGAAAAGGGGGATAACCCTGCATTATGTTTGATTCGGGTAATCCCAAATATAAGCGTGTTGTTCTGAAACTGAGCGGAGAAGCCCTGGCAGGTTCTCTTGGCTTTGGAATAGATCCTTACGTGGTCAAGTCGATTGCCGTCCAAATTCAGGAAGTCATTCAGATGGATATTCAGGTGGCGGTTGTCGTCGGCGGCGGTAATATATGGCGGGGTGTTGCTGGAAGCGCAAAAGGTATGGACAGGGCAGCGGCTGATTATATGGGAATGCTTGCTACCGTGATCAATTCTCTTGCTTTGCAGGATGCCCTTGAAAAACGAGGAGTAGTCAGCCGTGTTCAATCAGCTATAGAGATGCGTGAAATAGCTGAGCCGTATATACGCCGCAGGGCCATCCGGCATCTGGAGAAAGGCCGGGTGGTTATATTTGCGGGTGGCACCGGCAACCCGTACTTTTCTACTGATACCACCGCTGCCCTGCGTGCAGCGGAAATTGAGGCAGAGGTCATTTTGATGGCAAAAAGGGTAAGCGGAGTTTATGACGATGATCCTTTAAAAAACCCGCTGGCAAAAAGGTTTGAGCGGTTGACTTATATCGATGTGCTGAACAAGGGCCTTGCTGTAATGGATGCCACAGCGACGTCACTGTGTATGGACAACAGTATCCCGGTAGTAGTTTTCAATTTAAATGAAGTTGGAAATATAAAAAGAGCTGTTTTAGGCGAGAATATAGGCACCTATGTTGGAGGTGTACGCATTGAGTAATCCGTTCATTGAGGAAGCCGAATCCAATATGAAAAAAAGCGTTGAGGTGATTAAAAAGGAATTTGCCTCACTGCGGGCTGGAAGAGCGACACCGGCGCTGCTGGATAAAATCATGGTATCCTATTATGGCAGCATGATGCCTGTTAATCAGCTTGCCAGTATTACTGCGCCCGAAGCCAGGCTTTTAATTATTCAGCCCTGGGATAAAGCAGCCCTGCCAGATATTGAAAAGGCAATTATGAAATCGGACCTTGGGATAAATCCGAGTAGCGACGGAACTATAATCAGGTTGGCTATTCCTCAGTTAACTCAGCAAAGAAGGGTAGAACTGGTAAAACTACTTAAAAAGAAAGCCGAGGAAGGCAAGGTGGCAATACGCAATATCCGCCGGGATATGAATGATCTTTTAAAACAGGAGCAAAAAGATGGAGATATTTCGGAGGATGATCTGCGCCGTTTTCAGGATGACGTACAAAAGCAAACAGATAAATACATCAAGGAAATTGATGCATTGGTCAAACTCAAGGAGCAGGAGATTATGCAGGTATGAAGCAACCTGACGTTTTAGCTTTAGAATTTGATCAGGCCAGGGCTATCTGCGAAAACGAAGGTTTAGAGGTTGAAATAGCTTTTACGAAGCCGCCTTCAGGAAACCCGGATGGGTTTTTGAGGGTTGTCCGCAGTAAGTTTATCAATGAAAACAAAATAATGCTTACCGTAGCTTACCAGAATTGGAGAAAGGAGGTGTAGACAGGTGGCTTATCGAATTACAGATGAATGCCTGGGTTGTGGAACCTGCCTGGAATCTTGTCCAAACGAAGCAATAATTGAGGGTGAAATATATGTGATTGATCAAGAAAAGTGTTCAGAATGTGGTACCTGCCTGGAATCGTGCCCGACAGAGGCAATTGTCGAGGAGTAAAGAGGAGAAAAAATTTTTAAACCCCCTCTTTTTGTAGAGGGGGTTGCATTTACCTTCGTTTTAGAACCGGCCAGGGGCAGGAGGCACGTGTTTTGATGCTGAAAAACATGGCGAACACTATTCTAAATATATTTTTTAAAAGAAGAACCGCCCCTGATGAAAAGCAATACCTGTCTATCCTGGATAGGAGCCGCTTACCCGAACATATAGCAATTATTATGGACGGAAATGGCCGGTGGGCGCAAAGGCGCGGTTTGCCCCGGAGCATAGGCCACAGGGCCGGTGTGGAGTCGCTGCGCGATATTGTTAAACTTTGTGCTGAGTTAAAGATTCGCATTCTTACCGTTTATGCATTCTCCACCGAGAACTGGAAAAGGCCTCAGGAAGAGGTCAACACACTCATGGAATTATTGGTGGAGTATCTTCAAAAGGAAATAGACGAACTATGTGACAATGATATACGCGTTATGGCAATCGGACATATCAAAGATCTTCCTGAAGCAGCTAAAAAATGTGTGCATCTGGCCCAGGAACGGAGCCATAACAACCAGGGTTTAACATTAAATCTTGCTCTGAATTATGGCGGCCGGAACGAAATAATAGAAGCTTTGCGTGCCGTCAGTCAAAAAATATGTCAGGGTGAGCTTAGCCTGGGGGATATTAATGAGACTCTAATCTCCTCAAATCTTTATACAGCAGGGCAGCCTGATCCCGATTTATTGATCAGGCCTTCTGGAGACTACAGGATAAGTAATTTTTTACTTTGGCAGATTGCATACACTGAATTTTGGCTTACTCCTGTACTTTGGCCGGATTTTCGCCGGATCCATCTTTTACAAGCCCTTATAGATTACCAGCGGCGGG
>DMZI01000040.1:23069-33242 GCA_003485325.1 Desulfotomaculum sp.
TAAGTTCATTAATAGCTATTCCTTTAGTAATACTGCTGGTCTGGCAGGGAGGGTTATTTCTGATAGCCCTCTGTGCGCTGGTAATGTTTTTGGCAATGCTGGAATCCAAACGGATGTTGAGACGCCTTGATTTAAAAATTCCTTATTTTTTGATGGCATTAGGGGTCGTACTCCTTTTGGGGAGTGTCTATCTTTATGGCGATACAGGGCTAGCCGGCGCGCTTGTGTCGGTTATCTTTATATTTTTATGCTGGTTTATGCTTTCTTACCCTGGCTGTTCGCTCCAGGAAGTGTCTATAGGCCTGCTTTCCACTCTTTATATCGGCCTTTTGGTTTATGTTTATCTCCTGCGTACTCTTCCCAACGGTTGGATTTGGATCGTCCTTATGCTATTTGGTACCTGGGTTAACGATACAATGGCCTTTCTGATCGGAAAGAACTTTGGAAAGCACCCTTTATTTCCTGCTTTAAGTCCCGGAAAAACTATTGAGGGCTCAATCGGCGGTATCCTGGGCAGTGTGATTGTGGTCTTTGTTTTTAAATATATTTACCCATTTTTACCATTGCTTCAGCTTGTTTTATTGGGGCTGTTTTTGGGTATTGCAGCTCAGGTAGGCGATTTGGTGGAATCAGGCATTAAAAGGCAGGTTGGGATTAAGGACGCAGGAACTTTTTTCCCCGGTCATGGAGGTATATTAGATCGAGTGGATAGCATTTTATTTACAGCGCCCTTAGTATACTATTATGTACAAAAGTTGATTGCGGGATAGAGGTGGAGCGGGTGCCCCGGTATCTGAGGTTGGCGGCAGCGACAGCAACACTCTTATTGTTATATCTGGCCTGGAAGTACATTGTTCCGGAAATAATGGTGATTATAAAATTTATCTTTGTTTTATTGACGCCATTTATCCTTGCTATAATCCTGGCCGTTATAATAGAGCCATTTGTCAGGTTTCTGAACGAAAAGGCAAGATTAATCAGGCCGCTGGCTATTGGTGTGGCAATGGTTGTGCTGATCGGCGGGATTGGCTCCCTCCTGACAGTTCTGATTTTCAGACTTGTCAAGGAATTAAGCGACTTATCAGTTTCACTTCCGAAATACGTTAATCCTGTACAGGATTATATAAGCCATTTGATTGAGCAGGGTAAATTTTTTTATTTTCAGCTTCCACCGGCGTTTACCGACCGTTTTCAAGAAAGAGTGGGTGATATTACCAGCTGGTTGTCCGATCTTGCCAGTTCACTTGCAAATTCACTGCTGCATGTCGTGACAGCAGTGCCCAGCGCAGTGATGATCACCGTAGTCGCTCTAATCGCTACATTTTTTATCAGCCGTGATAAAAAGGTTATTGTCCAGTTCTGGTTGAAATACATACCTGATCCCTGGGGAACGAGAACAATAACGATGGGCCGGGAAGTAGTCAACGCTTTCCTTGGTTACCTAAGGGCTCAGTTTGTCTTAATTTCCTTGACGACTATTCAAAGTATCGTCGGGCTGCAATTAATCGGCGTGGAATATGCTTTGACAATAGGTTTACTGATCGGGGTTGTTGATTTAATACCCGTTTTAGGTCCTGCTTCTATCTATCTCCCCTGGGCCATCTGGTCTTTTATCAGCGGCCATGCTTCATTTGCGATAAAATTATTATTTATCTACGCTCTTGTCTGGGGGGTGCGCCAGGCCCTGGAAGCAAGGGTGGTTGCTCAAAGCCTGGGGCTTCATCCTCTTGCTGTTCTGCTGGCCATGTATGCCGGCTTAAAAGCGCTTGGCGTGGTCGGCCTGATTGCCGGCCCGATCCTGTTAATCATTATCCAGGCAGCTGTTAAAGTATATTTTACAAGCAAAGCTAAGTAAAACGGGGTTGTCAAAACAATGAAAAAAATTTCTATTATTGGAAGTACTGGCTCCATTGGCAGGCAGGCGCTGTCGGTAATTCGCCAGTTCCCGTCGGAATTCCGGGTTGTTGGGTTGGCTGCAGGAAGTAACTGGAGCGTTATGCTGGATCAAATCCGGGAGTTTCATCCTGAAATAGTATCCATGGCCGATGAAAAAGAAACCGGGGAACTTTTTAAAAACCTCGATAAAGATAATTTACCGGAGTTGTGTTGGGGAGAGCCAGGCTTGATCAGCGCGGCGGCGGATACACAGGCGGATATTGTAATTGTAGCTGTACCCGGGATTTCCGGCCTTATTCCAACGCTGGCAGCAATCAAGGCAGGCAAGGATATAGCCCTGGCAAACAAAGAAACGCTTGTGACAGCAGGTAGGCTGGTCATGGAGATGGCTACCCGGGCGAATATAAATATTTTGCCGCTGGACAGCGAACATTCGGCAATCTGGCAGTGTTTGGACGGAGTTCCCAAGGATGAAATCGCCCGGATACTTTTAACTGCCTCGGGTGGGCCATTTCGCTTGGGACCGGCCGATTTATCAGGTGTGACCGTGGAAATGGCGCTTAACCATCCTAATTGGAAGATGGGACGCAAGGTAACTATCGATTCGGCGACTTTAATGAATAAGGGTTTGGAAATAATTGAAGCCAGATGGTTGTTCGATTTAAATTATGATAGGATAAAAGTGTTAATTCATCCTCAAAGCATCATTCATTCCATGGTCGAATTCGTTGACGGTTCAACTCTGGCCCAGTTGGGAACTCCGGATATGCGCATACCCATTCAGTATGCGCTTACTTATCCTTCACGCTGGTTTAATGAACTGCCAAGAATAAACTGGGATATTGTAGGGGGTTTAACTTTCGAAGGCCCGGATTTGAAACGCTTTCGCTGTCTTTCCCTGGCTATTGAGGCCTGCCGGGAGGGAGGAACAATGCCGGTGGTTTTAAATGCCGCGAATGAGATTGCAGTTGAGTGTTTTTTGGCCGAAAAAATAGGATTTACTCGTATTCCGGAAATTATTGACGAGGTTATGGATAAGCACAAGGTTAGGGAGTATACTGACATTAACGATATTTTTGCCGCTGACGGCTGGGCGCGGCAGCAAGCGAGGGAGATTGTCGGGTGTTAGCAATACAAACATTTATAGCTACCGTTGTTATTTTCGGGTTGATGATTATATTTCATGAATTCGGTCATTTTATTGTTGCAAAACGGGTGGGAATAAGAGTTCAGGAATTCAGTATCGGGTTTGGCTTGAAGCTGGCCAGTTTTGTAAAAGGCGAAACCGCATACAACCTGAGGTTGTTTCCGATAGGCGGTTTCGTACGCATGGCCGGTATGGAGCCGGACGACGAAGTTCCAGTTGACGATGAAAGGTCTTTTAATAAGAAGACTATACTCCAGCGGGTTGCGGTTATCTCGGCCGGTTCACTGATGAATTTTGTGCTTGCTGTCCTTTTGTTTGCCTTGCTCTTTATTTATTCCGGATTTCCGATGCCCAGCACCACTGTGGAAAAGCTCGTCTCCGGCGGACCTGCGGAATTGGCTGGCTTAAAAGCCGGCGACAAAATTGTTGCGATTGACAAAGAGCAGGTCAACAGGTGGGAGAAGATGTCTGCAATTATTAACGCCCATCCCGACCAGATCATTACAGTAACCATAGAGCGCAACGGGAAGCAGCAAAAGGTTCTTGTTCTGACCGACCATGATGAAAAGGGCCAGGGCAAATTGGGCATCTACCCGGCTTTCCAGAATCAACGCCTGGATCCTTTTAGTTCCCTTGTCAAAGGGGCGGAATACACAGGGCGGTTTGTTGTTTTAATAATAGATTTGATCGGCCAGATGATCACGGGCAAATTACCCGCTGACCTTGGTGGGCCGGTCAGGATTATTTATGAAATTAAAAATGCGGTCGGGTTCGGCATTTCTAACCTGTTGCAACTGGCTGCGTTTTTGAGTATAAATTTAGGCCTGTTTAACCTTTTCCCCATTCCCGCTTTAGATGGAAGCAGAATAATGTTTTTAGTTATAGAATGGCTCCGTGGCCGGCCGGTTGATCCGGTAAAGGAAAATTTCGTTCACCTGATTGGATTTGGAATTCTGCTGCTTTTTTTTGTGTTTGTTACTTACAACGATGTGCTGCAGTTAATCCAAAAGTGATTTTAGCGATCAGGTTTAAGAAATTTAAGAAAGGGTTTTTCTATGGAACGCAAAAAAACCCGGCCTGTCTGGCTTGGATCAGTTCAGGTCGGGGGCGGAGCTCCAATTTCCGTCCAATCTATGACCAATACCGATACCAGGAATATTGCCGCTACTGTAGAGCAAATTAATAAGTTGGCTGCCGCAGGGTGTGAAATTGTCCGGGTTGCTGTGCCGGATATGGAAGCGGCGGATGCTTTATCTTTAATAAAAGATCAGATAAATATTCCGCTGGTTGCAGACATTCATTTTGATTACCGCCTTGCCCTCGCCGCCCTTGACAAAGGTGTTGACGGCCTGCGCATCAATCCGGGGAATATCGGCGGTAGGGAAAGGGTTCTTGAAATTGCCGCGGCGGCCAAAGCAAGAAAAGTGCCGATACGGATCGGGGTAAACGCCGGTTCACTTGAAAAGGATCTGTTGGATGAATATGGTAAACCCACAGCCTCAGCGCTTGTGGAAAGCGCCTTACGGGAAATCTGCCTGCTCGAGGAAGTAGGGTTTTTTGATCTTAAAGTATCTGTCAAATCTTCGGATGTGCCGATGATGTTGGAAGCTTATCAGATGCTTTCCGAAAAAACGGACTACCCGCTTCATTTGGGAGTCACAGAGGCGGGTACGCTGCGTTCCGGGGCAGTAAAATCCTCCGTTGGGATTGGAATTCTCCTGTCGAAGGGAATAGGCGACACAATCAGGGTTTCTTTGACGGGAAACCCGCTTGAGGAAGTAAGGGTCGGCTATGATATCTTAAAATCTCTCGGTTTGCGTGCAAGGGGTATTGAGCTTATCTCATGCCCGACCTGTGCGCGAACTCAAATTGACCTGATCAAAATAGCCGGTGAAATTGAAGAAAGGCTGGAAGGGATCACCGCGCCGTTAAAAATAGCGGTGATGGGCTGTGTTGTAAACGGCCCGCTGGAAGCTAAGAACGCAGATCTTGGTGTGGCCGGAGGGAAAGGAACCGGTTTGATTTTTCGACAGGGGAAGGTCATCAGGTCGGTTCAGGAAAAAGAACTTGTCAGCGAGCTTATCCGGGAAGCGAAACAGTTGGCGGCTCAAACGGCGATTTAAACCTAAAATACGAAGACGATTAAAAATTTAACTAAGCGATTGTCACATAATTATTGTATCATTGAGACCGTGGTTTTATTGTATAGTTCCATTCACCGTGAAAACTGTTTCGCTCAATGTTAATTGACTGCATCTGATCATCGGAAACCTTGGTTCCCTTGGGATACGAATTGGTATCCAGCGTGCAGTCAACTCGCAATCCTTTCTTGGTGGTGGTTGCAGCGATCAGGTTTACGATGACTTCATGGCTGATCAGGGGTTTGCCTCTCCAGTTTTGACTGATGAATGAAAATAACCGGTGTTCAATCTTGTTCCACTTACTGGTACCTGGAGGGAAGTGGCTCACAGAGATCGAGAGCCCGGTTTCATCAGCAAATTCCTGTAGCTTGATCTTCCAGAGGCGAACTCTTGATCCGTTACTGCCGCCCCCATCTGCTGTGATCAACAAGTTGCTGGCGTAAGGATATCGCTCATGTCCCATGTTATTCCACCAGCGGCGGATGCTCTCAACAGCGAACTCGGCGGTGTCGTTATCAATACCAACATTGACCCAGCCAAGATTATTTGCGATATCGTAGACCCCGTAAGGGGAGACTCGACCCACTGCGTGCCCCAGGAAATCATATACCATGACATGTTCGGGATCTCCTTTAGGTCGCAGTTCTTTGCCCTGGTTTTTAAAGTTACCTGCAAGCTCTTTTTTCTTGGTATCAACTGAGATTACCGGTTGTTCACCGACGATAAATTCTTTTGACTGTTGATTGATAAACTCAAACTGTGCGTCCCTGTCCGGGTGGTTACTGCCTTCAATAGTTTTTCGATTGGACTGCAGACTGTAGCCCATTTCATGAAGGAGTTCGGCTACCATCCGGTGGCTGGTTTGGTGTCCCATTTGGTTGAGTTCTTTTGACAATCTTTTTACGCTTTTACATGTCCACCGGAGGAGTGGAGATTCGGGGTCGCCCCGCGTCACTGGTTCAATAAGGCTTTCGAGGTCTTGCATTAGCGTCGGATCCGTATTAACGGTCTTCTTACGGCCAGCGCCCTGTTTGCGAATGCGATCAGAGTCGAAGGCACCGGGGTTATCAAGTTCTTCTATGCCTCTGGCAATAGCTCTACGAGATACGCCAGTCGCAGCGGAGACAAAGGATATTCCGCCAAAACCAACGATCTTGGCCATGGCGCCGGCAAATAGTCTGCGGCGCTGTTCGTTGAGGAATGGAATAAGCATGATAAAGATTTTTTTGAAATCCGCTGCTCTGTCATATTCCATGCCTCCATTGTAACATAATTCCACTAAATGCAACAGTTATTATGTTACGATTCCTTAGAAACAGGCTAAACAATAATCTTGACCGGGGTGATTTAAAAATGAAAGTTTCTCAGCTGCTGCTTCCCACATTGCGCGAGGCGCCGGCCGAGGCCGAAATAATCAGCCATCAGCTGTTATTAAGGGCGGGGTTTATCCGCAAGTCCGCAGCAGGTGTATATACATTGCTGCCGCTGGGTTTGAAAGTTATTAAGAAAATTGAGGCGATAGTAAGGGAAGAGATGAACAGAGAGGGAGCTCAGGAGATTATTATGCCAATCATTCAGCCCTCCGAGCTCTGGCAGGAATCGGGGCGTTGGAATGTTTACGGTCCGGAACTATTCCGCCTGGAAGACCGGCACGGAAGGGTTTTTTGCCTTGGCCCCACCCACGAGGAAATAATCACAGACTTAATCCGCAACGAGGTTCAATCATACAGGCAGCTTCCACTCCTGCTCTATCAGATCCAGAATAAATACCGTGATGAACGCAGGCCCCGGTTTGGTTTAATCCGCGGTCGCGAGTTCATTATGAAAGACCTTTATTCTTTTGATCGCGACGAAGCCGGCCTGGAGGTCAGCTATCAGAAAATGTTTAACGCATACAGACGGATTTTTGAACGCTGCGGTCTTTATTTCCGCCCGGTAGAAGCTGATTCGGGCGCAATCGGGGGCAGCGATACGCACGAGTTTATGGTCCTGGCTGAAACAGGGGAAGCATTGCTGGTTTTCTGCAGCCAGAATGATTGTGGTTATGCCGCCAATGTAGAAAGAGCGGCATCGCCTGTAAAGAAAAGAGTTGATTTCGAAGAACCCGGCCTGCTGGAGGAAGTGGCTACACCGGGGAAGCGGACTGTCGAGGAAGTAACTTTATTTTTGAATGTTGAGCCTCAAAAATTGATCAAGACCCTGCTTTATGAAACAGAGGCTGGATACGTGGCGGCTCTTGTAAGAGGTGACCGTATTATCAATCAGGTAAAGCTTCAAAAGGCGCTCGGTGTGCTCAGGTGTGATTTGGCTGACGCGGAGGTAGTAGAAAGGTTAAGCGGCGCAAGAGTCGGCTTTGCCGGGCCGGTGGGGTTAAAAGACTTAAGGCTGGTTGCTGATTTAGAAGTTATGGAGATGGCCAACGCTGTTTCAGGAGCGAACAAAGACGACGCTCATTTTATAAACGTAAATCCGGGGCGCGACTTTAACCCGGATCAGGTTGCCGACCTGCGCCAGGTACAGGCAGGCGACCCCTGCCCAATCTGCGGTTCCGATTTGGAAGAAGCAAGGGGGATTGAAGTTGGGCAGGTTTTCAAACTGGGCTACAAGTATAGCAAAGCTCTTGGAGCCAATTATCTTGACGAGAAGGGCGCCAGTATTCCTATTTGCATGGGGAGTTACGGTATCGGCGTAACGCGTACCATGGCTGCGTCTGTCGAGCAAAACCATGATCAGAATGGAATAATCTGGCCTGTCAGCATTGCGCCTTATCAGGCGCTGGTTGTTCCTATAAACACCAGGGAAGATGAGCAGTTTATACTGGCGGAAAAGGTTTATGAATTGCTTTTAAACGCAGGTGTGGAAGCTGTCCTGGACGACCGCCAGGAAAGGGCCGGAGTTAAGTTTAAAGATGCCGATCTGATCGGATATCCTTTGCGTCTTATTATCGGAAAGCAAGCGGTTGAAAGCAGCAATATAGAGGTGTTTCAACGTAAGAACGGCCAGACAATAACAGTTCCTTTAGAGCAAATAGTTAGCTTTGTAAAGGATTATTGCAGGCAAATATAGTAGAATGGAGAAAACTATGTTAAAACGGGTTCTTATTTTATCGGTCTCAATTGGAGAAGGCCACATGCAGGCGGCAATGGCCATAAAAGAGGCGATTTTGAAAAGGGATCCTTATACAGAAGTTAATATACTAGATACTTTTCGTTCTACAAATCCAATTTGGGATAAAATGGTCAGCAATACCTATATGGAGATTTTAAGAATTACTCCCGCTTTTTATGGCTATCTTTACCGCCTGGCTGAAAAGGAGAGTATTCTTCACGGCACTGCCAGGGAAGAATTCAACAGGGTTTTAAATGTCGTAACCGCCCCGAGGCTTAACCAGTTGCTGAATGTTTATTCTCCGCAAGTTATAATCTGCACGCATCCGTTTCCGGTTGGTGTTTTAAACGGGTTAAAGGAGCGGGGTGAATATACGGGTCTGCTGGTTGGTATCCTTACTGATTTTACGGTACACCCTTTCTGGGTTTTCCCCAAGGTGGACTTATATTCGGTTGCCGCCGAGGAAATTAGAATGACTTTTAAGGATTACAATTTCAATATTGATAGTGTCCACGCCTGTGGAATACCTATTAACAGTTGTTTTTTGGATTCGGTTAACAAGTCCGAGGTGAAATCCAAACTTTCTTTGCAGCAGAAGTTGAAGACCATATTGGTTATGGGAGGCGGCCTGGGTATGGGGCCGATTTCCGATATAGTCAAGGTGTTAGGTGACGGCAGCATTCCCTGCCAGGTGATTGTAGTTACAGGCTACAACGAAACATTGCGGGCCAAACTGGAGCGCATGGTTCCTGATTTCAGCAATCCGGTTAGAGTACTGGGGTTTGCTGATAACGTTCATGAGTTAATGTCGGCTGCAGATTTAATGATCGGCAAGGCAGGAGGCTTAACCTGTGCGGAGGCCCTGGCCAAGGGACTGCCGATCTTTATAGTTGATCCGATTCCAGGCCAGGAAGTCCGCAATACGGAGTTTCTGTGCAAGGCGGGAGCAGCCGTACAGGCCAGCAATATAAAGGACCTGGCCAATAAAGTAGAAGAATATTTGAATGAACCCCGTCGCTTACAGAAGATGTCTGTTTCTGCTTTACACATGGGTAAACCTCTGGCCGCCCAGTCTGTGATAAGGACAATTGAGAGTTATGTAGATTCTGTAAACCTGGAAGCGGCTGGAATCTAGCGGTATAAGATAGAACCGGGGAACGTGAATGTGTCAACAACCCCGTCCCCGTGACACTCGTGACTGGGGTGCAAGGGCAATGATCAGCGAAAAGGAAATAGTTATCCGGCTTACGTTTGCTTTTGTCTTGGGTGGAGTTATAGGTTTAGAGCGCGAACGAATATATATGAAGGCGCTCAAGTATTCCGCCGGTTTCCGGACACACGTTCTGGTTTGCATCGGCGCCACTGTATGCATGCTGATTTCCGAGCAGATGTATTTTTTATATCATGGAGATGCGGGACGGATTGCCGCCCAGGTAGTCAGTGGGATTGGTTTTTTGGGCGCCGGCGCAATCTTGCGCGAGGGATCTGTTGTAAGGGGTCTGACAACTGCTGCAAGCCTCTGGGTTGTAGCTTGTCTCGGGCTGGCTGTAGGGGGAGGTTTTTACCTTATGGCTGCAACAGGGACCTTTTTAGTGTTGTTTGCTTTAATCATCCTGGGTACTGTTGAAGATTTGATACGCGGCGGGAGCCATGACAATGTCATTGTCGTTGAAGTGGACAGCGACTCGGAGGATATAGATAAAATTAGCCCTACACTTGAGGAATCAGGTGTTCAGGTAAAACGCATCAATCTCAGTAAAATGGAAGACAGATGTAAAGTTGAGGTAACTATAAAAACTCCTTATAGAATAGACCTGATTACGGTATTAAAAAAGCTGGCTGATTTACCGGGGGTACACCGGATAGATCAAAAAACGGATG
>DMZI01000064.1:0-11843 GCA_003485325.1 Desulfotomaculum sp.
AATTTATCCGGGAGGATAAGCGGAGTGTTTAAACCCCTTCCTATATCACCGAAGTCAACTACAAATCCCGTAGAGAAGGGAATTACACAAAACGGCTCAACCATTGAATTTGAAGAACTATTATAAAAGCACCCCTTCCAGGGTGCTTTTGACAACAGGTAATTTGATTTGCTCGTGGTTCCATTAGGGTTCCGTCTGGACGCCGGTAGCGGCTTCCTGAGCATCTACCAGACCGTAGCCATACAGGTTATCTTTGCCTGGGTTGCCCAGGTTGTCGGCGGCGATCTGGAGCTTCAAACGCACTTCTGATTTGTCGGTTACTCCGGACGCAATCACTAGAGCGGCGGAACCTGCTACATGCGGAGAGGCCATTGACGTTCCGGACAAAGTCTTGTAGCCACCGCCCTTGAATGTTGAACAGATGCCGACTCCGGGGGCGGCCAGTTCAACTTCAATTCCCCGGCTGCTCCAACCGGCTATTTCATCTTTATCATCTGTAGCGGAAACAGCGATTACTTCCGGATACCTGGCCGGATACAGCACGGTATCGTCTCCAGGTCCACTGTTCCCCGCGGCGGCAACCGACACTATCCCGCTATCATAGGCGCTGCCAATTGCCTCGTGTAATGACGGGATGTCATAAGGGGTCCCAAAACTCATGTTGACTACTTGCATTTCGTTGTCAATGCACCATTGCAGCCCCTCGATAATATCGGAAACATACCCTGAGCCCTGCCTGTTCAGCACTTTGACTGCATAGAGCTCGGCCTTGGGAGCAGTGCCGATTACGCCGACAGCGTTATCCACGGCGGCGATGATCCCGGCGACATGGGTTCCGTGACCGTTATCGTCGTCAGGACTCTTCCAGGGAATGATGGTATTGATGCCACCTTTGATATTAGCCTGAAGATCGGGGTGGTCCAGGTCTATCCCCGTGTCCAAGATTGCCACTTTGACCCCGCCGCCCGCGTTGGCCCCTTCGTCAATGTTCAGGTTTTGGTCCTCATCCCACACCAGGTCTGCATCGATGCGATCTACCCCCCAGGGTAGAATCTCGGGCTGTGGCTTTGGCTGTGGCTTTGGCTGTGGCTTTGCCTGTGTATATACCATTACATCAGTATCAACTCGTAACACTTCTAACCGCTGTTGCAAAGCTTTCTCACCACCAGGACCGGTTAGGACAACCGCAGCGTTAATCAAGGGCAGGTCCTTAACTTTTGAAACGCCGGCCTGTTTTAAAATTTGATCCTTTTCTACCTGGTCAACTAACTGATTTTGAAAAACCACTATCCTGCGGGTCGGAGAATTTGGGTGATCACCAGAGCTACTGGCAAAAACCATACCTGTCATGCTAAAAACCAAAGCCAGAATGAGCAAGCTGACTGTAAGACATCCAATATTTCTTTTTTGCACCTTTTCTTTCACCTCCTGATTTTAAGGTCAGGTAAAACCTTTCTACATAGGCAAAAGCTGTGGGTTGTGTTTTCCTGTTATTTCTTCCGGACGAACTCTTCATTAACCCAACTCCAAATTAACCCAACACCAAAACCAAATTAAACTGGTACAGATTGTCGGTATAATTCTGCACCTCCTTTACGGTTGATATATTCCCTCGGAAGCTTCAACTACTCGCCATCCATGGGGCTTTAGCATCCCGTTATTTTTTCACCCCCAAATTTTTGGAGGGACGAAATGCCATGTAAGTTTGTGATTAGAGAAGTAAATACAAACCTGACCCCATTTATAGTGACTAATCTATGGCGCTTTTTTTGCTGAAATCAGCTGGCGTCCGCTCACACCGTGAAGTTTAATATTGTTGAAGCCAGCTTCGGAAAGCCACTGTGAATACTGTTCCATGGTCCATGTTCCGCCGTTTTTAGTCTGGACCAGCATGTTTACCGCAAATACCGCCGCTTTTAGGATCGTTCCCCGGATGAAATCAATAATTATAATTTTCCCGGAGGGAGCCAGGCAGGCATGCGCCTTTTTAAACAATTCCCTGTTTTCTTGTTCCCCGACAAGATGGCAGATGTTGCCAAGAAAAGCAAGATCGAAAGGTCCGGGGGGCAGGCTTTCATTAAAATCACCTGCAATCATTTCAATATTATGCTCCTCAGCCTTAAAGCGCATATGCTCAACAACGTTGGGAAGGTCAAATACGGTCACACTGGCGCCGAGTGAGGAAAAGGCTTTCGCATAGGTTAGAGGCCCCCCTCCGATATCGAGCACATTTTTTCCGCTATCCAGTGAACCGATGCAAAAATCTGCTATGCCACGGGCGCTTTTACTTGCGTTAAAGTCCATATGTTCCATAAAAGTTTTGGTCTGTTCCTTGCTCTTTTCATAGACGACGGGCTTCCCTGAAGTGATCACTTCATCCAGGCGAATCCAGTTTTTCAGCATGTTATGCCTGTGCAGGAAGAAAAGGCCTGTATAATTGGGATCATCCGGATCGAAAAACATCTTTTTTGCTTCAGCGCTCAGTCCATACCTCTTTCCGTCCGAAGCAAGGTAGCCTAAAGCCGCCAGCGCTTCGCACACAGTCCAGATTGAACGGGAATCCGCCTGCAATGAAGCGGCAAGTTCTTCGGGGGACATGGACTTGTCTTCCAGAGCGCTGATGATTCCGGTTTTTATAGACGCAAGGATGATTAAAAGTTCCTGGGTAATATTGAAAGCGTCAGGGGTAAGCATTTAATCCGCTTCCTTTCCTTATGTATATAAGAAGTCCGGTTACCCTCCCTTCGCAAGACGTTCGCTGCTGGCAACGATATGTCCTTTGCTCAGATTAATTATATCTAGCATATGATGGCGAAATATACAATCTTTATGTCCTGCTGATAATAAGCTTTTTTTCCAGTAGGTATTTTTTACCGTAAACGAATATTATTTTGGGACTGCCGCTTTCGAGCGTGAAGACACACTCTTCTTTCCTGACCCGAACCATGATCCTGCTATCTTCGATGCGGATCTTGAATTTATAGGCGGTCCACAGCCGGGGTAAGATCGGGGCAAAAAACACCCCGCGTTCTTTAAGCCGAAAACCGCCGAAACCATACACGATAGCCATATAGCTGCCGCTCATATTGGCGATATGAAGGCCGTCAATGGTGTTTTTCTGTTTATCCAGCAGATCCAACCTTACAGTATTTTCAAAATACGCAAATGCCTTGTCCTCCATCCCCAACCTGGCCGCCATTATGCTAAATATGCACGGGGAGAGCGAGGAACAGTGCGTTGTTATCTTTTCATAGTAGTTAAATGAATTTAGCATTGTCTCTTCGGACTGAGCGTCTTCCAGGATAAAATGGGCCATAATAGTATCCGGCTGTTTGGATATTTGATGTCGGTATAAATGCAATGGGTGATAATGCATGAGCAGGGGAAAATTTTCTTTCGGGATATCCTTGATGTCCCATCTCTTCTTCTGAAGAAAGGAGTCATCCTGTGGATTGATTTTTAGCCCTTCATCGTAAGGTAGATACATGAATTCGGCCGCCCTCTTGAAACCCTCGATCTCATCCTTTTTTAGGTTTATCTTCTGGACCAGCCGATTGAAACTTTCCGTAGTTTTTATTAAATCATAAATTTTCACGGCCCAGTTCAAGTGGTACTGCGCCAGAACGTTGGTGTAGTAGTTGTTGTTCACTATGCAGGTATACTCGTCGGGTCCGCTCACATCGTTGATATAGAACTTCCCTTCATGAAAGTTGCCTACATCAGTCCATATCCGAGCTGTTTCAAAAACAATCTCGGCCCCTTTTTCCTGAATAAACCCTATGTCTTTGGTAGCTAAAAAATATGCAATAATCGAATAGGCAATATCGCCGTTGATGTGGTACTGCGCCGAGCCAGACGGGAAGTAACCGGAGCATTCCCTACCCATTATCGTTCTCCACGGATAAAGGGCCCCTGACTTATGTCCCAAGACTCTGGCGTTTTCCCTGGCCATGTCCAGGGTTCTATAACGATACTCGATCAGGTTTCTAGAAATGTCGGGTTTGGTGATGGTAAAAAAGGGCTGGATATACATCTCCGAATCCCAGAAATAATGCCCTTCATATCCATCGCCGCTCAACCCCTTGGGTGCGACGTTACAGTATCGATCTTTGCCCACCGATTGAATCAGTTGATACAAGTTGAATCGCATGGCTGAGTTTAATTCCTCGTCACCCTCGATTTCTATCCCGCAGTTGTTCCAATAATCCGCCAAGTATTCTTCCTGTCTTTCGTACAAGTATTCCAATGGAACAGATAATGCTCGCGCCATTTCTAATTCAGCTTTGCTCCTGCAGTTCTCGTTGCGTATCGAGTCGCAGAAAACAGCGTACTTAATAAGCCGGATCTTTTTTCCCTGCTTGGCGGTTGTATGAAACCTGCAGGTCGCGTTGTTGTTATCTATTATAAATTCCTTTTGGTGCCCTTGACACAGCACGTTTTTCACACAAGTACACACCTCCAGATCCGATTTCGAGGTTCTGGACGTAATATAGGTGACCTCGTCTTTAATTTGACAGCTCAAGGGTTTCAAACAATGAATAACTTCATCGCTTATACGCGGGTCTTCAGGATCGGCATAGTTTAGAACATTCCCATTGTGACTCGATTCGATTAGTATATCACCAGAAAAATTCTGAGGCAGCACCTCATACTCAATAGTGAACAGCGACAGCTGATGAAAAGAGGCCATGCGGGTTATCGCTATATAGACCTCTTTTCCCTTCGGTGAACGCCATGCCACATTCCTTACAGTTATCCCTCTCTCCATGTCCAAACAGAGTCTTCCAGCCAGTATCGTCCCGCTGAACATGCTGAACTCTTCTCCATCTAGGAATATCTTGATAGACTGTGTATTTGCTATATTCAGCATGATCTGTTTTTCTTCCACCAGTCCATACAGCTTCTCTGCCTGGTTTATTTCCAAGTATTCATAAAAACCGTTGATATACTGGCTGGGTACAAACTGGTCCTCCCTGGAATACCTTTTTTCATATCCTTCTTCAAAATCATAACGGATTCCAATGTACCCATTAGCATTATGAAAAAGCGTCTCGTTTATTTTCAAATTATACTTATCAAGCTTTAATTCTCTTAATTCGTAAACACCTGATCCTTTCATCATTAAACCCCCTTAATGCCATGCTTCCTTGAGATACTTTTCTTCCTATAGCACCAACCAGGTTGTCCAAAGATCCAGTACATCGTCAGGTGTCAGAAACTGCCATCTGGCATTAACGAAAACCATCCTCCCCAAAGGCTTTGAAGGTATCTTTATGCTCAGCTCCTTATTCTCGACTCGAAATCCTTTGCGCAGGTAGTTCGCAGGTAGTTATAAACAGACTTCGAGTAATGCTCCCTTTAAGTAATTATAGCACTCGTTTTTTAGGATCAAGTCCGAATTTGTGTGTAAATTCCCATTGGTAGATAAGATCAGGTCGTTTTAGGCTGCGTTTACCTGAGTATCGGTATTGTTCACCTCCTTGCGCTGTTTTTCCCAGGTTTCCGGTAAAGTCACGCTAAACGCCAATCAGTGACAGAACAAACTCGCGATTCCACCCCAGTTTACGTATGGTGGTGGCAATTTTCTTAAATCCATGCATATTCAAAAGACTAATTGTCAAGTTGCGAATAGAGGCAAATACACGAGGCTCCGACCCTATCCTGATCTGAGAACGGTCTTCATCAAAGACGACATCCCGAACCCAGCGGGGAAAAATAACGAGAGCTCCGGAAAAGCGTGCGCTCATTGACCTTGCCGAAGTCGGCAGGATAGACCCTGACGAATGCATACTGCGTTTAGCCGACGGCCGGATAATAAAACTCAGAAAAATACACTACACGAAGCACCCATGGGCCAAGGAATTAGAGCCGCAGCACATCGAAGATTACTTGCCGGAATGGGCGGCGCGGTTTATTGAAATAGAACGGGGCAAATTGGTTGAAACAAATGTGGAACGCGGATAGGAACAAAATGAACATGATGAAACTGAAGCAGGAGCAGAAGCCGTGCCGTCTCCGCAGCGTCATACGGGACGCACGGGGCGGCAGCTTCAAGAATCTCCTGAGTATCAGCAAGAAACATTTTGGAGTTAACCGGGCGATGCCCGGTTTTGTTTTTTACCTGTCTACCGACAGGTAGAGAGGGGGTTGAAAGAAATGCGCCGAGAGATGCGGACCAAAATCGTTGCAATATACGCCTGCCCCGTTTGCAATGCCGTGCTGCAGGCAGAATATCTGGACAATTATCCACATTGCGCATGCGGATTAAAGATGGAGCTTGCGGCGGCGTCGGTCATGCCATTTTACCAGGCGGAGAAAATCTTAAAACGAAGGGCGTTTCCGGAGGGAAAGAGATTAATAAGCGAGCCTTTGTTTGCAGAGGGAATACAGCGCAAAGAAGATTTGCCGTGTTTGAGGCGATAACGGACCCTGAGCCTTCGACAGCGGAGACTGCCGGTACTGGAAAAACGGAAACGCTTTGAACAAGAGGATGCTGGGATATGCTGTCAAGGTTCGGTCTGGTCTGGTTGTTTTATTTATAGGTTTTTGCACTAGAATCGAGGACATCTTCTGGCACATTGAAGTCTTTTACAATCGCAAGAGACGGCGCCAGGCCCTGGGATATCTATCGCCGTTAGAATTCAAGCGAAGCAAAGAACTACTGGCAGCATAATTACCGTGAATCCAGGTTGTTCATCGGAGCGAAGCGGAGACCCTTAATTTTGAGGGTACCCGTGTTAGCCTGAATTGGCAAAGGGGCTCTGCTGCCCCTGGACAGCCCATTTGAAACACGGGTACGGAGGCTCAAAATCAAGGGTCTCCGGCGCCGAACCATCAGGCAATCTAAAAATCAGGAAAATTATGAAATAGGGCGAAAAGCTAACTCTGGAGTATCCAGTTTAACGGGAAAAGGTCACACATTACCGGAGGTAATAACATATGTCTAGAAAACCAATTGTGTTTTTAGAGGACATAGCGGACAAGCTGGAAGAAACGATGGAACACTGGGAGCAGTATCTGAACACGGCAACAGGTGAGTTTGTTGCCATCTCCGATGGAGCTTATATTGAAGTGGATGAGGAACTGATGGATGAAATAGATAACTCCTGCGATTATATCAGACTGCCGAACCAGTATGATATTCACGAGTATAACATTATGAAAGATTTTGCGGAGGAAACTTCGGATGTCCGAAAGCGTGAGAAATTATTCCGCGCCTTAAACGGTAGAAAACCATTCCGGCATTTTAAGGACGCATTGAATTATACCGGGCTTAACGATGCGTATTACTCCTTCCGCTCTTTGGCTTTCCTCAGGATTGCAAAAGAATGGTGCGAGGAAAACGATATGCTGTACAAAACTCGTGAAAAACAGGAGGTCAAATAGATGGCTATACATCCGGTTTACAGATTTTATTCCGAGCTTGAGGACTACACCCCGAAAATCTGGCGGCGGTTTGAGGTTAACGGCAGTAAAACAATGGCGGAGTTGGGTTATATCCTGATGACTATGTTTGAGATGCAAGCCTCTCATCTCTTCTGCTTTACCTATGATTACGGCGCGGAAATCCTTAAAGACATGCGAAAACGTTACTCCGACGAGGACTTGGAAAAGGTGCTGGGTAAGAGTGATTTTGCCGATTTGATGAAATCGTGGCGTTTTGAATTGCCGTTCGAGGATATTTACGAGAACGAAAACGAAAAATGGCATGACGCGAGTAAATACCGTTTAAAGGATATTGCCGATAGGGTTCCGTGGCAATTTACCTTTAAGTACGACTATGGCGACGGCTGGCGCGTGAGCCTGACATTAGAAAGCTGTGAAAAGATCGAGATATACGCGGGCGAGCTGCCGCGGGTGCTTGAAGGGGAAGGTTTCGGCATAATCGAGGACTGCGGCGGAGTCGGCGGTTTGGAGGATCTGGCGAAAGCCTTCAAAAAGAAAAAGGGGCGGCAGTATGACGAATACCGGGAATGGCTTGGCACTGATGATCTGGATTTATCTGTCTTTGACATAGACGACATAAACTTCCGGTTAAAAAAACTGCCGAGGATTTATAAGGAATGCTATGAATACGGATACGAACCGACCCAGCGGTCGATTGATTTGATTGAGAGAAAATATAAAAAATGACGGATTACATCTTAACCCGCTCTAAACGGAAAACAATCGTGATACATGTCACAGATGAAAGCGTCCTAAGTGGAGATCGACCGTTTCGTCACGTTCAGGTAGGGGTGGATTAATAAAGCCTGTATTGTAATCACTCCATTTTGTCCCTTTATCACAACTTTTATAGAAAGACCAACAGACAAAACGTGCAAAAGTGCACCCCCTGACAAAAAAATGCACCCTCCATTCGGATTTCTCGAAGGGGGGTGCATAATTGCATGATAAGGGTTCAAAATTGGGGGAATACAAGAAAAGACTATTGGCGTACTGCCCATAGCCCAATTTTATTAATAGCCTTATCCAATGAGAGATTCAGACGAGCCGGATACCTCAGTTTGACGGAATGCTACTCTGTTAAGTAATGTGTCAACTTTGAAACCGCCGTATACCGAACGGTACGTACGGTGGTGCAGGAGGCTACCCAATTAATGGGTAGCCTCCTACCCGATTGTGTACAATATGAAACGGGCCATCAAAATGGTTGGCACAAAGAATCTGGTCTTACTAACTTAATATGATTTCCCTCTGATTTCTGTGACCTCTCTGTGTTAAATATATTACTTACAGTTTTACCCCTTCTAAAAAATTACTTCCTCCGCCACAAAGAGGCTAAAGAACGTGCCGGCTTGGGCTGTAAGGCGTTCATCAGACAGCTGACCAGTGTATCCTCATCCAGTTCCCTGGCCAAAAAGCCTTTTACAGCCAGGGAAATAATTCCCGTTTCTTCCGACACAATCACTGCCAGGGCATCGGATACCTCATCGTAGAATACCTGCAAGCCCTGATTCTTCAAGTAGGCAACCGATTCTATGATTATGGCCAGATTTTCTTCCAGAGTTGTTTTTAAGGCATGTGTAACATAAAAATCCCCACGTCTTGCCGTCAATAGTTGCTACGGGTATACGGGATGCCAGGATACTTTGAAGATTAGTGTCAGTAGCAGCTTTACTGCCCGGCCGCCGGGTAGGACCAAGGGCTACTATTATGATTATGGTTAATAAACCTGGTGTCCGTATTACCCCGTCAATCCCTGACCACAGAGAGCTTGACCGCGGATTGTTAAGGGATCTTATTTTTGACGCCGGTTCAACTCTTCAACAATTTGCAGAATTGCTTGATTAACAATACTTGCTGCAAATACTCCTTTTTTACACCCCCGGCCCGCAAAATTGTCTTAGTAACCATTATAACGTTCTATATTTTTCCAATATCCCTTTCAAGTCCCCTATATTATAAGAAACACCGGCGCACCACCGGCCAAAGCCGCCGTGGGCATTCACCGCCTGCACCCACTCCTCCAGAAATCCGCGCTTGGTCTTGCTCTGCTCATCGTCCCGGCCTTTTACTTCCAGCACCAACATCTTCCCGTTCGTTAAGCGGATCAGGAAATCCGGCCGGTACTTGCGTACCACGCCTTTGTATATATAGAGAATCTCAAAGCCCAGGTGGTCGTTTTTCACCCAGGCGGCGACATTGTCGTTATATTCCAGTTCAAAAGCCTCGCCGGCCTCCCAGGTGCTGTCAAAAACCACGTGGCTGATGTGAGACTTGCGGGTAACCGCACAGGGTTTGCTGGTATACCAGGTCATCATGTCGCCGGTTGAGCGGATGGGTCTTTCCCGGTCGAAAACAGGCTCGATGGACTTTGTATTCTCAAAACGAATGGCTTCAAAGATGTGGTGCACCACTTTGCTCATATTCAGAGTGATCATGATCCGCTTCTTCAACCCGTCCCGGTCAAAGGGGCCGGCAAATGTAATCTTGCCGGAATTGATAAATTCCTCCACCAGCTTAATCAACTGGAACAGGAGGTATTCTTTATTTCCCGGCCAGGCCGGCTTCATCTGCTCGTATATATCTCTGGTCACTTCAAAAATAATTTTCTGGGTTCTAAAACGGTTCCCCAGTTCCTCCAGGTCGATCCGGGTCAGCTTGCTTACATCGGGCTTGCCGTCCACAATCGGCGCCAGTTCAGCCCGTATCTGCGTTTCCTCCGGCTTTAGCTCCAGTGCCTTCACTTTATCCCAGTCCAGGGCCAGACAGGGCCGGTAAATGTGGTCAATGCGGACGACATTGGGCCAGCGAATTTCATACTGCCTTTTCTCCGGCACCGGCTCGATACAGGTCCGGGGTGGCGGCGGCGGGGGCGGCGTGCCGTCACCCCCCTCGTGGGGCAGGAAGGTAAAGGGAACGCCGAAAATATTGACGTATTCGGCCTCGAACAAGCCGGTTTCCTGATTAACCTCGTAAGATGTGCGGCGCAGGCCCCGGCCCACCACCTGCTCGCAGAGAAGTTGGCTGGAAAAAGCCCTTAAGCCCATGATGTGGGTCACCGTTTTGGCGTCCCAGCCCTCGGAAAGCATGGCCACAGCGATGACATTCTGAATACGCCCGCCGGGCTTTCCGGCCTGCCCCACTGTGTCCACGGTTTGCCGGAGCAACTCGGCCTGGTCCTTTTTGGACAGCTTCCTGTCAACAACATCTTCCTCATCATCCTGGGCTTCAATGTTCTCTGAATCAATCCTGCTCTCCGCTTCGTCCAGCACTTTGGAATCGATACGCAGGGTTTTTTCCGGGCAGTTAAGCTCTTCAATGAGGACCTTGCCGTGATTGAAGGCGTATTCGACGCGGGCCGCCGTCTCGGTCCGGTTGCAGACGGTGATCATCACCGGCGGGGTATTCTGGCCCGCCTCCTGCCAGCGTTTGACCGTCTCCAGCCAGTCCTTGCCCAAAAAGTAATATGCTTTGGTCAGCAAGTCGGGGAGGGTCTCTTCCGGCTTTGCCTTGCGGTTCAGGTCGACTTTCACTTCCTCGTCCATGTAGATGTGATAGAAGCGGGACTTGTAATCTTTCGTCAACTGGCCGTCGTCCCGGATCACCACCCGGGGGGTCTTAACCAGCCCGGATTCGATAGCGTCGTTTAAGCTAAAGTCGGAAACAATCCAGCCGAAGAGGGCCTCCTCCCCCGCCTTTTTCCCAGAGGGGGCAAAGGGAGTGGCGGAAAAGTCAAAGCAGTTTAAAATCCCCCTTTTCCGGTGGATCCGGTCCAGCCCGCCCACCCAGAGGGTGGCCTCCTCAATTTCTTCTTTTTTGACTCCTTTGATTTTGGACTCCGCCGGCACCCGCCAGGCGTGGTGGGCCTCGTCATTTACGGCAACAATATTGCCGGCGTTTGCCATTTCCCCAAGCACCCGCCTGACGTAGGCTTCATCACTTTCCGGACCTTTTTTTACCACTTTCGGTCCGGAGTTCTCATCCAGAGGTTTCAGCATGTGCCAGTTGACAATTAAAACCCGGCCCTGCCGCAGTTTGTCGAATAAAGCCGGCGGGATAATGTTGAATTCCTGGTAGTAGCTATTCACATCCGGGGGTTTAAGCACCTTCAGCCTGTTTTTGACGGTAAGGCCGGGCGCCACCACCAGCACGTTTTTAGAAAAGCGGATATCCCGGGGATAAGTGACTTTGTTCAACACCTGCCAGGCGATAAGCATGGCCATAACGATGGTCTTGCCTGAACCGGTGGCCATCTTGCTGCACAGGCGCCGGAAATCCCCGCCGTCGGAAGGGATCTCGATGCCGGCTTTTTCATGCTCCGGGGCCTCAATGAGCCAGATCAGGGTCTCGATGGCCTCAAGCTGGCAGAAGAAAAAGCGGCGGTCATAGCGCTCCCC
>DMZI01000064.1:11990-17849 GCA_003485325.1 Desulfotomaculum sp.
CTCCCGCCACTGGTCCACTCTCCTGCGGATCTTGTTGACCAGGGGCAGCTCGATGAAAATGCCGGGGTCGTCGAAGGAGCGGGAGCGGCCGGTGGCGATGACGTAGCCGGCCGGCCTCCGCCCTCCGGCCAGCTCGAACTGCATCTTTTCCCGGTCGTAGCTCCAGTGCCGGGCCGGCGCCTCAAAGGGGCTGTTGATAATTAAGTGATCAATGGAGCCGGCCATTACCGCACCTCCATGATCATCAGGGACTCAATGCCCCGGTCGTCGATGATTTTCACGGCCGCCCGCCCGTGCCCGCCGGGGGCAAAGGGCAGGGAGACGCTGCCCCGGAACTTTTCCATGAGCCCTTCGTCGATTTCGGCTTTCAGGTTTTTGGCCAGCCTGCTCCAGCCGTCCTTTTCACCGGCCATAGGAAAAAATACCTGCTGGGGGAAGAGGCTCCGGCCGTCGTAGTCGGTATCCAGCATCCACATGGCGATCTTGCCGGTGTCGCCGGACTCGATCTGGCCCGTCCTGGTGTTATAGTAGTCGAAACCCAGCACTTCCACAGTGTATTTCCCTTTTTTATCGCGGCGTAAAAGCACGTCCGGCTGGCCGATGAGCCAGAAGGACTGGTTGGATGGCCGCTTTTTCTTCAGGTCGGCGGTCAGTAAATCTGCGTTCATCTGGGCTTTCAGCAGGGTGACGCCGGGCCACTTCAGCCCGTCGATGTCTTTGGCGGCCTCGGGGTCAAACTGGAAGGAGGCAAAGACAACCAACTGCGGCTTTGGCACCAGGCTTTGAGCCTCGTCGATGGCCAGGGCCACCTGCCGCTGCTCCAGGGGAGCGTGTTCCGGGCCAAAAGAGACCACCACCCGCTTGGGCTCCTCCTCTTTGGTTTCGCCGTCGACCTGCAGCCATCTGGCGCCGGGCAGCGGCTCCAGGCGGGAAAATTCGATAATCTGCCCGCGTTGGCCGCGGATGCCGGTTTTCAACAGCTCGTCCCGCCATTCGGCCTGACGCAGGGTCTCGCCGCTACGGGCTACGGAGTTATCGGCTTCCCGGGGAGATTCAATGTCATTCAGGGACTTTACCGCCGGCGCGGGCACGGCCTCCACCGTAAAGGGGCCGGTCACCCGCTTCTTTTTGCGGTCCACCAGGGGCTGGTCGTAAAGAGTCTCCTGAACCGGCGGCTCGTTGTTGGCGATGGACTTCAGGGTAATGTGGGGTACCGTCTTGTATTTAAAGCCGCTCGAAACCCCTTCCTCCGGGTGGGCCAATTCGTAATAGTCGAAGACCGCCGTCATCAGCCGCTGCCTGGCCAGGGCAACGGCCACCCGGGAAGTGTCGCAGGTGATCCACCGCCGTCCCCACTGCTCGGCCACGTAGGCGGTGGTACCGCTGCCACAGGTGGGGTCAAAGACCAGGTCGCCGGGGTCGGTGGTCATGAGAAGGCAACGCTCAATAACTTTTGGTAGAGTTTGCACTACATAAATTTTATCTGCAGCATAGCCGCTTATTGTCGTATCATCCCAAATATTATTAATGGGTTGAATAGGAAAGTCGTTAATATATCTCTTATAATATACAGTATCTTCTAAAAACCATAACCTATCCTTTTCTGCTAATCTTGTTAATCCTTGTATTGAAGTCTTCCAGGACCCAGATTTTAATTTATAAATTTTGCCATTCCACTTAAATCTTGTCTCAGGGACATCCCCTGGGCCTGATTGTGATGTAAGGTTATCTATTCTAAACCTCCGACCTTTTGAGATAAATTCCTCATCTCTCAACTGTTCTTTATCCAACTTTATAACTTTGCCATCTTCAGTTTCAAAATAGTTATAAGCTACATCAAGATATTCCTTACCTCTTTGTCTGAATAACTTATGATACTTAATTTTGGATATATCTTTTGTATACCATATTAAATAGTCATTCGATGGAGGTAATAGTTTACTTGTTTGACCAGATGTTTTAAGAAAAATTATTTCACTAACAAAATTCCCTACACCAAACACCTCATCCATCAAACACCTTACCAGATGCACATTCTCGTCGCTGATCTGTACAAAGCAGCTCCCGCTCTCGGTAAGGAGTTCCCTGGCCAGGAGCAGCCGGTCGCGCAGGTAAGTCAGGTAGGAGTGTATCCCCAGTTCCCAGGTGTCCCGGAAGGCGCGGATCATCTCCGGTTCGGTGGTCAGGTCCTCGTCCTTGCCGTCCTTGACATCCCGCTTGTTGACGAAGGGCTGGAAGTTGGAGCCGTACTTCACCCCGTAAGGCGGGTCTATGTATATCGTCTGCACCTTGCCGGCCAAGCCTTCTTTTTCCAGAAGGGAGTTCATCACCAGGAGAGAATCCCCGGCAATCAGGCGGTTGGTCCAGTCCTGGTCATGTTTGTAAAAATCTATGGCTTCCCGTAAAGGGCGGTAGTTTTCCGGCTTCTCAAAGAGGCTCATCTGGCAATATTCCTTTTCCTGCCGGTCGGCTTGCTTCCTCACCCCGGCGATCACAGTCAGCGGATCGATACGTTCATGGACATGCAGGGAGACCGTGTCCACCTCGAAGCTGGTATGCTCCGCCTTCCCGGCCCAGACCAACCGGGGGTCCAGGTGCGGGTCATACTGGTATTTTTTCTTCGGCGCATCTTTATCCGTGCCCGGCGTAACCAGACCCACCGGCGGGTTGTTAAGCCGCTTCTTCTCCGGGTAGGTGTACTGGTCGATGCTTTGCTCCTCTTTTATCTTCCCAGCCAAACTGCTCACCCCTCATTTGGGAATGTAGAATCCCTTCTAATCATCAATATTTCTTACCCAACTTACTTATTGGGAAATGTTTCAACGCAACAAAATAAATTCCTGCAAAAAAAGGGAAATGAAACAAAAAAGAACGATTATTCGACGAAAGGAAGGCGTAGGGTGCGAATTAATTGCTCGAAGTGATGAAATTACCGAATGTGATGAATTAGCCGGGAAACCAATTCTTCAAAATATCTTTAAGTTTTTTAAACGCCGGATTGACACAGTCTTCCAAGCTGACTGATCGGGCAATTTGGTGGAAAAGAGAAGAGGAACGGGCCTTACCCGCTATTTTCAAAGCCTGTTCAAACGCCTCTTTAGGTTGATCCGGTTTGGCCCGCCGGGTTCTTATAAAGCCTTCACGCATAAGCCATGTTCTCAAATCGGGATTTTTTCCCGACCAGCCAATTATCCGGTCAACATGCGGCGAATTGCTCCAGACCCATATTTCTAGCTCCGGCTCAATAGCAATTGCCGTAGCCCGATCATCCCAGCCGGAGAATTTTAAACGATTTTCTATTTGACTCTCCAGATCTTGCGCGCTGCATTTTTCCTGTCCGCAGCCATCACGATCAAGCACTACCAGCGCATGCGCATAGCTTTTGGTCATAGAGCGCAAAAAATCATGCCCGCGCAAAAGACAACCGGGATCATGCTCGGGATGGGTATAAAAATCAACCATCAATTGACGACTCCCAAGAGATTGATGGCGCAAAAGCAAGCCCTTTAATGTATATTCCATGTTTTTATCCGCTGCAAGCACAACAAGGTCTTTTTGGATTAACTGCTTCATCATCCCAGTACTCCTCCGGCAAAAAGAACACCAAGTCCGGTTTCGCCGTGCCATTCCTTTAATGCCGGGTGTTCGTCACCCGGCACAATGTCCGTGGTGCCTTCAGATGTCTTTGCAAAACAAAGAACCTTGTCTGCTTCAGCAAGGCTTAATATTACCGGGGAATGCGTCGCCAGGAGAATTTGCGCGCCATAAACAGAAGAAAGGGATTGGAACAGGGTCTCCACCGCTCTTGGATGGATACCGTTTTCCGGTTCTTCAATAAGATATATACCCTTAAAATCAAGCAAATAAGCTGGTATTGTAAGCGCCAGCAACCGCAGTGTACCATCCGACACCATCCAAGACGGTATGCTTAAACCACCTTGATACTCTATCACTAGATAACGATGCTTATCATCTGCGCGTTCAATAGTCCTGATGTCTTTCAGATCCGGCAACGCTGTTTGTAGATGAGCAACCCAATCCCTAAAGCGCTCAGGCGCTTTTTCCCGCAACCGGGCTGCTACCCACGGCAGGTTGGAACCATCCGGCTTAAAACCTCGCACCTTTCCCGGCGGGCTGGCCTTGCGGATAAGTACACTGTTCAGAATAAACTGCTGTACACCCTCCGCCAGTAAACTTTTAAGCCAGGTTGCAACAGGAAACTTTGATTCGTCCTCAGGCAAATTGCCCAGTGCAGACTTTCGCTGGCCAAGCTTAAATGCAGGCGCCCACCCTTTTCCAGTTTCAGAATAAACCTCTGAATAGTAATTGTCATTCCCGCCATAAACCTTGTTTATTACAGTACGGCCGTATTTTTTCCCTCTCGGCGTCAAAATTGTTTGTGGCGAATCGATTAAAAAGGGGAATAAACTTCTCTGTGCAAGAGCAGCCGGTTTTGCCTCCGTTAACAAAACCTTTTCGGCCAGAATGGCTGTTTCTTCTTGGTCGATTCCTATTTTTATCTCATAACGGACGGTGTCATATGGTTGCTTTCCCAAAAGCGACCGGCGGTCTTCAGGAATCCTTGCCTCGACAGCTAATTCAAAACTACCTTCGGATCTCATCCAGACAAGATCCTGAAAGTTTTGAGTGCGTTCATTTACCGCCGCATCAAGACCGTCTGACACGAGACAGCCGAGAAAAGCAATTACATCCAGGAACGTTGTTTTGCCGCTGGCATTAGGCCCGATTAAAACATGAAATGAACCAATCGGCTGCCGTATATATTTCAAACAACGAAAATTTAAAGCTTCGATTAACGTGATCATTATTAATTAACGCTCCATCTGGTAGGCTTCCGTATCGAAAAAATCCCCAAACAAGAGTTAAATATTGTCGCGTTTTCATTTATATATAACGTATTATAACACAAAATGCTTCCTCATGCCATTATTTGGAGGAAAATTTTGGAGACACAATTTTTATTTCTTTTCTCCAAAACTGGAACCAGGTTATGAATACCATGAAGTATGAAATTGCTCAAGACGTTTTTGCAGAAGTGCGTCCCCCTTATATTTTTCGTTAGTCAGAATGCTTATTACTGTCGCCACCTGCCAGGTCTTTTTCCCGGATGGTGAGGGGATACCCTGATTGGCCAAGTGTCTCGCGATGGCTGAAGGTGTTTTACCCTCAAGAAACATCCTTTAAATCAGCCGTACTGTTTCCGCTTCCTTTTCTACGATTTTGGGCAAACCATCCTCGCCCTTTTCGTACCCAAGGAAGTGGGCATAAGGCAGGCTGACTTTGCCATCCGCGAACCGCTTGCGCTGGGCCCAGGTCACGTTGAGGCTAAGTGAACGGCTTTCTTCTTGTCTAATGACTCAATGATTGATACAATTTAACGATTTATCCGAGTGGTTAATCAGGGGGGTGCAAATTTAGGAGGGGGGTGCAGAATTTTAGGATTGCACTTATCGGTCAAATTCTAGCGGACGTCAAGATAGTCTTTCCAATTTTCAGGGAAACCCATCAAAGACTTATTCACGTCGAATACTTATCGAAAAGCATTTCAATAGTATCAACGTAATTCTGCCAGTGCCTGTCCATTGGCAAAATGTGTTTTATACAGAGCAACACTCTAAATATCCTGTTATACCCAATTTTATCTTGTGATTTTAAAAATAGCTAGAAAGGAGGATTATAATAGAATAAGAGCAGGGCTTGTATGGCGCTTTTCAGCGACCCCCTGCTCTTACCCTTTAGGATAGTGCAATTCTGCACGTCCCTCCTCTTACCCTCGAGTCAGTTTGGGCTTACCCCTCACTGCCAGTTCCAAGTGACCTTCTAGCCTTCTAGCCTTCT
>DMZI01000064.1:17988-30242 GCA_003485325.1 Desulfotomaculum sp.
CTTCTAGCCTTCTAGCCTTCTACTTAAAACTGGTATCCCGTACGCTCGGGTAGCTCTTGGGTAACTCCGGTACTTCAGCTCTCACTTTTTCCCGGGCATTTTTATTATATAATCGTCTTTTCAGTTTGTCAACAGTTATTTCTGAAATTTTATATATTTTTTTATATTCGCGATTGTCTCTATTTATCTGTAATCTTATCTAACAAGCTTTGATATTGCATAAAACAAATTTTTATATAATAGTTGACGAGGAAACAATTTGTTCCTAGTTTAAAAGTTTAGATGCTTTTTTGAGGTAAAAAATCAATGTCACTGGAGTTAAACCAATCAACACAGCGTATATCCTTAAGGCTCCGGTCATTCCAACCCTGGATGACCGGAGCCAGCTTCTTGCACAACTCGGAAACGGTGGTCTTGGAAAACTCTGCACCACACAGTTCTTCTGTGATATTACTGATCTTCCGGGTGGAAACCCCATTTACTACCATTTCCATGAGAGCAAGCACCAGGGCCTGTTCGCTGCGCTGATACCGGGCAAAGATCTCTGTTGAAAAACGGCCGCTGCGAAAACGGGGCACACGCAGGGTAATGGTTCCTATGCGGGTTGTCAGTGGATAAGGATAAGCCCCATTGCGGTATCCCTTTCTTTCGTCGGTTCTTTCGTAAGGCTCTGCTTCTAGTTGTTCAGTGGCCTGAGCCTGAAGAATTTGGTTCAATACGGATTCCAGAAGGGCTGCTACACCGGAATCTTTGTGATTGTTTAAAAAAAGTTGGTACAAAAGTTCCTGATTTACGGTAATCTGATATTGAGCCATTTCAAATCTCCTCTCTTAGGTGTTTTCTCTTAACTACATTCTAACTGAGGAATTTGTAAATGGCTCCCCTAAATTTTTAGGAACCTATTTTACACAATTATACGGACTTAACTAATCATCTTACTTGCCCAGCTTATATTTTCCCAACAGGCATTATGTACAACAGATATTCCTCGTCTGGCACGTTTAGAATTTTTCTTACTTCATTATCTTTAAAAGCTCCAACGGCTACTGTGCCAAGACCCAAGGAAACTGCTTGTAAATAAACATTTTGCGCCGCATGACCAACTTCCATATGTATATATCTAATGCCTCTATCATCGTATTTTTGAGTCGTTCGTTTATAAACTGCAGAAAATATAATAACGATGGCCCCTTCTCCGACCCAAGTTTGTCCAAGGGTAGCAGCGGTTAGCTCATTCCTCACATCTTCGTTCTTAACCTTCACAAGTTCATGTTCAAGAGGTTTATATTTATAAACGCCTTTTGCAACTCCTTCTACATTACCAATTACTACATATACTTCAAGCGGGTAGAGTGCGCCAGCGGAAGGCGCCGTTCTATAATTTCTTCTCGGCTCGGTAATTCCTTGTGCAGCCCATAGGAGTTGGGAGACTTCAGTAAGCGTCAGCGGCTCATCTTTATATCCTCTGACCGATTTTCTTTTTAGTAAAGCTTCTTCAATCGAGGTCTTGCTATCATATTTGGGTTCAGAAAGTTTTATTATTTTATCGATGAATTCCATATACTCACGTTCATCCTCCACTGATTAAAATAGAGGTACCGCGGCAAACCATTACTGATTGGATTACCGAATTTGGGAAAAGTTCCGTTTTAGGCAAACCCCCCGGCTCGACCGAAAAAAATCCCTGGGGCAATGATGAAATACTAGGGTATCCCCGCGCGCATGGGCGTGATATATAACAAGAGCGACGATTTCCTTTGTGACGCGCCAGATTGCCGCAGAACGAACGCAAACAGCCGGAGGTATACCTGAACCGCTTGGGCGGAGCGGGAAAAAGTCGGAGCGCGTGCCCCGGCTCCAACATTCCTTCTACCTCTTAAACCGCGTGAACAGTGTATTCTTATGTTGTTCATATTTACTATAAGCAACCTTGGTTCTGTCCATCAATGTTTCCCATATGCTTTGTGAATGCAAATAAGGATTGTTTATCATGTTTGCGGTGGCAACAAAAAGTTCATATTCAGTATCTAGGGCGGCGAGGAACAGACGTTTTAGTTCCTGTACGTCAGAATACCGGGGATAGTAAGAGGCAATTTCCTGTCGAAGGGCGGCCAGTTGCGGCAGCACCTGAACTTGAATATGCGCGGCCATGTATTGAGGACTTTGAATCTCCGGCAGGTCAACAATCGTTAACCGTTCACGATACCAGTCCCATTCTTCGGAATAGAAACTGTACCAATCATCAGCTAAGCTATAACCATCTGGCATTTGAGACAGGTAATAATAAAAGTCGGCCGGAATGGCAAAGTTAAAATCCTTCGCTATGTAGCCTGCAAAATGAACGCCTATTAATTCACCATACATATTGACAGCGGAACATTGTTTTTATAAGCTGTTTGACTTCCAATCGTAAGCTTAATCGTTATATTCCCTTTTACAGCAATCACTGTTTTGGTATTGCCGTCCCAGTTCACCTGGGCGCCGAGAGATTGGAAAATGACACGTAAGGGAACAAGGGTTGTGCCGTTTTCAACAACAGGAGGAACATCAGAAGACAATAAAGCGCCGTCAACATATATTGCGGGAGAAGCAGCAAATACCGGAAACGCAAAGATTGTTAACAAAAACGCCAAGACAATTAACGTCAGTAAATTTTTGCGCAAATTAAGACCTCCTTTTGTATTTAGTACCTTCTCGGAAACTCTCGTGAGCCTCCGCTAAAGCCTTTCTTTTACCCCAATTTTTCAGCTTCACCCCCAATATCGATTGGCACGATATTTTGTGATTTATAAAGATATCGGGAGCAGTTGAAACATTTTATTTGATAAGAGTCCCGGATTAATGAATTCGGGACTTGATTTTTTCATTCCCCCAAAAATCGAATTGGAGGCATTAATTACCAGCACCGCTAAATAATGGGGGGGGGATGAAATTGCTTGGCAAATGGCGACCACATCCAGAGTACCGGCAATATGTTTCGCACGAACTTAAGATGCGCTGGCCGGTATACCTGCAAAGCATTGTGAATCACCAAGACGGCATCAAGAAACTCTGGCTGTTGGATTTAGACGAACTTAAGCGGAGAACTCGGCCCATGCTATGCCTCCACTGGCCGCCCGGCGGAGAACCAGCCGAAGCTCTTGCGTCCTTTGATTATGATGGTTGAGTGCCGCGAAGAGAGCGTTGATTCGTGGGTGGAAAGACTGCGTAACGACGACATCCTGGCAATTATCTGTGGTTTTGTCCCAGGGAAGATCCCCGGAGTGGGCACTTACTACGACTTTTTAGACCGCTTCTGGCTGGCCCCAAAACCGGGCAAGGTCAAGAAATTCAATCGTAAGTCGAAAAAGAAACTCAAAGCCGGGGAAAAACTGCCGCCCAAGCACCCGGAAATCGTGAAAATGATCGTGAAATATTTGTTACGGGGCAGAATGTTCGAAAGTAAACCGGAAAAGATTCTGAACCGGATTCTAGGCGTGGCGGTTAGTCATCCCTTCGGCCAAACGGGGTCTTTTGGGTGATCCCGAAAAGCTCACCATTTCCGGAGACGGCTCCCTTTACCCAACCGGGGGCCGGCCTTACGGGAAAAAGCTCTGCCGGTGCGAGGGAACTTGCGACTGCAAGCGCCGCTTCTCCGATCCGGAAGCATTCTTTAGGTTGGGACAGCTACCGGGAGAGATGGGTCTTTGGTTATACTGCTTATGAAATTACCGCAGCGGATAGTTTTCACGATCTCCCGATTTACATTGGGATGGGCCAAGCTTCTCGGCACGATAGCGTACTGGGTTTAAGGGCCTTGTGTGAGCTAAGAGACCTCTACCCAGAAATGCTCCCCTTCCAGGTACGGAAGAGTTGTCTACACCAAGCAGGAGTGGGATTTAAGGCTTTTCCCCAAAACACCCCGGAATTCGAAAGCCTGGAAGAAGGTGTACGCCCGGCGGACTACTTCCGAACGGACGAACAAGCGCCAGAAGATTGACTACCGGTTGGAAAGGACCAGGGCACTTAAGCCAAAAGAAGGATCTTCTGGCGGCTTACCCTGGGGGCGATCAATCAGCACCTGGACGCTTGGGTTGCTCAGTCCCAGGTAACTTTGGCCGAAATTATCGGGATCGCGCAGGCCGCGTAGCTTAAGCGCCCGATCACAATCCTCTCCCGGTAAAAAATTTTTGGTTTTTGCCGGGCTGGTTGGCTATTTGGCTATTGCCTTTTTTCCGGTTAGGTCTGCCGGCCACCCATAAATCAACTCTATGGAGTTCTTAAGGAACGTGTTTTTCAGCTTTTATTGTATGTTTGTGACTATACTGTTATTTATTACCTGCTAGGTGCCGCTGGTTAATTTTGGTTTCCGAGATCATTCGCTTTACCATAAGAAATAGTTAGCAACAAAGACTAATTGTCCAATTTTAGGGGGTCAGGCCGCTTGCCATTGTTCGTGGACCGGTAAACATTGAGCGGCAGGCTGGCGATGGTTTCCGCCAGGATTCGCACGCAGGCATATACGGCGGTGGTATGCATGGCCGTTCTTTCATTGACGGTTTTGCCGCTGGCGGTTCCGCCGAAGAAAAAGCTGTATGTGCTGCCATACAGGCTATTTTTAGGACTGGCCCGGGGCTTTAACAAAGCAGATAAAATTGGTATTTTTATTAATGTTTCTCCTGAAAGTAGGCATGAAAAAAGCACCGCCTACGCGATGCTCTTAATATTAAAATCCAGGTTTGTCCGTTAGTTTCCTTCTCCCTCCGCAACATCCCCAAAGAGGATTCTCATAAAGTCTCGCCTGCCATAAAGCACTCTATCCACATATACAGTATCATCTTCATAGCGGTAAAAAACTGTATATTGCCCGCACACAAGGAAACGATAGCCGGTTTCAAAATCAATAATAGATGACAGCGGCGCGCCAACCAGGGGAAATTCCGCAAGCTCTCGGATTCGTTTGGTGATTATGGACAGAACGTTATTTGCCGCTATGGGGTTACACAGTTCCCCGGATATATATTCTTTTATCTCCAGCATATCTTTTTGCGCTCTGGGGGAGATTTTAATACTAACCATTTGCTACTCCCAGGGATGTTTCAAGTTCGTCAATGCTTAACCACCCGTGCTCGCGCCCTTCCTTTTCGCCTCTGGCCAGTTCTGCAAGAAATTTTAAGGTTGCCTGCATCTTTTCATATTCTTGTATATCCATAACCACATAGCGGCCACGGCCATTTTTGGTCAAAAAGACAGGCGAACCCACTTCTATGTTACGCAGCACTTCGTTATAATTTCTTAAATCAGATATAGGTTTGATGTTGGGCATAACATTTCTCCTTTCCAGATTGCTGTTATTATTGTAGCATTATTATTGGTAAAATTCAACAGCGCCGATAAAAGGATTTAGTTATGTGCGTCTAGAAAGCCTGTAATCTACAAAAAAAGCAGGCCCCGCTCATCATATACAGAAGCCCCCGTACTTCCTTGATTTCTAAGAGCTCTGTCAAGCGCCATGATCAGTGCAACAGCGCCGTCAATCCGCTCGGTGGACTTTTCCTTGTCAGGCTTTATGTTTCCGGCCGGGTCAGTTTTAACAAAGATATTATCTATCATCCAGCGAAGAACCGGATGCCCGCCATGGGCGATCTTTTCTTCCAGGGTCAGTTTCATCAGTTCCTTGGTCGGCGGGGACATATCCTTGAAACCCTGGCCGAACGGTACCACCGTAAAACCCAGCCCTTCCAAGTTCTGCGTCATCTGCACCGCTCCCCAGCGGTCAAAGGCAATTTCTTTAATGTTGCATATGGCGCCAAGCTCCTCGATAAAGGCTTCGATAAAGCCATAATGGACCACGTTGCCCTCGGTGGTTTTCAGAAATCCCTGCTGTTTCCAGGTATCATAAGGGACATGATCACGCCGTACCCGCAGGTCAAGGTTATCCTCCGGTATCCAGAAGAAGGAGAGGATATGAAATTTATCGTCCTCGTCAACCGGGGGAAAAACCAGCACGTGAGTCCGATGGCGGTATGAATCTTGAGCTCGGCCTTGTGCCTCGCGCCAGGGAATTGTTTGGCCAATTTATCGTGCAACTTGATGACCGTGCCGTCTGCCACAATAATATCCTTGAAACCCTGTAGTTTATCTGAAATGGTGAGGCTGATATGAGGTGGCGAGATCTGCTATGCCGTGTGCCAGACACTCTTTGAGAAAGGCTATAAGACCTTTATTAAAACGATAATAAAAGGCGGACGGGACAAGCGTTTCCGCCGCTGCGGTCTCGTAGGCCCTTCTTAAAGAGGCGAGGGTGCGCTGCACCCCAACTCCAAAACCAAGAACCAGAATCCAGAACAGGGTCGCCGGATCGATTTTCCGGCTGCGCTGGACATATCCGGCTTTGGCTGCCGTATCCCTCAGCCATTCTGGAGAGAACATCCTGTTTAGAGTTTTTTCGATCTCGTACGGATCAATTTTAACAATAAATGGAGCCAATGTTGAATCCCCCTCAAGATCATCTGAGGAAGAATTCCACAGAAAGAGGTGCATGTTCCTGCTTATCAAAGAACAGTTTTCATCATTTTTTGAGAATGTTTTTCCAGGGATTATGTGCTATGTCTGTATGTTAATGGTATTTTGGCACCGTCCGAAAACGATGCTTTATATTGCCCCGGAATGTCAAAAAGCCCAGTAGTTCTGGGCTTTCTCATTGTATCAAAGATTGGTAACAAATCTGCTGGAGGCGGACCGTACCGTATCAAATCCACAGCTGAAAAGCATGCTCTAAAAAGGCTTTTTTCAAGAGTTAGACAAGGGAGTTAATATAAAAATGTAAGTGTAATATACTTGCGCTGCACATGTATTGTCGATCTGGAATTGAAACCATGCCTTTGCCAGATATCCGCCTGCATTATATTCTTAAGAATAATTTATTAATTTACTATTGCCCGGAAGCAAAAAAACATCTTTCTTTTTTCCTAAAAGCGGTTATAATTATGATATAACACTCGGCAATTATCTATATTGTCCTTAGTATTTATCAGAGACAAAGCAGCGGCCATAATCTATGTTCTATCTATGTATTTGCCTTTGTTAAGGTTAATATATTTTAATACCTAATGTTAACACAAAATAATGCCGATCGTTTTATCAGGATGTGTAATGAAATGAAAGATGAGATCTATAAAAAGATATACAATATTTTTAAGAACAGTGCTGGCTATGCCCATACTAAAGACATAACCAGGGTCGGTATCCATAATATATATCTCAATGAGCTTCTGGAAAAGGGCGAGATTGAGCGTATAAAAAGAGGCCTCTACCGCTGGGTTGACATGAAAGACAACGCTGGATCCTCCCTTCTCGATGTAGCGATGGCTATTCCAAACGGTGTTATCTGCTTACTTTCGGCTCTCGCCTACCACAACCTGACTACCCATAATCCCTGGGAAGTATCTGTGGCTGTCAACAGGAAATCGAGAGTTAAACTGCCCGATTACCCGCCGGTTAAGCTATACTATTTTTCACCGGAAATTTTCGGCGCAGGTATTGAAAAAATAAAATTCGGTAAACACGAGGTAAAAATATACAATAAAGAGAAAACCATTTGTGATTGTATAAAGCACCGTAAAAAGATAGGAAAAGATATTATTAAGGAAATGATGTTAGAATATATTAAAAACCATAACCGCAACCTGAATCTGTTAATGAGATACGCGAAAATTTGCGGGGTGACCAAGCAGATTGAGACGTATTTTGAGCTCCTGTTATGAGTGAAATAAAGAATAAACAGGCTTCAATATTGGCCAGGCTTAGAAACATAGCCCGGGAAAAAGATATTGAGTTTAATTCAATTTTAAACCAATACATGCGGGAAAGATTTTTATATCGGAAGAGTCAAAAACCGTCTTCAAATCGACATTGGTTTTGGAGATGTTGTAATAAGACCAAAAGATATTGAATTCCCTGTTCTCCTCAAAACAGACCAAATACCAGTAATTAAGGCATATTCCCTGGAATCATCCATAGCAGAAAAATTTGAAGCAATGATTAGACTATCCCTTTTAAACAGTAGGATGAAGGATTTTTATGATATCTACAATCTTTCAAAAAGCAAGGACTTTGAAGGCAGAGTTCTCCAGGAAGCAATATCTCAAACTTTCCAAAGAAGAAAAACAACCATAGAAAGAGAGCAACCAATCTTTCAAGACCCTTTTATCAACAGTGCCGAAAAGCAACGTGAATGGAGCAATTATATACGGAGAATCCGGGTAAGTAGCCCGGAATATTTTAAAGATGTGATGAACCAAATCATATTATTTCTAAAACCAATTTATGACTCCCTCTGTAATGAAGAAGAATTTAGCGCCAGCATCTACTTCCCCGGCGCAGCTGCGCCGGAGTTACCCGGGCCGCAACTGCGGCCTTCCCAAAGAGTCTGCGCCGCAGCCGGCGCTTTTCCCTTGAGGGCTGGCCACTGCTACCCTCTGCCACCCGGCGGCAAATTGACCCGTCAGTTTGACCAAGCGTGGCCGGCTTGCCGGCGACGCGCCAAACCGGGCGGCCGGAGCCGGTGCCGGAGCGGATGCCGGCGACTGCAAAGCCAGGCCCTGATGCTGCCGGCAGGAACGAAGCGCACGGGCGGAGGCCTCAGGACCCGTAAGACTGGCCAGGGCGCAGGGAAAGGATGACCCCAGAGCCCGGCTTACGGCGCTCTGGCCGACATGCAAAGGACCCCGGAGAATGACATGCGCAGGTAAGATAAAGGCCCGCATGACCAGGCCCGACCTCTTGAGTCAATCCTTAATGCTGGGACTGGTGATGCGGGGCTTCCTTTGTTAATCAAACTGAGGCGGAAGGTTTGCACTGGCGGGACATAGTAGCCAGGTAAGCGCGGTGTGGCCGGCGCCGTACTCCCTGAAGGATTGACAAGTGCAGCTTCGCCGGCTACACGGCGCGGCTTTGGAGGGGACCGGCAGCCAGGTTCCAAGGGGAAAGCAGCTTATCTGTGAACGGTATGGCCAGGGGCGGGTACGGCGCCAATGCTGCGGGCAAGGTGAAGGCTGGCGGGCAGATGCACAGGAGCTGGGCCGGCAGTGGCCTGGCGGGGGATGGTTTGGCGCGGTACCCGGCCCGGTATGGGTAGGAGTAGCTTGTGATGGGGCGGCGTTTGATGGCGCTGGCCTGTGGGCTTTCTTTAATCCCATTATAGTGCTGGAGCAGTGAGTTACATTACCAGCTTGCTTGGATCGGAATCACAGGTAGACGAAGGCTTATTGGAAAGAATTTTTTATAGAGCGGGTTGGTATATTGACAATATTTCTACAACCTTTTTGCGTCCTGTCATAATTCGTGCATCCATAAAACCTGCTTTCATCGTTTTTGTTCTTCTTTACTATCATGTAGCCGTCGGCGCATTTAGGACATTTATATATATCATGAGGCGCCACCTTATCATTTGTCATAAAATCACATATCTCCGGCTCGTTGGTACACATGTATAAAGGAATACCATAGTTTTTATTGTTCTCATATTTAAGTGGTGATCGGCAAATAGGACATTTCAAGGTATACCTCTCGACTATTTCCATATTTATATCTGCATCGTGCGGGATATTGAAATCCTGTATTAACTCAGTTACAAAGCGGGACGGCCTCTTTCGCGGCGTTATCATATATACTCTATTTTTGGTGCGTGTCATAGCCACATAAAAAAGACGCCTTTCCTCCGCATAGGGCACAGTATTATCTGTATATGTAACCAGTTTCATTATCGGATCGTCTTCAAGCTGTGACGGAAACCCAAACTTCGCCTCTATCATATTAACAAGTATTACATTGTCAAATCCAAGTCCCTTCGAACTATGGGCAGTTAAAAAAGAAATATTCGCGTACGGGTATTTTGAACACCTCAATTTAGTTTTCTTTATCTCTTCAAAATTTCCGTAACGGAGGAGCATATCCAGGTCGAAATTATATCTGCCAATCATTAAGATTGATGTTCTACGTCCATATTCAGCTACTATTTTCCCTACAACCTCTTCGATTTTAGAAGTCCAGTTTTTATAGTAATTTGAGGTATCCTCAAAACACTCGACAATAACCGGGTTTTCCAGCCGTTTTGGGGATATAAGGTGTTTCTTAATTTGTGATGAGTTTTTTTGAACGAATTTGCCGGCAATATCAATAAGCTCCTGTGAATTCCTGTAAGTATGTGTAATCTGCATTTCCTTTCCATTACCCATAAGTTCCAAAAACTTTTGAAACAGAGTAATGTCAGATCCAGCAAAAGCGTAAATCGACTGCCAGTCATCACCTACGGCAACAACTTTAGCCCCTGTTACATCAACAAGCGATTTGGTAAGGTTAAATCTCTGACGGGCTATGTCCTGAAACTCATCAATAATAATGTATTTATATGAGGGTTTGTAATTAGACTGGCTCATTTCATATAATATTTTTTCAGCATCGTTAATCATATCAGAAAAATCTATCTGGTTGTTTCTTCTTAATTCATCTTGATAATAACTATAGACCTCTTCCGCTATATCTAAAAAAAGGAGGCTCCTCACATTATCAGTTTTATTTCTAAGCACTTTAAACCCGGCCTCATCATAACCGCAGGTTTTATACTTCTCTATAAATTCAATCATAAACATAATAAGTTTAAAAACATATCTGTCCTTGCCTGTTTCTGTCAATTTCCTATAGACTTCTTCATTATCCCGTGGCGTCATGATAAAGCCGTTTTTGTTCAGTTCATCGTTTAGATGTTCCATCAGAGAACGTTTATCATTATACTGGGACCAAGTCTGAATCAGTGTTGTTTCTTTTAACTTATGCAATTTTCTCTTTGCAACAATATGACGTATATACTTTTCCAGTTGAGACTTATTGTAAATATCGCTTTGGAAATTTTCAGTGATTCCAAAATGCTCCAAATAGCACTCCTTTTCACCCTGCCTGATAAAGAAGTCTGGGGTATACATCTTATTTGCGCCGGGCAACGGGTATTCATACGGTTTTTCATATTCATAATCAATACTATTTAGATATAAAAAATTTGCTATCTGCACCTCCTGGACGGATCTTAAAAATTCACCGGTGATAGTTCTCGTCTTTTTTGTCCTCTTAAGAGTAATGGTTTTAATATACTCTCCAAGCCTGCTTTTTATTGTTTCGTAATCAAGACTTGCTTTGTAAGCGCAGTAATCATTTAGCGAATTAATTTTAAAAATGTCTTCCGGTATATCAAAATAATAGCCCAAAAATTTAACAAGATTTGAAAGTAACCGTTTATTATTAAAAACTTTCTTTGAAAGATAATCAAAAATAATGTTATAAGCCCTGTAGTTTACATTAGGCGGCACATCGCTGGATTTGCGGAGTATTTCATATCCGAATGAATGGAAAGTGCATACTTTTACAGGGATATTGAGTTTAAGATTAATTCGCTCTTTGAGCTCATCTATGGCCTTATTTGTATATGAAATTACTATAATGTCTTGTGGCGCAACCATTTGCTTATCAACTAAATATTTAACTTTGGCAGCCATTGTAGTTGTTTTTCCAGCGCCGGCTCCCGCTATTAGCAGGCAATAATCTTCATCGGTCAAAACAGCCTTGCGCTGCTCATCGTCTAAACGAACATTAGCGTCAACCGACTTTAAAATATTGTCAAAGTATTCCTTGTATGTTATTAGGTTTTTCTCTATAAACTTTTCATTAAATCTATCAACTCTTTCAAAAAAGTCCTCCATCGCTGAGACGAAACGGTTGCTTTGCTCGGCATTAAAGCCTATGGCAACAGACATATTTGCAATATATTGTTTAACCATAGGGTCTTTAAGCACACCCAGGTAATAAACATAATTTTTATAAAAATTTTTTGCGGTGGAAGACGGTATGTATCTTTGCGTGTTAAAAATCTCATTATAATCTTTATCAAAAGAAATCAACATATTACGCAGAGTTTTATAATCTTCAGCAGGATCATTATTTTGTTTCTCTGCCAGGATGACCTTCCCTTGATTGCTCTTTTGTGTGAAATATGCTCTGGGCAACCCGCAATGCGGGCAACTCTCAGCCTTATCGGATATTTGCTTTTTGCATTCAGGGCAATATATCAAAGCCATAACCAGCACGCACTTCCTTTAGGCCGTTAAATCCAAATATCTTCGCAAAGTGGAAAAATAACTAAATAGCAGTGACTTCCAAACCAGCCAGACTGGGAATTACAAAAAGAGATCGAGTCTTTAATCCGGTAGTAATAACAGCCTCCC
>DMZI01000019.1:0-19163 GCA_003485325.1 Desulfotomaculum sp.
ATGGAAATTTGCGATCCTTTTTTTTGATTTTTAACTTTAATTCCTGAATCGGGGGCTTTTTCCCCATTTTTTATTTCAACGGGCCTGATAATTGATTTTTTTTCGCCTTCCGCAGGAGAGGGATTGTTTCTAAGAAGAAGCGTTATCTTCTTTATCTGCCCCAGTTTTTGGCTGTCGGGTTCATCGTATGTTTGGACTTCTGCAGAAATAACTTCAACATCCGATTTTATACCCGCCAGGGCGCTTACCTGGCGGGCAAGCGACTGCCGGTACTTCTCCTGAGCCTGAGCCCTTTGATCTTTATTTAGATTCTCCCCAGCCGCCGTAATCTCGCTTAAGCTGGGAGACCACGGACTTTCCGCGCTGATGGCTTGTTCAGGCAGCGCCTGCTGCCAATTGCTTTTGGCCAGGCTGCTTATTGCCTGCAGTACCGCCACGATAATCAGAAGACCCATAACCAGTCTGACATAGCGTCGAAGATCGCTTTGGGGGAGAAACATTTCCAGAAAAACAGCGAGCATGATTATTACGATAAGATTTTGAACAAGCAAACGAATAGCTTCCATTTTCATCCCTTAGCTTGAGATAATTATCAGCGCAGCATAACCGTCATATTGCCGACCCCGATAAGTACGGTAATAGAGAAAAAGAACAGCAGGCCAACGACGCCGACAGCGGCAAAGACCAGAATCAGGCTTGAACCCATCTCGTTTAAGCAGTCTACCACCTGCCCTTCCGCTACGGGTTGCACCAGCGCCCCGGCCAGCTTATAAATGAAGGACAGGCTGATTATTTTAAGCATCGGCAGACCCATAATCAGCAAGATGGATATCATTCCGGCTATTCCGGCAGCGTTTTTAATTAGTAATGAGGAACTTATGACCGACTCCAGAGCGTCTGAAAACATGCCTCCGACAACAGGTATGAAAGCATTTATGGCAAACTTTGCCGTCCTTAAGGTTACCCCGTCACCCACCGCGCCGGCTACGCCCTGTATGGCCAGGATTCCCAGAAAGATCGTGCTGAATATTCCCAACAGGCCCATGGCTACAGTTTTTAAAAGGCCGGCCAGCCGGGAGACCTTAAAATTGGCGGAAAGATTATCTGCGATTCCCAAAACAGCGCTGAAAAAAATCAGGGGCAGCACAACATTCTTGGTCAGGGTCCCGATGATTGTCAGGCTGATTAAAATTACCGGGTGGAAAATTGCCGCCGAAGCCACCCCTCCCATTGCCACAAGCAGCGTAAGCAGAAGAGGCATAATTGCCTGCATAAAGGAGACCATCTGATCAACCAGTTCTCTGCCGGTATTTATGGCCAGGGCAAAAGAGCCTATTGCGATAGTCGCCAGCACCAGGTATATAACAAGATAGCTTAACTGTCCGGTAGTGCCTCTGTCGAAAGCGCTGGTCAGGTTATGCAGTACGGCGCAGATCATCGTTAAGACAATCAGCTTGCTAAGCAGCGAAGTATTGGCCGCAACTTCTTTGAACAGATATTTCAGCAGATTGTTGAAAACTTCAGCAGGTTTCCACGAAACATCGCCCCTGATAATTTTAAAAAACATGTCTTTAAAGCTTAAACCTGGGACGGCCGATTTTATATCCGTGTCGACCCGGTCAATATATTTTTCCACCTCGCGCAGGTTAAGCTCGGGTTCTTGCTGACCGCCGCCAGCAGCATTTCCTGATCCTGGCTGAATACTTCCATTTTGACCAGCCGCGGCAGTCCAGCCGAGCGCACACGCAAACGGAACGGGCAGCAGGTAAAATACAATTAGAAACAAAAGCACCGAAAGTTTTGAAAAATTCAACCGTTTTCACCTCATGGGACTAATTTCAACAGCGCCTGCAGAACTGCCACTACGATAGGTACGGCAAGAATGAGCACGAGTATCTTGGCGGCGAACTCTATTTTAACCGCAAGCGCTCCTTCACCGGCGTCCCTGCAAATTTGCGAACCAAATTCCGCTATATAGGCGATAGCGATGATCTTTAAAATGGTTGCCAGATAAACCGTGCTTAAATTTGCCCGGTCGGATAGTTCCTTAAGGACGTCAATAACGGACCCGATTTTCCCGATAACTGCAAGAAAAATGATAATTCCGGTTGCGATGCTAAGGCCAATGGCAATCTCCGGCTTGTTCTGACGGATTGTAACCGCCAGAACTGCCGCCACTATTCCAATCCCTACAATCTGCATAATGTCCAAGGTGTTTCTCTCCTCAAGTCTAAAAAAGTTTAAAAACCGATTTTACCTGTTCGAAGAAAACTCCCAGGAGCTGAACAACCCAGAACAGGACGATGCCCAAGCCTGCAAGTGTTGCAATGAAGGCGTATTCTTCCTTGTTAGAACATTTGAGAACATATTGAGCCGCGCCAACCAGGATTCCCAAGCCAACGATTTTAAAGACGATACTGATATCAAACCCCGTCATTTAACCCCCCCCTTTTTAATAAAAGATAAGCACTATTACAAGACCGCCCAGGAAACCAAGGTAATTCCATAATTTAACGTGTTGTAAGGCGCTGACTTCAGCTTTTTCCAGCTCCGCCCCGATCTGCTCCATGGCCAGCCTGAGGTGTTTGCTCTGGCCGGAGCTGTCCGAAATTCCGAGGGCTCCGCCGAGGCTGCGCAGGATAGATATATCGCAGCCAATCAGTGACGAACGGGGGTAAAATTTAAAAAGCGCCTTTTCCCATGCTTCCTTTGCCGTACATCCCGACATGGATAATAATTCTTTGCGTGTTTCCTCAAACAAAGGCGCCAACCGGCAATCCGTCCTTGCTGCAACCAGGCCAAGCGCCTCGGCCAGGGGCGTAGCGGCATAGGTAATCTCCGTTTCCAGCATCTGCAGGGCGGATTTTAAAGAACGCAGTTCGACCGGCCTTAAGGAATAACCCCTGGCGACCAGCATTCCGCAGATTCCTCCGGCTGAAACAATTACAAGGCAGGCAAGTATTTTAAGCATTGTTCCACCTCTTTTCCAGGCAGCGGAAGCATTGTTCTGCCGTCGATTATTTCCTCTATGGTTCCAATATTTTTTGAACGGCCCAATAAAACAAAACGTTCAATTACTTTCATATTCAAGAGATTGCGTAAGGCCGGCCTCTGGTTAAGTTCCGCAAGGGAAGCCGCATGTACGGTAGTAAGCACCTTAACCCCTGCGTTAAAAACTCCTTCCAGGGCGGCAAAGTCCTCATCAGTACCGATTTCATCTGTAGCAATTACACGCGGGGCCATAGAGCGCAGGAGCATAAACATTCCTTCTGACTTGCGGCATCCGTCCAGGACATCCGTGCGGATTCCGACTTCCCGCTGGGGCACGCCCTGCCAGCAACCTGCCAGTTCAGACCGCTCATCAACCACGCCGACAACTACTCCCCTGAAATTTAATTCAGGGATGCCGTTGCTTAATTGCCTGATGATATCACGCAACATGGTGGTTTTACCGCAGCGGGGCGGGGAAAAGAGAAGGGTGTTAAGCACGCTTTGGTCTCTTTGATCAATTATGAATGGAAGCAAAGGAGAGGCAGCGCCCTTAACCTCCCGTGAGATCCTTATATTCAGGCCGGTGATATATTTAAGCGTCCTGACCCGTCCGTTTTCAAGAACCGTTTTTCCTGTTAAACCAACCCTGTGTCCTCCGGGCAAAGTTATGAAACCGTTTTTCAGTTCCTCGTCAAACGCATATAGAGAACAACCGCTGATTAATTGAGTAACCCGCTGTATATCATCCGCCGTTACCAAATAACAATCCAGGGGTTCAACGGCAGGTTTTCCGTTAATACCAAGGAGAATATCTCCGTCGGACAAACCCAGGATTAAGGGCCTGTTTTGCCGCAGGCGTATTTCTTCAAGTTTTTCGAGAATATTCAGCGGCAGGCCGCTAATTATGCTGCGAATACTTGCCGGCAGTACCTTTGTGACTTCCTGCCAGGGGGAGGGTTTTATAGTAACCCGGCAATTGTCTGTAGAGTAGACTAAACGGCTCACCTGTTTGTCCCCCCTTCTTATATCTCATAAATATGGGATCGGGGGGCATTTTAGACCTGTACGTTTTGACGCAAAAAAAAAGGACCAAATTTGAGATGGTCCTTGACAGGGATTTTATCGGTTAGCGAACCTGTATAAAAATTTCAAATATCTTCTTCAGGGGAACTTGCGCTCATTTGAATCATTCCATGCTCTTGTCCGGAAATATGATTATCCTCATTTATAAAAACAACTCTGCTGCAGTTCGGGCAGGCAATCTCGAAAACTTCATCATCATCCAAAATTTCAGGATCGATGTAAACTTTTTCGGCGCAGTCCGGACACTCTACTTCTATATAATCAGTGTCGTCGGAGAGTTCATCTTCCTCGTCGTAGAATTTGTCCTCAAGAAGAGAAAGATCTTCGTCAACACTTTCCAGGTAATCATTAAGGTGACTGCAGGACTTGTCCAATTCTTCTACAGAGCCGGCAAAAGCATCCAAAACGCCGATTATTTCTTTGATCAGCTGACCTTCCCCGGATTCCTCATTCAGGCGCAGCCCGCTTAAAAGGCCCTGTAAATAGGCTACCTTTGATCTTAACCCGCTCGTTTCCATTTTAAAACCCCCTTGACTATGCTTATAAGTTTTTCGGGCTTTTATAGTATTTCACTTGAATGGAGGTCTTAAACATCGGAAACGCTCTAGGCCCTTTTCAGATATTGCCCTGTTCTTGTGTCGATTTGAAGAATATCCCCGGTATTAATAAAAAAGGGAACCTGAACAGTGTAGCCGGTTTCCAGAACGGCCGGTTTGGATCCGCCGGAAGCTGTATCGCCTTTTATACCCGGTGTTGTCTCAATAACTTTTAACTCAACAAAATTGGGGAGATCTATACCGATTGAACTGCCCTGGAACATCAATACATTTATCGTCATGTTCTCCTTGATATACTTAACAGCATCACCCAATTCCTCTTTGCTCAGCGAAATCTGTTCAAAAGTTTCCATGTCCATAAAATAATGGTTGTTTTCGTCATTATACAGGTACTGAGCCGAGCGCCTTTCCACGTGCGCACGAGGTATTTTTTCCCCGGCGTTAAAGGTCCTTTCTACAGTTGATCCGGTGCGCAGGTTCTTGATTTTGCAGCGCACGAAAGCTGCTCCTTTACCGGGCTTTACGTGCTGAAAGTCAATTACCTGATAAACGTCGCCGTCAATATTGATCGTCAGGCCTGTCTTAAAATCATTTGTGGAAATCAAAGTTTTCGCCTCCTTTCACTTATGCTGTAAAAATTACTTATTTGCTTGTAAAAATTCTATAAGACCATCAGGTAGTCCCTGGGCGTATGGGTAAGCAGACGCGCTCCATTTTCTTCGATCAGAACCATGTCTTCAATACGCACTCCGCCCCAGCCGGGAAGATAAATTCCCGGTTCAACAGTTATTACCATGCCTGCCTGGAGTATAGTCCCGTCCTTAGATGAAATTACGGGGCTTTCATGTACGATCAGCCCTACTCCATGCCCTGTGCTGTGGCGAAAGTTTTCGCCGAAATGATATCTTTCAACAACGCTGCGGGCTGCCTGATCCACATCGGAGGCTTTTACCCCCTGCCTGATTAAATTAATACCTGCGTCATGGGCTTCAAGAACGATGCGGTAAATATGTTCCTGCATTTCCGTAGGAGCGCCCAGGCAAACAGTTCTGGTAATATCGGAACAATAATCATTGAACTCGCACCCAAAATCCATTGTTACAAGATCACCGGCCTGCAGTAGCTTGTCCGATGCCACTCCATGGGGCATTGCCCCGCGTACTCCGGAAGCGACGATAATATCAAAGGGGATTCGTTTTGCCCCCCTTTTGCGCATAAAATACTCCATTTCCAGAGATATTTCAACCTCTGTACAGCCAGGTTTGAGGAAACTAAGAATATGCGCAAAAGCCTCATCAGCCATCCTGGCTGAATTTATCATCCGCGCGATCTCTTCCTGACTTTTTATCATTCTCAAATCTTCCACCGTACCGGCGGCGGGAATCAAGGAACCATCGGGGACCTTTTCACTTAATTCAAGAAATTGTTTGTGTGTCAAAAAATCTTCTTCATAACCCAGACGCGAAATTTTCCAGTCCGGCAAATAATTTTTCAGCGAGTCAAAAGTAGATGTTCTTATTTCTATAACCTGCCACTGCTTGCATTCATGTTCCGCCTGTTCGATATAACGGAAATCGGTAAGCAGAAAAAGCTGCTCCTGGGTAACTACCAGGGAGCCTGCAGTACCAGAAAATCCGCTCAGGTATTTACGGTTTTCCGGCTTCATCACAAGCAGGCCGTCAATTCCCTTCTGGTACAGCTTGTTTCTTAAAAGGTCAACTCTTCTTTTCATCTTTCCTCTTTCTTAACAAGGTTCACCGCAGCCCTTAAACCCAGTAAATAGCTTTCTGCTCCAAAACCGCTGATTTGTCCTGCAGCTACAGGGGAAATAACGGAATGCCGGCGGAACTGTTCGCGGGCGTAGATGTTGGACAGATGAACTTCAACAACCGGAACTGATATTGCCGCCGCGGCGTCCGCCAGTGCATAACTGTAATGCGTAAAGGCTCCCGGATTAAAGACTACCGCATCTGTTACCGGCGCGGCATTGTGAAGCCAGTTTATTAATTCGCTTTCAGAATTTGACTGGCGGCATTCAAGCTCAATATTTAGTTCGGCTGCCAACCGGCGCAGGAGCGAGTTAATTGTTTCCAGGGATAAAGACCCGTAAATCTCTGGTTCACGCTTTCCAAGCAGGTTAAGGTTTGGCCCGTGAAGGACTAAAATTTTCAAGAAAAGCAACTTCCCTTCTTTTAATGTCCGCTGACGACCATCTGGGCAATTCGTACTGTGGGTGACCCATGACCGCCAAAGAAAATAAGGTCACTGCCTATTCCATCGATTTGCTGAAGGACTTCCTGAATATTGCCGGCAATGGCAATTCCCCTGACAGGTTGGGTCAATTGGCCGTTTTCAATTAAAATTCCCGTAGCCCCCACGGAGAAGTCGCCTGAAATAGGGTTTGCCGTATGCATACCGATAACTTCAGTTATATAAATACCGCTTCCGGTAGAATTGATCAGTTCGTCTGCTGTATAACCGCCGGGCTGGATGAAGAAGTTTGTAGTCCCGACATCCGGAGCGCTTTTATAAGAAGACCGCATGCAATTTCCGGTAGAGGCGCCGTTTTCTTTGGCTGCTGTGTAAGTGTTGTGCAGGTATCCTTTAAGAATGCCCCCTTCTATTAATGTCTTTCGGGACATCTGAACTCCTTCACCGTCAAAAGGAGCGGAAGCGATGCCGCCTGGCAAAATCCCGTCGTCAATAATGTTTACCGCCTGTGCCGCAACACGTCGGTTGATTTTTCCCAGGAAAAGGGAACGCCCTTTTTGAACTGCTTCAGCAGTGAGCGCGGGACCGAGCAAATCCAGAAATCCGGCTGCTACATGAGGATCAAACAAGACGGTGGTTTTTCGGGTTGAAACAGGTTTTGCGCCTAACATCCGGACGGCGCGAAAGGCCGCCTCACGACCGGTTTTCACAGCATCGAGATCGTCGAACCGCAGGCGGTAATCCATAGCAAATCCTGTTTGCTGATCTTCCCCTTCTCCGGCTACCAGGGAGAGGTAAATTCCGCAGTATGTTGCCCGGTAGGAATTCTTTATTCCCTTGCTGTTGACGAGGGTCACGCAGGCCTCGATGTCCTGATAGTTAGAGCTTTCTATTATCTTTACCCGCGGGTCAAAAGCCCGCGCGGCCTCTTCCATCGCCTTGGCAAGGTCAATTTTTACCTCGACAGAAGTTTTAGTAACTGTCGGATCATAAAGGTCCAGTTCAGGGTAAAGGGAAGAAGGAGATGGAAATATCCGGTATGGATCGGCGGCTGTTTCACAGGCATTTGCTATTGACTGATCAGCGATATTTTTCAAGGGATCCTTTTCCAAATCGGAAGTATAAGCGAATCCAACCCTTCCATTTTGTACGACGCGCAAACCCAAACCCCGGTCCAGGGCTATTTTTATTGTCTCGACCTGGCCGTCACGGACTTCAGTAGAAAATTCCTTGTTATAGCTCAGGTAAGCTTCGGCTTCGCCTGCTCCCGCCAGCTTGGCGCTCTTACACGCAGATTCGGCCAAATCTAATAATGCTTGTTCATCCAACACTACTTTTTCGCTCCTTTCCTCAAAGTAGTATTATTCAATAAAATCAGTCGTATTCCTTTTTTGGCCGGAGAAAACTGCGGTATTTTTCCAGTTAAACTTTTTCCCTCCTAATGGGTGTAGATGTTGGTAGTCAAAGCAAAAATACTTCTAAGAGATGCAGGCGATAATTCCTCGACCCGCGCTTCTATCACTGAAGAAGGATCGAGCATGGCAAGAATGGCCACACGCTCGCCGGAATCTTGTTTCGTATAGAAACCGAGAATACAAAATTGTTCATCGGAGCCGAAAACTCTCCGTGTTACTATATCACCGATCCTCATTTCAAAACCTCCCTGAACTTCTTTGGCAAACTTATGTTTGAAAAAGTAAGTCCTTCTAGATAAAAAATATGCTCTAATTAAAATTGTGTGTATCTTTGGCAAGGGTATCTTGCTGCATATTTAAGGAAGAAAATAAACACAATAAAAAAAGCTTCTTACTCAAGGGAGGAAATTGTATGGTTAATGAGGATTTTAAACAAGTAATGTCAGAATGGGAAGGCTGGAAGAGTTTTTTAGGCCAGGCGGTAGAATTTGCCGATGAGTTGGGCATCGGCAGGGAGCGCATCCTTTCTTTAGCACAGCAAGCGGGTGACTTGCTTGCTGAAAATGTCAACCCGGGCAATCCGGAGCAAAAGACTGTAAAAGAGCTCTGGTCAGCAGCTGATGAAGGGGAAAGACATATTCTGGCCGACCTGATGGTCAGACTTGTATCAAACAAGTAGGCCGCGCTGAGAGATACAAGGACACAAGGGACACAAGAAGGGACACAAGGGACACAAGGGGACAAGGGACACAAGGGGACGGTTCTCCTGTGTCTACCCTTGCTTGGTAACACAGGAGAACCGTCCCCTTGTGTCGCCTTGCTTGCCCTTGTGTCGCCTTGCTTGGTAACACAGGAGAACCGTCCCCTTGTGTCGCTTGTGTCGTCAACTTGTGTCCTTGCAATTGTGTCAAAGACCTTGTGTCAAAGAAAATCAGAAGCGTTGAATATATCAACAACCACAGCCTTTTTGGCGCTAAATGCGCCTGATCTGGCCGTTTGAAGAAACCTGTGTTCCTCCGACAATAAGTTCACGGATTAGGAGTGTCGGCTGCGCATCGCTGACCGGCACCCCCTGGCCATCCTTTCCGCATGTGCCGATTGTAAAGCCTAAATCACGGCCGACCATTTCCAGGATTTTAAGCGCTTCAGGTCCGTTGCCGGTCAGGGTTGCCCCTCTTACCATAGGACCGACCTGGCCGTCAGTAATTAGGTAACCTTCCGCAACGTCAAAAACAAAATCGCCTGTAGTTGTATTTACCTGGCCGCCGCCCATTTTTTTAACCAGCAGACCGTTTTTTATCTGACCGATAATTTTTTCCGGATCGGCCTTGCCCGGAGCGATATAAGTGTTGCCCATACGGGGGATCGGTTTGTGCTGGTACGATTCCCGCCTTCCATGGCCGTTAGAGCTTTTTCCATCCCTTCCGGCAGTCATCCTGTCATAGAGATAGTCTTTGAGAATTCCGTCCTCGATCAGGACTACCTTGCGGGAAGGCGTTCCTTCGTCATCAAAACGGTATGAGCCGTAACGGTCAGCCAGGGTTGCGTCATCTATAACTGTTGCTTCTTTGGAGGCTACCTGTTCACCCATCTTTCCGGCATACACTGAAAGTTTCTTCTGGACAAGGTCTGCTTCAAGCCCGTGGCCGCAAGCCTCATGCACCATAGTGCCTCCCGCTTCTCCGGACATCACGACGGGAAACTTCCCTGCCGGAGCCGGTTTGGCGTGCAGCATCTGAATTGCCCTTTCACCGGCCTTCCTGCCCAGTTCATCCGGTGGGAAGCGCTTTAAAAGATCAAAGCCGGCGAGACTTCCTGCCGCTTCATAACCTGTTTGAATAACCGCTCCGTCTCCGGCGACGGCATTGACCAGGAATCTTGTGCGGATGCGTTCGTCTTCAACATAGTCCCCTGCGCTGTTGGCAATAGTTACCTGCTGGATAACATCTCCATAACCGACCATCACCTGCTTGATAAGTTCGCTGTTCACCTGGCGCGTCGCTTTATCCGCACATTCAACCATTGCCGCTTTGCGGGATGTTTCCACTTTGTCGGGACGTTCCGGGAAAGAGAAGTCCACCGCAGGTTTGACCTTGCGCAGGTCAAAATTGTATTCTTTCCGGTCGGCTGTTTTGACCGTACGGCCGACTGTCCTGGCAATCTCCATCAGGCTTTCCTTGCTCAGGTCGTTTGTATAGGCATAGGCGGTCATATCGCCGGCTAGAACACGTAATCCGGCGCCGGCGTCTATGCCGGAATGGACCCGTTCTATTTTTCCTCCCTCGGCCGAAATTCCGGTAGAAATTTTCTTTTCCACAAAAATATCCGCAAAATCTCCTCCGTTGGCCAGAGCGAGATCAAGGACTGTTCTCAAAGTTTTCTTGTCGATCATTTACTCACCTCTTCTATGAATATATTTACCTTTAACTTCTTGTATTATTGATCCGCGTGAAAATTAATTTTTCTGCGCTTTTAACCTAGTACGGTTCCAGTCCTGACCGGGTGGCCGCGCAAGAAATCAACTGCCGGAAGCCGTTTGCCGCCCTGCAGCTGCAGTTCTTTCACATCTACAAGCCCCGGGTTGGCCTGGACCACAAAGCCGTCAGAGCCGGAAACAACCACCTGTCCCGGTAAAGATCCTTCGTTTAAAGAATCAGAATCAATGGCTTCCACTCGCCAGATCTTGAGCAGTTTATCGCCGAGGGCGGTTTTGGCGCCGGGCCAGGGATCCATTCCTCTAACGTGATTAAAAATTGTGCCGGCTGGGGCGTTCCAGTTAAGGACCTCATCTTCGGAGGAGATAATGCGCGCATAGGTGGCTTTTGAATGATCCTGGGGGACGGGTTTCAAATCATTGGCTTCCAGCAACTTCAGGGTTTTAACAAGAAGTTTTGCTCCCAGTAAAGCCAGGCGGTCGTGCAGGGTTCCAACAGTGTCTTCTTTTTGGATCGGGACTGCTTCCTGAAGCAGGATATCGCCGCTGTCCAGGCTTTCATTGATGAGCATGGTTGTAATCCCAGTTATTTCTTCGCCGTTCATAATAGCCCGGTGAATCGGGGCGGCGCCCCGGTACCTGGGTAATAAAGAAGCGTGGACGTTTACGCATCCCCTAACGGGCAGATCAAGAATTGCTTTGGGCAGAATCCTGCCATAAGCGACAACAACAATTACCTCCGGAGACAGGTCCTCCATCAGTCTGATGAACTCAGAATCCTTTAAATTTGAAGGCTGGTAAATATCCAGCCCATGAAGAACCGCCTCTTCTTTAACCGCACATGGAATATATTTTTGCCCTCTTCCCTTTGGGCGGTCGGGCTGCGTAACAACGCCGGCAACCTGGAACTGCTCTTTTAAAAGGGCTCTTAAACAGGGTACGGCAAATACAGGAGTACCCATAAAGACAACGCGCATCTTAAAAACTTCCTTTATTCCGCTACTTTTCGCAGATTGGTTGCTTTATCGGTAAATATAATTCCTTCAAGATGATCAATTTCATGCTGCAGCGCTCTGGCCTGATAACCCTTGGCCTCTATTTTGATTTCCTCACCGCTGCGGTTAAGCCCCTTCACCAGTACACGGACTGCCCTGACGACATCTCCGGCCATTCCCGGCAGGCTTAAACATCCTTCTTCGGAATTATCGCTTCCGGACTGTTCGCATATTTCCGGGTTGATCAACTCAATAAGTTTTTCGCCGGTATCGACTACAATTGCCCTTTTGGACACACCTATCTGCGGAGCGGCGAGGCCGACGCCCTTATAGCTGTACATTGTATCACGCAGGTCGTCAAGCAGTTTGTTTATGCTTGGTGTTATTGCTGTAATTACCTTTGCCTTTTCTCTTAAAATCCCGTTATCTTCACCATATTTAATAATCTGATAGACTGCCAAGAACCGCTTTCCCCTTTCGCTTTAAAACATATTCTGAGGTTCTATGTCAACAATGATTCTAGTTTTGGCAGATGGATAGCGCCGATCGAATTCGTTAAGACAAGCTCTTGAGATATCCTGAAGCTGTTTAATCTGTAATGCTTTAAAAATCAAGTGCCAGCGGTGGCGATTTTTAATCCTGCTTACCGGGGCGGGTACTGCGTTAAATATTTGTACCTGATTATAAAGCCCTTCACTGTTAACAATTTTACTCATTATACTATACAAAGTATTGGCTGTATTTTCTACTTCCATCTGTACGGTTCCCGTAACAAGGAACCTGCCAAGGAATGAAAAGGGCGGGTAATTTAAAATTTCCCTGTTTTTTATTTCCTGTTCAAAGAAGGACTGGTAATCATGTTCACTGGCTGAAGTAATCGCGAAGTGCTCCGGTGAATGAGTCTGAATCAGCACTTCACCTCCGCGATCGCTCCGGCCTGTCCGCCCCGCTACCTGGGTAAGAAGCTGGAAAGTTCTCTCAGCAGCCCGGAAATCAGGCATGTACAGCGTTAAATCGGCGTTTACCACGCCTACAAGGGTAACTGCGGGTATGTCCAGGCCTTTGGCGATCATTTGGGTACCGATCAGGATATCTGCTTTACCCTGACAAAAAGCATCAAGTATCTTTTGATGGGAGCCCTTGCGCGATGTGACATCGCTGTCCATCCGCAGGACCCTGGCGTCAGGAAAAAGGCGCTTTATTTCAAATTCAATTTTCTGCGTCCCCGTTCCAAAATAGCTCATATAACCGCTTTTGCAGGACGGGCAGAACCTTGGGGCGCCGGCTGTATAATTGCAGTAATGGCAGATTAGACGTCCGTTAATATGGTAGGTCAGTGATATGTCACAATGGGGGCATTTCATAACCTGGCCGCATTCCCGGCAGGATATGAAAGTTGAAAACCCTCGCCTGTTTAGGAACAGAATAATCTGCTCGTTTTTTCCCAACCGATTCTTGATTAAAGTGAGCAGTGCCTGGCTGAACAGCTCCTGGTTGCCCTTTTTTATTTCCTTCCTCATGTCAACAACATGAACTTGGGGGAGGGATCTTTTTTCTACACGTTCGCTGATTGTAAGGAGTTGGTATGCTCCAGCGCAAAAAGCGCTGAAAAATGATTCCACTGATGGCGTCGCGCTTCCGAGAACGGCGACTGCTCCCTTGTTTCTTGCAATCTCCAGGGCTGTAGTACGCGCATGGTAACGCGGGCTTTCCTCCTGTTTATAGGAGGGTTCATGCTCTTCATCAATAACTATTAGACCCGGGTTTTGAACAGGGGCAAATAGAGCGGAGCGTGTTCCCAGGACCACATTTGCGCTGCCTTCCTTAATCCGCATCCATTCATCATGCCGTTCTCCGTCAGAAAGGCGGCTGTGCAGGATTGCTACCTGTTCCCCGAACCGGGAGTAAAAAGTGTTCAGCATCTGCGGTGTAAGCGCAATTTCCGGCACCAGGATCAAAGCCTGTCTTCCCATTCCAAGCGCAGCGGACACACCATGGCAGTATACTTCAGTTTTCCCGCTTCCTGTAATCCCGTTAAGCAAAAAAACCTGATGCTCTTTTTTTTTCAGACGGTCGAAGATCGAATCAAAAGCAGTTTTCTGCTGGGCGGTCAAATCGAAGGGCCGGGATTCAATAAAATTGTTTAATGGAAAAGGATTTTTGCCGGCCCGTTTTTTGGCGGTTAACATTCCCTTGGCTGTTAATGCATCTATTGCTGAAACGGAAACTTTTGCTGCGGCAGCCAGTTCAAGGCGTGTCAGGCCCGGTTGGGATAAAGCGGTTTCCCAGGCGGCTTTTTGCGAAGGCGCGCGCTTAAAAAGAGACTCTATCTCCGGGGTTTTTAACGGCCAGAGACCCGGCGCCTGTCTTGAAGAATGGGCAAGCCGGGGCATAATAATTGTTTGCAGCGCACTGACGGTAGGACACAGGTAATACGAAGACATCCATAAGGCAAGGTTTAACTGTTCGTGAGTAAAAACAGGTCCCTTATCGATAACTGCGGTAAGATCCTTAATACCTTCGGGTTCAGACTCATCTGGGTCGCTCAGGCCGGTAACGTAGCCTTCAATATTTTGCCTGCCAAAGCTGATCTGAACAAGACTGCCCGTAATTACCTGTCCTTCGAGTTCAGACGGAATCCGGTAGGAAAAAGTTCGATCAAGCCGTCGTGCCGGCAGGTTAATTAGAACTTCGGCATGCATATCTTGCTCCTGCCCAAAAGGCAACTCTTGTGTTTGGAAGGTTTTTATTGCTGTTCCGGGCATTTGCGGTACAGCAGCAATGCAGCGTCAAGGATCCGGCCTGCTACATCAAGCTTGTCCATTAACGGGAGATCTACTATTTCACCGTTGCGGTAGATTATTTTAACAATATTTGTGTCCGAATCAAAGCCGGCTCCTGGAACGGTAATATCGTTTGTAACTATCAGATCGAGATTTTTTTGCTCGATTTTTTGACGCGCTGACTCGATCAAGTTTTCAGTTTCAGCGGCAAAACCAACGAGCACCTGATTGGGCTTTTTCATTTTCCCAATTTCCATCAGGATGTCAGTGTTTTTTTCCAGTTCAATAAGAAGGTTCTTATCCTTATCTTTTTTAATCTTATTTTTCGATGGTTTTGCAGGCCTGAAATCGGCAACTGCGGCCGCTTTGATCACTACGTCGAAGTTTGGAAAAATATCTACTACGGCGCGTTGCATTTCCGTTGCAGTTTCAACCGGAATAAAAGTTATTCCAGGCGGGGGGGTTAAATTTGTCGGTGCGGAAACCAGTGTAACATCAGCGCCCCTTGTTGCTGCGGAGCGGGCGAGGGCAAATCCCATTTTTCCCGAACTCCTGTTTGAAATAAACCGTACAGGATCCAGCGGTTCTCTTGTCCCGCCGGCGGTAATCAGTACGGAAATTCCCTTAAAGTCCCCTGCCGGTGAAATAAGTCGAATAATCTGATGGCAGATCAGTTCTGGTTCGGGGAACCTTCCCTGGCCATGTTCACCACAGGCCAGGTACCCTGTTCCTGCTTCCATGATCAGATAGTTTAATTCTTTTAACCGGGCCAGGTTGGCCTGTGTGACCGGATTGTTGTACATGTGAACGTTCATGGCGGGACAGATCAAGACAGGGCAGGTAGCTGCCATTACTATGGTTGTTAAAAGATCGTCTGCAATTCCATGAGCTATTTTCCCCAAAATATTAGCCGTTGCGGGAGCTATAGCAATTAAATCCGCTTTCTGGGCTAACGCAATATGGGGTATCTGGAAATCAGACGGATTTCCAAAAGAACCGGTATGGACATGATTTTTTGTAAGCGCCTGAAAAGTCAGGGGTGTTATGAATTTTTGGCCTGCGTCTGTCATTACCACATGTACCTCAACCCCCGTTTTGGTCAATAAACTAGCCAGACTTGCCGCTTTAAAGGCAGCGATACTGCCTGTAATACCGAGAGTGACAAACTTACCCGCCAGCATCTTGTTACTTCCTCCCCTGCCGCGTATGCATAAATTTTACCCTGTCGTCTGCTATATCATGTAAAGCCGTTGTAACAGGTTTATTGCCATTGCTGGTAACCTTGCTGCTTTCTTCAGCTTCTGTAATAAAACGCGCTCTTTTGGCGGCAATGACCACGAGAGTATAACGGTTATCAACTTTACTCATTAAAACATCTAGGGATGGTTTGTTCATTCTTTTCCCCCCAGGTATATATTTTGCCCCCTCATTTCAACCGCCAGGTACGGCATTTCTCAGCCACCAGGATCGATTGGATCTTTGAAACAACTTCATCAACCCAGTCGTTAACTATTGCGTAATCGTAAAGCTTAAGGTATTCAAATTCTTCTTCCGCCCAGTTCAAACGTTTTTTTATATCCGCTGCAGGTTCACTAGCTCTCCTTATTAAGCGGGATTCCAGTTCATCCTGACTTGGGGGAAGGAGAAAAATCAAAACCGCTTGAGGAATTTTTTGCTTGACCTGTATGCCTCCCTGGACGTCTATCTCAAGAAGCACATCTTTGCCGCAGGACAGGGCGCGTTCTACCGGCAACCGAAGTGTGCCATAGAAATTACCGTAAATTTGAGCCCATTCCAAAAATTCCTGACGGTCTGCCTTTTTGCGGAATTCATCTTCGGAAAGGAAATAATAACTACTCCCGTTCACTTCACCCTCTCTGGGAAGACGGGTAGTGGCAGATATGGAGTAAACCAGGTCTTTCGCCTTTTCCAGCAGCGCCTTTGCCACAGTACCTTTTCCTACTCCGGAAGGCCCGGACAGTATAGTTAAAATACCCTGTCCCATCATATCAAACCTATTTATTTTTCCTGCTCTTCAGCTGCTGCAGAATGTGCCTCCCTGCTGCCAAGGCGGTTTGCCACTGTTTCGGGCTGGACGGCTGATAAAATCACATGGTCGCTGTCCGTTATGATCACGGCTCTTGTACGGCGGCCGTAAGTAGCGTCCACCAGCATGCCGCGATCACGGGCCTCGTTGATGATTCTTTTGATAGGAGCGGATTCAGGCCCGACAATTGCTATTATGCGATTGGCCGAAACTATATTTCCAAACCCTATGTTGATCAATTTAATATCCATGTTTCCTCTCCTGTTCTTAAAATGTGGAATGTTTAATTACTCCACATTTTGAACTTGTTCACGAATTTTTTCAAGCTCACTCTTAACCTCGACAGCAGTTTGACTGATCAGTAAGTCATTGGCTTTGGAAGCAATCGTATTTACCTCGCGGTTGATTTCCTGGATTAGAAAATCAAGTTTGCGCCCCACAGGTTCTTCTGCATCTAAAGACGAGATCAATTGTGAAAGGTGGCTTTGAATGCGTACATTCTCTTCGGTGATATTAGAACGCTCCGCAAAAAAAGCTACCTCGGTAACCATCCTTCCGGGGTCAACCCTGCTTTCGGGCAATAGTTCCTGCAGGCGTTGATTAAGGCGTGCCCTGTATTCCTGCGTAACCAGCGGCGCCCTTTTTTCTATCTCGGTGTTTAGCTGTTTAATCTTTTCTGTACGGCAGCGGATATCTTCCTGAAGCCTCTTCCCCTCTTTGTCGCGCATTTCCAACAAAGACCCGACTGCTTCCTCAAGAACCTGATGAATAACCGGCCAAAATTTTTCAATGTCATCATCAGGTTCTTCCAAAGCTATCAAGCCGGGAAGAGATAAAATATGTTCAGGACCGACTTCCCCGGAAATTCCCAATTCGCTAAATACTTCTTTTATGGCCTTATAATACGATGTGGCAAGGTTTTTGTCAACTTTCACCTTCATAATTTTACTGGCTGACTCTTCCACCGTAAAATAGCAATCTACACGCCCGCGGGAAATCTTTGACTGAATATATTGTCGGACCCTGTCTTCCAGTTGATTCATGCTTTTAGGCAGTCGCACAACCACTTCACTGAAACGGTGGTTTACCGCCTTTAACTCTATGGTTAGTTTTTTTCCCAAGGCTGTTGCTTCTCCCCGGCCATAGCCGGTCATGCTTCTAAGCAAGAAACTTCCTCCGTTATCTTTATTATTGAATATCAATATCTTTAAAAATATTTTCTATACGGTTGAGGCCTTCTATAATATTCTCCATAGAAGTGGCGTAAGAAAGGCGGAAGCAGCTGTCGTCGCCAAAGGCAACTCCCGGAACTACGGCTACCTTTGCCTCTTCCAAAAGGATGCCGGCCAGATCAGTTGAGCTATTTAACTGTCTCCCTTTGTAGGAGCATCCCAGATAGCTTTTAATACAGGGAAACAGGTAGAAAGCGCCCTCAGAGAGGCGGCAGGCAACGCCTTTTATTGCCGTCAGCCTCTCATGCATATAATTCCTCCTCTTTTCAAATTCAATCACCATTTTTTTCGATGGTTCCTGAGTTCCGGTCAAGGCGCTTACACTCGCCGCCTGGGCAATGGATGTCGGATTCGAAGTCGAATGGCTCTGCAGGTCGGACATCGCCTTGGCAACGGGCAAACAGGAGGCTGAATAACCAATACGCCATCCGGTCATTGAATATGCCTTCGAGACACCGCTGATTAAAACCGTCTTTTCCTTTAAGGCAGGGTCGACAGAAGCAATACTGATATGTTCGCTGCCGCCGTAAACAAGCTTTTCATAGATTTCATCCGAAATGATTGTAATATCCTTATCTATTAAAAATTCACCCAGCGCAGTCAGTTCACTCCTGGTGTATACCGTACCGGTCGGGTTGCAGGGGGAATTTAAAATAAGCATTGCAGAGCGTTCGCTGAGCGCGGATTTTAATTTATCCACAGTCAATTTATAGCCGTTTTCCGCTTTTGTTTCTACTATTACGGGCACGGCGCCGGCCAGCTTGATCTGTTCAATGTAACTGACCCAGTACGGCGCCGGGACGATAACCTCCCTGCCTGCTTCGCAGAGGACCTGGATTGCGTTATACAGGCAGTGTTTGCCCCCGGCTGAGACAACAATTTGATCTGCCTGGTAATCCAAACCGTTATCCCTTTTGAACTTTTCAGCAATTGCCAGTTTTAAGGCCGGGATTCCCGATACCGGCGTATATTTGGTCATTCCTTTCCGGATAGCTTCGATAGCGGCCTGTTTAATATGCTCCGGAGTATCAAAATCCGGCTCACCCGCTCCAAAATTAATAACACTCTCGCCGGATGCAATAAGTTTTTTTGCCTGGGCGTCGATGGCCAGTGTAGGTGATGGGCTGAGCCCCAATGCTCGTCCTGACAGTATCATCATCAAACCTCCTAAAATATTGCTCATAAATACAGGGGGACTATAAATACAGGGGGACGGTTCTCGTGTGTTTGTCTTATAAATAAGGCTCAAAATCGTACTTAAGGCATTGACCTTCCTTTGTTGATGAATTTTCATCCTTTAAGCTGGCGCCGAGTTAGCAGCAAGGGGGTCTATCTTTATATTAGAAGCTGACCTTACCGATGTTTTGTCTGATTCTTTCCATCGCTTCTTTTAAGCGTTCGGTATCAACAGTTAT
>DMZI01000019.1:19388-26773 GCA_003485325.1 Desulfotomaculum sp.
TTTCTCCAGTTCGCCATAAGTTCCGTCAAGCCCTGCGACAGCAGCTTTCTGAATTGCCTGGAACTGGCCGGAGTCAATGTTGGATTTAAAACGCCCGAGAGCGTTTATGACGCCGGGGGCGCCGGCCGCCCACCCGATGCGCCAGCCGGTCATGTTATAGGTTTTGGACATGGAATGAAATTCTATCCCTGCTTCTTTGCCGCCCTTAACCTGCAAGAAGGAAGGATGCCGGTAGCCGTCGTAGGTTATTTCAGTATAAGGCGAGTCGTGGCAGATAAGCACCCCGAACTCGTTGGAAAAAGCGACAGCTTCCTGGAAGAAACGCTCATCTGCCACTGCCCCGGTGGGATTGTTGGGATAATTAAGGAACATCATCTTGGCCTTTTTGGCCACTTCGGCCGGGATTTCCGAGAAATCGGGCAGAAATTTATTTTTTTCCTTGAGAGGCATATAGTACGGCTGTGCGCCCGCAAGTATGGAGCCGATTCCATATACCGGGTAACCGGGATCGGGAACCAGCGATATATCGCCGGGATCAAGGTAGCACCAGCAGATATGGGCAATTCCTTCCTTTGATCCGATCAGGTTGACTATTTCGTTTTTCGGATCCAGTTCGACATCAAAACGCCGCTTGTACCACCTGGCCACAGCCTGCCTGAATTCGAGCATGCCGACAGAAGAAGGGTACTGGTGGTTGACAGGGTTTCTCGCTTCTTTGATCAATTCCTGGATTATGTGCTCCGGTGTGGGCATGTCCGGATCCCCAATGCCGAGGCTGATTACATCCACGCCCTGAGCTTTTTTCTGATCAATCAACTGCTCAATACGGGCAAAAAGGTAAGGGGGCAATTTTTGCAGTCGCTGTGCTTCGATGAATTTCATGAAAAAACCTCCCGGGTAATAAATATTACATTATAAAGGAAAATCGCCGCAAAAAACTTCTTCAGCGGGGCCAGTCATATAAACGTGATTATCCTTTGCCCACTCTATAAAAAGTGCGCCCAGGGCAAGATGGACGGTTGCCTTTCTGTCCGTCAGGCCGTTTAAAACACTTCCTACAAGTGTGGCGCATGATCCCGTGCCGCAGGCCAGTGTTGCTCCTGCCCCGCGCTCCCAGACCCGCATTTTTATTTCCGTACGGCTGAGAACCTGAACAAATTCTACATTGGTCCGCTCCGGGAAAGAGGGGTGGTTTTCGATCGGCGGGCCCCACTGCGCTAAAGGGACAGTTTCCGGGTCATCTACGAAGATAAGGCAGTGCGGGTTTCCCATTGAAACTGCTGTAATTTGCCAGACGTGATCGCTGACCGCAAGCGGCTCGTTTATTACCTGTCCGGGGGGACCGGTCATAGGGATCTCTCCTCTTTCCAGCCGCGGTTCCCCCATATCTACTTTTACGGCCGCAAACTTTCCGTTTTTAAGAATAATCTCCGGCAGGATGATGCCGGCCAGTGTATTTATCATGATCCGTTCGCGTGGAACAATCCCTTGCTCGAAGAGATATTTGGCGACGCAGCGGGTTGCGTTGCCGCACATCTGAGCTTCGCTGCCGTCCGGATTAAAAATGCGCATTCTTGCGTCCGCCTGTTCGTCGGGCAGAATTAAAACCAAACCATCTGCGCCGATACCCAGATGGCGGTGACATACTTTACTGGCCAGACTGCTCAAATCTGCTCTCAGACAATCTTTATCTTTCAACAAATCGACCATCACAAAATCGTTGCCCAGCCCGTGAACCTTTCTAAATTGCATTATCCGCCTTCTTCTTTAATAAAATTGCCAGCTTTTATTCTCCCGATTTTAGTTATCTCCTGCAAAGGCCTGAAAAGAATATTGTATTCTTAAATAAATAAAGGTTTGATAATATCGAGGACTTCCTGTACCTTTTGTTTGGCTCCGGGATCCTTTTTATCGATTAAGCGTTGAGCCTCGTCCACTTTTGCCGAAAGGCCGTGATCCAAAAACCCGCTTATGCTCATGTAAGCGGACAGGCGCCTGTCCAGCCATACTCTTAATCGTTCATGTTCAGGTTTCTTGAGGTGGTTGTTAATTTTTTTCAGTATAGCTTCTTTGTCCTGGGGAAGCTGGCCCTCGATTTCCCAGAGCAGGTTGACCATCTGATCACTGATCAGGTATGAACTGCAGTTTAAATTCTCTACAAAAAGGCCTATTTCAGCAACAACCTCATCTTCATTGAGGGCGGAGAACTCTCCGGCTAAAACCTTGTCGTACATAGGGCTGTTTCGACGCGGTGTAAAGCTCCTCAGCCTGATAAAATCGGCGTCGATCTCGTTTAATACCCTTGCCGATTCAACAGCGTGGCGCTCCGACCATTTTCTCCCTCCAAGACCCGGCATAATGTATTCACTTAAGGTAATTCCCGCTGCTTTTGTCTTTTTGCCCGCAATGATCTGTTCCTCAGCCGTGACGCCTTTTTTTACATCTTCAAGGACCTCGTTAAGTCCCGACTCCATGCCGATATGGAGGCGGCAAAGCCCCGCCTCTTTTAGCTGCCTCATCTGTTCATCCGTCTTGCGGGCGATTGTTTTTGACCTCGCGTAGGATGTTATCCTTTTAATGCCCGGGAATTTCTCTTTAAGGTAAACAAGGATTTCAAGCAGTTCGGGCGTGCGCATCTGAGGCGTGTTTGCATCTTGAAGAAAAACGGTTGCCCCGCCGGAATAAAGCCAGTTTGCGACGCTGAACAGGCAGCTAAGCCTCTGGTTAACCAGTTCCTCATCATCTATCCCGTACAATTCCGGGTTGCTCTTAACCATTGCCGTCATAACTTCATTGTTCACATTGCCGCCCATACCTATCTGCCAGGAAGCTGACTTTATTTCTTCAGCGAGCGCTTTGACTGTATCAATATCGGCTTTAACTTCTTCCGCGGTGCGCGCGCTGTACTTTTGTTTTTTATAAGTACGGCAGAACTCACAGAGGTTCCAGGGGCAATTTCTGGTCACCCTGAGCAAAAGAGAGTGGTCTCTCCCCTCGCTGGGGGGTCTAATCGGTCCAACTTCAAACCAGCCTTTTCCGACCTTCTCCAAATCCATCTTGTAAAAAGAGCTTATTTTTCCAACTCTATACACGGTTATCGCCCCTATTTTTTTCATATTACCCCAATTTAGTATAGCATAAACGGTATCCCGTCAACAATCATCTCTTGTGCCAAGTGTTACAAACAACTTTGTCACAAAGAAGGATTTTTTATGTTTGCTTGCAGGAGATAATAAAAAAGTAATGAATTAAAATTTAAAACCTTTATTTAAGGGTAAGTGATCATCCATACAAAAGCTTGGGTCACAGAAGGCAGTTTTTTTTGATATCGGGTCGACGCTTGTTGAAGGTCCGGAGCTGTCGCCGGCAAAATACATTACGCGCCTTTTGGGACTGCCGGCCGGGGAATCGTCCCGCCTGGGCCGGTTGATCATGTGCAGGGAATACAAAGGATGGGAAGAACTATGCTGTGCTCTGGAAGAATCCTTCCGTCCCCTGACCGGTCAGCAGGAGACTGAAATTGCCAGACTGTGGGAAGGGCAGGAAACTGCGGCGTCGGAAATAAACGAAGCCACAGCAGTTGTTACCCGTTTTGCCGGGGAGGGATATCAAGTCGGCCTTGTGTCAAATATCTGGGCGCCCTACTACCGTTCATTTTTAAAGGCCTGCCCGGAGATAGCCAGGATTTCCGGCTCTGCAGCCTTAAGCTTTCAGACAGGAAAGAAAAAACCCTCTTTTGCTTTGCTGAAAAAGGGTCTGTCAGTTTTGGGAGCTGATCCACAGCGCTCCATTATGATTGGTGACACCTACCTTGAAGATATCCTGCCTGCAATGGAATTAGGGCTTAAGACTGTTTGGGTGCTGTGCCGTCCGGTGCGCGAAAAAAAAGCGGCCGAGCAGGTCCAAAAAGGGAACTGGCCTTTCCCCGACCTCACCGTTTCCAGGATTGGCGAGTTGTTAAAAACAGATCTAACAATTTTTAATAGGGGTGATCTCCGATAAAAATTTTAAAAGTAAAACATCATACCAGTGAAGAACTGATTAAGAAACTCCGCCAGATTACCATGCTGACCGACCCGGGGATGCACATATACAAAGACGTGTATATCTCCCTGGAAAAGATAAAGACCGACTTTCTGGCGCCCGCGCAGAATTACGTGCTTACCGGGGAACTTCAAAAGGTGCGGGAATTGAAGTGGCAGCTGAAAGAGCACAAACTCGACCTTTTTGCCTTAAACGGCTATGTGTCGCTGCTTATGGAAGGCTTCAAGGAACCTGTAGATCTGCTCCCGCCGGTGATCGAAGAGTCATTCGAAAAAGATGGTTCCGTATTTAATATTGTTTGTGACGGAATGCACAGGGTTTTTCTCGCCCGCCTCGAGTGGGTCGTGCCCCAGGTGATTTTTATCCGGGGTATCCCAAAGGACAAACCCTATTACTCCTTTCCCGTTCCGGGCGGCTGGGAGAAAGTGTCAATTACAGAGGATCTCCCCGAGGGCTTAATCAAAAAATGGCACCGGATCAGGGAATATAAATCGCTATACAGAAATTTCAACTCTGCTTTTGAAAATGTTGGCGGGCCGAGAGGGCGCTTTGCAGCAAATATTTCCGGTTAAGGAAAAACGACGGTGGAAGAGTTTATCCCCATCTACTAAAAAAGTTAATTTTCTTTTCAGCATAGACATTTATGTCGCCAGAGCGACACCATCATGAGGATGAAAATTCATCAGCAAAGGGAGGGCAATGCCTTAAGCGCAATTTTATAAGAGGCGAACATGAGCACGCTTAGCAGTTGACCTCCCTAATGCACATTAATTTTCAGGAAAGGGTGCTTCTTGCATGAGTTTGAGTGAGATAAGAAAGAAAAAGGGTATTGCAGCCCCGAAGATGGCGGAAAGGGTGGGCATAACAACCGCCGAACTCATTCAGATTGAACAGGGCAAACGCAAACCGCGCCTTTGTATGGCTCAGATCTGGGCAAATGCGCTGGACCTTACTTTTGAGGAATTTTCGTGGCATTATTATGAAATTGCCGATCCTGCCCAGATTGCCGATTATAAAGAAGAAGATTGAAACGGAGCTATAAAGTACAATGGTCATTGCAGCTTTAACCGGCAGCATAGCATCCGGAAAAACTACAGTTGCAGGTTTTTTTAAGGAACTTGGGGCATACGTAATTGACTTTGATGCGCTGGGACATGAATTGATGAGGCCCGGCCAGAAAGCCTGGCAAAAGATTGTTGATTACTTCGGAGAAGGAGTACTAAACAAGGACCAGACTATTGACAGGTCAAGACTAGCCTCGATAGTATTTGACGCTCCCTGGGAATTGGGCAGGTTGAACGAGATGGTCCACCCGGAAATCTATAAGGAAGAGCAAAGAATTACAGAGGAAATTTTACACGATTACCCCGATGCCGTGATCATCAAAGACGTGCCCCTGCTTTCGAAAGCCTTTGCTAAAAAACTGGCCGGCTATGTCATCGTAGCCTGGTCAAGCGAGGATTCGCAGATTAAAAGGCTTTCGGAAAGGGGTCTCGACGAGTACGAGGCAAAAAAAAGGATTCAAGCTCAGGCTTCCCTGAACGAAAAGTTAGAATTTGCGGATTTTGTAATCTATACCGACCTGACAATTGAAGATACAAAAAAACAGGTCGCCCAGGTTTTTAATATGCTCCGAAACCTGACTTAGCGCGGATCTTTTCATTTGCTTCTTCCAGCGTGCTGTATCCGTATCTTTTAACCGTAAACAGCAGAGTTGTCAAAGCCCCGTTTATTCCTTTAGATTTCAGCCTCAGGCAGTTTTGATAATAAAGGTCAAGCGTTTTCCTGGAATAGGTCAACAGTTCACCCCGGATATATGTTTCCATCGAGGTTACCGTGCTGTTATCCTGTGAACTGTATATAGGCCTGCCTCTTCCGACAATATCCGGGTATTTATTCATGGCTTCCTTCTGCCATTCAACCTCGATGGCAACTATTTTATTGACCAGCAGAATAATTTCCGGGTCCAGTTCCGGAAGCAGGTGTTTTATTTCAAAGTATTTCAGCGGCAATGTCGACTGCATCATCCGGGCGTATTTCTCGGCTAAAAGGTTTCGGTTGCTGCCAGCGGCTTCGTCAAGATCATTAAGATAGCTTTCCAGAGCCTCGGTAGACCAGCCGGCGAACTGGCTGGCGCGCATTATTTTAAAGGTTTCCGGATTATCCTGGCACGATGCCCTGCCGTACATGTCCTTGACATTTTGGAACATCTCAAATTCCTTGCCGATGATCTTTAAGATCAATTCCTTTCTTTCAGCCACCGGTATCCCCCCTTTTAAACATTTGTTAATTTATAGTATGAATTGTTTCGTGTAAAAAGCAAGCCCGAAATATGAATGGTCAATTTTAATTTTTGGCTTGAAAAGAATATTTTTTATATAACAAAATCACCATCTTAGGTGATGTTTTTATAGAGCATTGACATATTTAATAATTACTGTAATTGCTCCAGGATTCCGCCAAAGTATTCTGAATAAACGTCCCCATGCTGTCAACATCCATATAGGGTAACTATAAGAGGCTATCCCCCATAATACTTCCTTTTTATGTCCATCTTCACCTCTTTTTAAACTCATGCTCATTCTTTCTAGCGATTTCTTTTTGTTTTTAGATATATTATTATTTCTATTAAGTAAGGAGCAATAAGACGCTGTGATGGTTTACTGATTTATCGGCTGTTTAAAAAGAAAGGGGAGATGCCTAAAACTTAAAAAGATTGATGTTCGGTAACGTTGATTGCCTACAGAGGAACTACTTTAGTAAGGGGATGAGATTTAATGGAAAAGTTTAAGGAATGGTATGAAAACAGACATGACTATGCCCGTCAATGGAAAGAGAAAAACGGCAGCAAGGTAATGGGTTTCTTCTGCACCTACGTTCCGGAAGAAATTCTTTATGCGGCTGACATACTGCCGGTCAGGGCGCTGGGAAGCCATCAACCCCAGAATGTCACCGAGCCGCATATTTTTGGCATGTACTGCCCCTTTTGCCGGGACGTTCTGGCTCAGGGGCTGCAGGGAAGGTATGAATATTTAGACGGTATTACCATAGCTCAGTCCTGTCTGCATATTCGTCAGGCGTACTGCAGTTGGGACATACACATCCCGGTAGAGTTTTCCTACTATATCAACATGCCGCACTTTGTACAGAGCAAGAGGTCCTACCCGTTTCTCCGGGAAGAGCTGGCGCTCTTCAAAGATGCTGTGGAAAAATGGATCGGCAAGAAAATTACCGATACGGACCTTGACCGCGGCATTGATATTATGAACAGGTACCGTAAGCTTATGCGGCAGGCATATGAACTGAGGAAGAGCGACAACCCGCCGTTTACCGGTCAAGGG
>DMZI01000035.1:0-67486 GCA_003485325.1 Desulfotomaculum sp.
AAGCCGTGCTGCTGTCGGTGCGGTGCACCGGAGTGAGCGTTGATATTGCCGTGCCTATCGGATACTTATTTTCAGGATATACTTATTTTCAGGATAGACACACATGCTGCCAATGCAGCGCCAGCAGGAGGATGAAAATTCATCAATAAAGGAAGGTCAATGCCTTAAGTGCGATTTTGAGCCTTCATTCGAAGAACGAGAGAACCCGAGGATAAGCGAGGTAACTGTTTGAGGCGCATGGCGCCGAGTTTTACCGAGCCCGAGGGTGAACGAGTTCGTACAAGTATAAGAGGCGAACATGAGCACGTAGGCAGTTGACCTTCCTAAGGCAAATTAATTTTCAGGATAGTCAGAACTTGATCCAAAAGAAAGAGAAGGATTTTAAATATGACGGTAGTGTCTGATACCAAAACATCGCTGCCAAAGCTGGTAATTGTCACAGGCTTATCAGGGGCTGGTAAAACCCAAGTTTTGCGACACTTGGAGGACATTGGTTTTTTTTGTGTGGACAACCTTCCCCCTGCCTTAATCCCCAAGTTTACCGATCTGTGTAACCAGACGAATTCTATTGATAGGCTGTCACTGGTTGTAGACATTCGGGGGGGCATTTTTTTTGATGATTTGTTCGAAGTGCTCAGTGAACTAAAACAAAAAGGCGCTTACCAATATGAAATACTTTTCCTTGAGGCATCTGACGAATGCCTCGTCCGGCGATTTAAGGAATCCAGGCGCAGCCACCCTCTAAGCGAGCACGGCGAAATATTAAAGTCCATTCAGGAGGAAAGGGCTTGCCTTCAAGAACTTCGCGGGCGTGCAAATAAGGTGATAGACACGTCGGAACTCACCAATGCACAGCTTAAAGCTGAGGTAAGCGAATTGTTTTCTTCAAGGGTGGATTTGTCCCAATTTAGAGTTTCGATAATTTCCTTTGGTTACAAGTACGGAATACCCCTGGACAGTGACCTCGTTTTTGACGTACGCTTTCTTCCAAATCCACATTATGTTCCGGAACTTCGCTTATTGACCGGTAATGAAGCTGAGGTTGAAAAATATATATACAGCTCTACAGTTACAGATAAATTCATGAACAAATTCCTGACCCTGATCGATTTTTTGGTACCGGAATATATAAAGGAAGGTAAGTCAATCCTGACCATTGCCGTCGGTTGTACAGGCGGGCGGCACCGTTCTGTTGCTATAGCCAATAACCTGGAACGGCATCTAAAGGATGAAAAATACCGGGTTTCAATAAGACATAGAGATATTAAACATCCTGATTTATAATAAAGCCAAATGATTTTTGGGGGACAAAAAAATGAAATTGATAAGGACAGCTCTTTTAGTTTTGGTACTATTGGTTGCTGCCTGGTTCGGTGTCCGGTATGTCTGGGAAATATTGCCCATCTATATTTATTCTGAACCTCAGGCCGAAGCTACCAATGCCAGTCAGATTCCTGTGTTAATGTATCACAAGATTTCCCCCGATCTAAAAAGCGGCGGACTTGGAATGAGGGTGACTCCGGCGAGGTTTAACCTTCAAATGCAATACCTGGCTAAAAATGGTTACCATACTGTTCCATTGACTGAACTTACAGATTTCATAAAGGGAAATAAAACTTTACCATCAAAATCAATTATCATAACCTTTGATGACGGATACCTTGATAACTATAAATATGCTTTTCCAATTTTAAAAAAGTATGGATTTACTGCTGCAGTTTTTGTAGTTACAGACTATATTGGAAAAACGAACGAATTTGACGCAGCGAAAAAATTACAGATGGTTAACCAGTTGCTTGGATGGAACGAGATTGATCAAATGTCAGATTACGGTATAACAATTGGAGCACATACCCTGAAGCATGTTTCCTTGACAGACATAACATTACCGGAAGCCAGGTATGAAATTGAGAATTGCAAGTTGGTTCTTGAGGAACATTTAAAAACACCAATAGAAGCTTTTGCCTATCCCTACGGACATTATAACAGCCAACTTAAGGAAATTGTACGGAAAAGCGGATATACTATCGCTGTAACGACCGATCAAGGCTTGGTTACGCCTGAAAGCGATCCTTACGCAATAAAGCGGGTAAGGATCACGGGTAATTATGATCTGAGGAAATTTATTAATGAGCTTTAAAATAACCGGACTTAAATTTCCAGGCTAACCGGCGGTGCTTATGGAAAAATTTTTTGCAGGTGATACAATAAATGTCTTTTTCCATTATTACAAAGGATGAGTTGGCGCGGGTAATGGGAAATAACGAATGCTGCAGGGAAGCTGAGCTTGCGGCGCTTATCAAAACAAACGGAACAATTCTGCCGATAAAAGATAATCAGGCTGTTTTAAGTATTAATACTGAAAGCGCGGCTTTAGCCCGTAAAAGCTTTTTGCTGCTTAAAGAAATATTTCAAATTTGTGCGCATATACAAGTTAAAAGGAAAAGAAGACTGCGCAAAAACAACATCTATATCGTCAGGATTTCTTTGCCTGCGGATGCTTCAAGAGTCTTAGAAAAGCTTAGAATGTTGGACGATAAAAGTCAGTTAAAGGAAGCGATACCCGGCGGGCTGGTTCGCAAGGAATGCTGCCGCAGGGCTTACCTGCGCGGTTTATTTCTGGGCAGCGGTTCTATAAATAACCCTTCAAGCAATTATCATCTGGAGATTACCAGTTCGAGCGAGAACTACGGGAGGGAAATATGCCGCCTGCTGCAGAGATTCAACCTTCATCCGGGACTGATTGCCCGTAAAAACGGTTTTGTCGCATACCTTAAGGAAGGCGGGCAGATTGCTGATTATTTAAATATTATTGGAGCACATACAGCCCTTCTGGATATGGAAAATATACGCGTTTACAAGGGGATGCGCAATCAGGTTAACCGGCTCGTAAATTGTGAAACAGCTAATTTAAGCAAAACTGTAAATGCTTCTTTAAACCAACTTAAAACTATTAAATTTATAGCTTCAACTTTGGGGATTGGCAAATTGCCTCTTCCCCTCCGGCAAGTAGCATCCGCAAGGTTAGCTTATCCCGATGCCAGTCTTAGGGAACTGGGGGAACTTATCGAACCTAAAATCAGCAAGTCGGGTGTAAGATACCGGTTGGAAAAGTTGGAAGAGATAGCGCAGCAGTACCTGCTCAACCAGGGCATTTTTTCTCTGAAAGAGAAGATTCACCAATAGAGGTGTTTCAATGACGGCTGGAAATACCATTAAAATGGAACAAACTCAAAAAATGATGATTACCCCGGGGCTCAGGCAGGCTATTATGGTTTTACAGTTGTCTATGGTGGATTTAAACAGTTACCTTGAGCAGCAGCTCCAGGAAAATCCAATGTTGGAATTTGAGGAGGAAAGCGATCAGCAGGAAATCGGGAGGTTGGCTTCGGAAACCGGTTTAGGAGATGATGAATATGAGTTTGATCCCGAATGGCAGGATTACTTTCAGGACAGCAGTGACCTCGGTTTCTTAAAACCGGAAAAAGAAACTGATCAAGAAAATTCAAACTACGAAAATTACATCAGGCAAGAATACGGTTTGGTGGAATTTCTTTGTGATCAATTAAACCTTGTCATAAATAATACAAGGCAGAGATTGATAGGCCGGTATTTAATAGGCAATTTGGACGAGAATGGGTATTTACAGGTTTCTGTTGATGAAGTTGCCGCTTCGTTAAAAGTAAATCGCGAGGAAGTCGAAGAAACGCTTAAAATAATTCAAAACTTCGACCCGGCCGGAATAGGCGCTCGTAATCTGCAGGAGTGCCTTTTAATACAGGTCAGACAGTTAAATATTAAAGATGAGTTATTGGAAAATGTTATTATGTACCATCTGCCCGAGTTAGCCAAAGGCAAGCTGTTATTAATAGCGCATCAGCTCGGCGTTAACTTTGCAGATATCCAAGGTATTTTACGTTTTATTAAAACCCTGGATCCCAAACCTGGCTGTAATTACAGTTCCGGTAACAGTGTAAAATATGTTATTCCTGATGTCATTGTGGAAAGAGCGGGACAGGATTATACAATAATAATAAATGACGGAATAAATCTAAAAATTAATCCATATTACAAGTCAATATTGGAGAAGGAAGCAGATTCAAAGGTTCGTCACTTTTTAAGGGTTAAGCTGAATGCTGCTGTTTGGTTGATCAAAAGCGTTGAACAGCGCAGAATTACTTTGTTTAAAATAGCAAACTGCCTGGTTGCTTTACAGCAGGACTTTCTAAGATGCGGATATGAACACCTGAAACCTTTGAACTTAAAACAGGTTGCAAAAATTGTCGGGCTGCATGAATCTACTATCAGCAGGGCAACTTCAAACAAATACGTTCAAACACCCCAGGGTATGTTTCCAATGAGGTCTTTTTTCTCCGCAGGAATAAGCAGCGGCGGCAATAAAGAAACTTCCGCGGCAGCCATCAAGGAAAGCCTCCGTAAAATCGTAGCCCGGGAAAACCCAATAAAGCCTTTAAACGATCAGGATGTTGCCGACAAATTTGCTGAACGCGGGATTAGAATTTCTCGCCGTACAATTGCCAAATATCGCAGTGAAATTGGAATACCTTCCGCCCGTCAAAGAATAAGATATTAGTTGCAAGACAATTTTAAGGGGACGTTTTTTAATCGTTCTCTTTTTATTTAAAAATTAAAGGGAAATTATTAGTCGACAGCGAATAGAATTATTACATCATAATTAACCAAAAAGTGTTATATAAGACATACTATTAAACTCAACTTTGACAGCAAAACGCCTTTTTGAAGCAAAAAGAGCTAAAAAACCCAATAGAATCAAGGGGTGGTCGTAAATATTTCTAAAAACGTAGTGCTACGTCTATAAAATATTAGTCTTTAAACGATGAGTTGACAATAGTATAATGAAAGTGCTATGTATACCAGAACAAAAACATTTACCAATAAAGACGGCACAACTAGAACTTACCTGTATATCGTGGAAACTGTCCGTAAGCAAGGAAAGATCAATCAAAACATAGTTGCCAATCTCGGCCGTATTGAAGATATGCAGTCAGGAGAACTCGACCGACTGATCGAGAGTCTGGCCAAGTTTTCCAAAAAGAAATGGATCCAGACACAAGCCGCAAAGATTATGGTGGAGTATGCCAAGGAATGGGGCACCGACCTGATCTTTAGAAACATCTGGGAAAAGCTCGGCCTTAAGGAAACCTTAGAAAAACTCCTGGCTAAAACTGAGATTAACACACCTATCGCCGAAGCGGTATACGCTATGGTGTTAAACCGTATTTCCGACCCGCTTTCCAAAAGGGCTGTAAACGAATGGATAGACGAGATTTACCGGCCTTCATTCAAAGAGCTGCAATTACATCATTTCTACCGGGCGCTGGACTTTCTCATTGAGAATAAAAACACTATTGAACTGGAACTTTTCGAACAAACTAAGAATCTTTTTAACATGCAGCTGGATATGGTGTTCTGGGATACAACATCAACTTACTTCGAAGGAAACGGTCCGGCAGGTTTGGCGGAATATGGACACTCCAAAGATCACCGACCTGACCGCGTACAGATCCTTGTCGGCTTATTGATGACCAAAGAGGGTATTCCGGTAGCGCACCAGGTATTCCCCGGCAATACCGCAGACATAGATACTTTTAAAGCAATGATTAAAGATACAAGGGAGCGTTTCTTAATTCGGCGCGTAATCTTTGTCGGTGACCGCGGGATGGTCAGCACTAAACTCTTAGAAGAACTGGACCGCCAGCATATTGAATATATTGCCGGTGTGCGAATGCGTAAGGCAAAAGCTGTCGAAGACATCTTAAAAGTTGGCGGCAGATACAAGACAGTCAGTGACAATCTCAAGGTAAAGGAAGTCTGGTCAAAAGACGCAAGCCGATACATCATCTGCTACAACCCTGTTGAAGCGGAACATGACCGTAAAGCCAGAGAGGAAACAGCCGGTAAACTGGAAACTAAACTTAAACAAAAAGGCCTTGAGCAACTGATCGGAAACAGCGGCTACCGTCACTACCTGGTTTTAGACAAACCAAAAGTTGAAATAAATTACCGGTTGATTAAAGAGGAAGCCAGGTTTGACGGCAAGTATGTTTTACGAACCAATACTGCGCTTGACAGTGCTGAGGTTGCCCTGGCTTATAAAGATCTCTGGCGTGTGGAAAGAGCCTTTCGCGATCTAAAGTCCACTCTTGATTTAAGACCAATTTATCATTGGAAAGACCGCCGGGTAAGGGGTCATGTTATGATCTGCTTTCTCGCCCTAGTTCTGGAGTCAGCATTGTACAGATCATTAAAACTGACAGATAGCTATGTGGAATATATGTATTTGATCCGTGACTTAAAGCAACTCAAAGCTGTGGAACTGACTTTTCAGGAAGACCGCTTTATCTGCCGAACAGAATTACCAGGATCTTCTTATGAAGCTTTTAAGGCTCTTGGATTAAGGCCGCCAAATCATGTAATTGAACATTCTTAAGTTCATTGCCATAATATTACATTTGTAGTGGTACGTCTTTAATTTGTTCCCGCTAAGCCTTGGTATATGGGATAGTTAATCATGTTAAGTGTCAAAGATGAGTTAAAGGAGTGGCAGGAAAAATGACAATCAAAGTTGGTATCAATGGATTCGGCCGGGTAGGCCGTTGTGTTTTCCGTCTAGCGTTGATGGACCCCGAAGTGGAGGTAGTTATCGTGAATAGCAATGGGGATGCACCTACGTTGGCCCACCTTTTAATGTACGACTCAGTACACGGCAGACTGGCAAAAAGAGTTAATGTTTCCGACGGGGGATTTATAATTGACGACAGAAAAGTAGCTGTGATTACGGAAAAAGATCCTGATAAATTACCATGGGGAGAGTATGGCGTTGATATAGTGGTTGAATCTACCGGCAAGTATAAAGATGGTAAGGAAGCCTGTATGCATATAAGACAGAAGGCGAAAAAGGTTATTATTACTGCTCCTGCGAAGAACGAAGATATTACCATCATCATGGGAGTGAATGATGATAAATATAACCCGGACAGCCATCATGTTGTTTCCTGCGGCTCCTGTACAACAAACTGTCTCGCCCCAATTGCCAAGGTATTGCATAGAAAGTACGAAATTATAAGCGGTTTGATGACATCTATACATGCTTACACAAATGACCAGAAGCTTCAGGATTCCCGGCACAAGGATTTGCGCAGGTCAAGAGCTGCGGCAATGTCAATCATTCCTACTACCACAGGCGCAGCAAAGGCTATTAATTTTGTTCTGCCTGAACTGGAGGGCAGAATAAACGGTCTTTCTTTACGTGTTCCTACGCCTAATGTAAGTGTAGTGGATTTTGTTGCTCAGGTTAATAAGCCTACCAATAAGGATGATGTTAATTTTGAACTAAAAGATGCATCAGAGGGTGAGTTGCAGGGAATCCTTGCTTTTAGTGATCTCCCGCTGGTATCTTGTGATTTTAATGGGGATCCTCATTCTTCAATTGTTGACGGGCTTTCAACAATGGTTGTTGGAGAAAAACATGTTAAAGTAGTAGCCTGGTACGACAATGAATGGGGTTATGCCAGCCGTGTTATTGACCTGGCCAAGTATATGGCCCAAAAAGGATTATAAACGTTTAAAAACTATAAAGAGCTAGGGGATAGAAATGAATAAAAAATCTGTTTCAGAGATAGATGTAACCGGTAAGAGAGTGCTAGTACGGGTGGATTTTAATGTACCTTTAAATGATGACGGGGAAGTATCAGACGATACGCGCATTATTGCATCTCTGCCGACGCTTATTTATTTAATCGAGAAACAGGCTAAAGTGATTATCGTTTCGCACCTGGGGCGTCCCAAGGGCAAGTTTGACGAAAGATACCGTCTTGATCCTGCAGCAAGACGGCTTGCAGAACTGTTAAAAAAGCCTGTGCAAAAAGTAAACGATTGCATCGGCGATGAACCTAAAGCTGCTATCTCCAGTATGCAGCCCGGTGATGTGCTCCTTTTGGAGAATGTACGCTTTTACCCCGGAGAAGAAAAAAATGAAGAAAAATTTGCCCGTGGCCTAGCCGAATTGGCGGATATTTATGTAAACGATGCTTTCGGGACAGCCCACCGCGCACATGCTTCGACTGAAGGGGTAGCACATTTATTGCCGGCTGTAGCTGGTTTTTTAATGCAAAAAGAAATTAATATGCTGGGCAAAACAATAATGCAGCCGGAACATCCTTTCTTTATTATTCTGGGTGGGGCAAAAATATCGGATAAAATAGGGATTATCGACAATCTTTTGGGAAAAGTGGATAACCTTATTATCGGGGGCGGAATGGCCAATACATTCTTACGGGCAGCCGGGTACGGGCTGGGCAAGTCCTTGATCGAAGCCGATAAGGTTGAGTTTGCCGGAGAACTTGCCGCGAAAATAAAAGATCAGGGTCTTAAGCTTATGCTGCCGGTGGATTTGGTCGTTACGCCTGCTGCTGAACCTGGTTCGGAAAGGAAAGTTGTATCTATAAACGAGGTTCCGGAAGATTGGATGGCGTTAGATATAGGGCCGGAAACTATAGGAGTATATACTAAAGCGGTAAGTGTGGCAAAAACAGTGATTTGGAACGGCCCAATGGGTGTTTTTGAAATGCCCCCCTTCGCCCAGGGCACTTTTTCATTAGCCCGGGCTTTAGTGGAAAGCGGCGCTATAACTGTCGTCGGCGGGGGAGATACAGCGTCAGCGGTAGAAAAAGCGGGTATAGCGGATAGAATTACACATATTTCAACTGGTGGGGGAGCTTCACTGGAGTTTATGGAGGGGAAGGTACTTCCCGGTGTAGCCGCTTTATTGGACGATTAGAAAGGAAGAAAAACATGCGAACACCTTTAATAGTGGGAAACTGGAAAATGTATAAAACGCCTGCAGAGGCAGCTAATTTTGTCAGGGAATTACGGGAGAAGCTTGGGGAGGTTAAGAAAGCGGAAGTTGTAGTCTGCCCGCCTTTTGTAGCTCTTTACAGTGTTGCTCGTGAACTGGGCGGAAGCATAATCGGGCTGGGAGCCCAGAATATGTACTGCGAGGATGAAGGCGCCTATACAGGAGAGGTTGCGCCTCCGATGTTGAAAGAGATTGGCTGCAGTTATGTAATACTGGGGCATTCTGAAAGGCGCCAGTATTTTGGGGAAAGTAATCAGCTTATTAATAGAAAAGTCCGGGCATCTCTTAAAGCGGAGCTTACACCAATTGTCTGCGTTGGAGAGATCCTGGAAGAAAGAAAAAACGGAATAACCGATCAAATTATTGAGAAACAACTTGGCGGTTCTTTAGCTGGTTTCAGCCCGCTTGAATTATCCAGGATCATTGTTGCCTACGAACCGGTTTGGGCTATAGGTACGGGGCTTACCGCCGAAGCAAAGGATGCGCAACAGGTAAATGGTCTGATCCGCAGTTTCCTGGTTCAGAATGCAGGCCCTGAAATAGCACAAAAAATACGGGTTTTATATGGCGGAAGTGTAAAACCTGATAATATTGCGGGACTTATGGCTCAGCCTGATGTTGACGGCGCCCTAGTTGGAGGAGCCAGCCTGAAGGTTAATGCCTTTTCAGAAATAGTTTGGAATTGTTATTGAAATGCAGCTTAAAAATACACCTCTGGTCCTGGTTATCCTTGATGGCTGGGGCCTGAACAAAAAAACTAGGGGCAATGCCATCGCGTCTGCAAGAACTCCGAATCTTGACCGGGTTTTAAAGGAATTTCCTTTTACCGCATTAAGTACGTACGGTGAAGATGTGGGGCTTCCCGAAGGGCAGATGGGCAATTCCGAAGTCGGGCACCTCAATATAGGCGCGGGGCGGGTTGTTTATCAGGACTTTACGCGCATAAACAAGGCAATCCGGGAGGGAACTTTTTATGCAAATAATAAGCTGTTGGCTGCAATTGATCATGTAAAAAAGAACAATTCAACTCTTCACTTGATGGGCCTGTTGTCTGACGGAGGTGTACACAGTCACATTAAACACCTTTTTGCGCTTCTTGATCTGGCTAAAAACAATTCCCTCCAGAAAGTCAAAGTCCACTGTTTTCTGGACGGCCGGGATGTGCCGCCTGATAATGCCCTGGTATATATAGAGCAGCTGGAAGAGAAAATTTCTGCTTTAAATATTGGAAGAATAGCAACTGTGATGGGACGCTATTACGCAATGGACAGGGACCGCAGATGGGATAGAACAAGAAAAGCTTATGACGCAATGGTTTTGGGTCAAGGCTTAAGTTCAGCGTCTGCGTCCCAAGCTGTTGAAGATGCTTACCGACGGGATGAAACAGATGAATTTGTTCAACCGACGGTTATTCTTAATCCAAAGGATCAAGTTTTAAACAGGATAAGAAACGGTGACTCAGTAATCTTTTACAACTTCAGACCGGATAGAGCCAGGCAAATTACTCATGCTTTTATTGATCGAGAATTTGCCGGTTTTAACCGTACGGTTAAACTCAATGACCTGCTTTTTACATGTATGACGCTTTATGATGATACCGTTGATGCGCCGGTAGCCTTTGAGCCTCACTTTTTGGTTAATACACTGGGGGAAGTACTCAGCAAGCAGGGTATAAAGCAGTTAAGACTGGCTGAAACTGAAAAATATGCTCATGTAACCTTCTTTTTTAACGGCGGTATGGAAACATCCTATTCCGGTGAAGATCGTTTGCTTATATCTTCCCCTAAAGTGGCAACCTATGATTTAAAGCCGGAAATGAGCGCATTGGAAGTAACAGGCGCCTTTCTGGAAAAATTGGCAACAGGCGGGTATCAGGTAATTATCATGAACTATGCCAATGCGGATATGGTTGGACATACGGGGAATCTTGAAGTTACCGTCAAGGCTATTGAGACTGTTGATTTCTGCCTTGGGCGGGTGATTGCCGCAGTACTTGAAAAAGGAGGAACAGCGTTAGTTACAGCAGACCATGGCAATGCTGAGGAGATGCAGGATGAAGAAGAGAAACCCCATACAGCTCATACCACTAACCCTGTTCCGTTTATTTTGGTTAATGAAGGCCTAAAAAATGTTGTTCTGCGCCGGGGGCGGCTTGAAGATATAGCTCCAACAGTTTTATATCTATTGGGGATACCCAAACCCCCCCAGATGACAGGAAACTGCCTTATCACAGGTATGCCGGAAATACTGTAGTAAAAATTATTATCAAAAGTGGGGGGAAGTTTAATTGACGGCTATTATAGAAGTTTTTGCCCGTGAGATTCTGGATTCACGCGGTAATCCGACTGTGGAGGTTGATGTTCAGCTTGAAGACGGCTCTATAGGCCGGGCGTCAGTGCCTTCCGGGGCATCAACAGGATCTCACGAAGCTGTTGAACTGCGCGATCAGGATCAGGAGCGTTTTTTAGGGAAAGGTGTCAGTAAGGCTGTTCTAAATGTCAACAGTATCATAGCTGAAAACATAATCGGTTTTGATGCCGCTGACCAGGAGGGATTAGACAGGTTACTGATCAACCTTGATGGAACAGCTAACAAGGGGAGACTGGGAGCAAACGCTATTCTTGGAGTCTCCATGGCAGCCTGCAGGGCGGCGGCTCAGTCTGTTGGCTTGCCCCTTTACAGGTATCTGGGAGGAATAAACGCAAAGCAGATGCCGACGCCGATGATGAACATACTGAATGGAGGACGGCATGCCAACAATAATATCGATATCCAGGAATTTATGATCATGCCTGTTGGGGCTGATAGATTTTCAACAGCTCTTCGTATGGGGACGGAAGTTTTTCATAACTTAAAGAATGTGCTCAAGAAAAAAGGTTTAAATACTGCAGTCGGGGACGAAGGAGGGTTTGCGCCCAACCTTGGATCAACAGAGGAAGCCCTTGCTGTAATTGTTGATGCAATTGAAGCTTCAGGTTATCGCCCCGGAGAAGAAGTAGCTTTGGCGCTGGATGTTGCGGCAACAGAACTATATCAGGAGCAAAAAGGCGGGTATATGCTTGAAGGAAAGTTTTTTACATCTGATCAGTTAGTGGAGTTTTATAAATCAATAATTTCCGTATTTCCCATCCTTTCAATTGAGGACGGGCTTGCTGAGGACGATTGGGAAGGGTGGCGCAAGCTTACGGAAAGCCTGGCAGGAAAAGTACAGCTCGTAGGTGATGATATTTTCGTTACCAATACCATCCTCTTAAAAAAAGGAATTCAGGAAGGTGTAGCTAACGCTATCCTTGTTAAAGTAAACCAAATTGGCACGCTTACTGAAACGATGGAAGCGATTGAGACGGCAAAACAGGCTGGTTACGGGGCTGTGATCAGCCACCGTTCAGGTGAGACGGAAGATGTTTTTATTGCCGATCTTTCCGTTGCGACAAACAGCGGCATGATTAAGACAGGCGCTCCGTCCAGGACAGACAGGGTATCTAAATACAACCAGCTTCTTCGTATAGAAGAGAGACTTGGCGATACAGCAGTTTATAAGGGAAGGTCCTCAATAGCTGTTTTTTAAGACAACCTATAAAAAAGTATTATTTTAAAATCCAGGTGTGACAGGCAAGTTGTTCCGGAAGCGCCTGGATAATTTTTTTAATCAATATTTTATGGCTGAAGGATTTTAAGCATACAAGAAGAAAATTCTACACAGAAGGTTTTATAGATGAAACTGCTGACTATTTTTTTGACAACTTTTCTGGTTAGTTTTTCCGGGGCTGTGTCACCCGGCCCTCTTTTATCGGTTACAATAAGCGAGTCGATAAAAAGGGGCTTCAGGGCCGGACCGTTAATAGTATTAGGACATGCCATACTGGAAGGGGCGCTTGTAATTGCGTTAATCATGGGTCTGGCTTCCTTCCTTGGCAGTAACGCCGTACAAAAGGTAATTGCTTTTGCAGGGAGCCTGATTCTATTGTGCCTGGGATGGTTAATGCTTAAGAATTCACGTTTTGTAGAGGAGCAATTAACAAACTCCATTAAGGGAAGCTCCGCTAAAAAGCAAGACGAAAAGCAGGGGAAAGGGCGGGTTTTTCCGCCTCTTTTTTTAAAAGAAACCTACCTGTTCTGGGAGGGCATATTTACCAGCGTTTCAAATCCATATTGGACTCTTTGGTGGGCAACAATAGGATTAGGCTACATAACAATATCTCTACGGCAGGGTATGTACGGCCTGGCCTGTTTTTTCAGCGGGCACATTCTTGCCGACCTGGCCTGGTACAGTTTTATAGCGGCTATGATCAGCAGGGGAAGGAAGTTTTTTCGCCCGGTTATTTACCGCAGGGTAAATGAAGCTTGCGGATTATTTCTAATCGGTCTGGGCCTGTATTTTATTTATTGGGGTTTGTATACTTAGTTTGGGAATTATTTGGTTAAGGGGGATTTTAGATGACTGTTGTTTTTGGCGGTATTTGTCCCCATCCACCTATAATGGTGCCCGAGGTAGGAAGGGAAGGCGCTGCTGAAGTAAAGTCTTCCCAGACAGCCATGCTTAAGTTGGGCAAAAGAATTATAGAAAGCGGCGCTGAGGTCTTAGTAATAATCTCTCCCCATGCGCCTTTATTTCGTGATTTTATTGCTTTAAATGTTTCCCCTCGCTTAAAAGGCAACCTCGGACAGTTTGGCGCGGCAGGCGTAAGTTTTGATTTGGATAATGATTTGACAATGGTTAAGGAGATCGTTTACCAGTCTGCGCTCTTGGAAATACCTGCATTTGAGATGGATGAAGAATTTGCTCGAAAATATCATGTAAACCTTACCCTAGATCACGGGATGACCGTTCCGCTTTATTTTATTCTTAAAGCCGGGGTGCGTCTTCCCTTAGTTGCTGTGTCGATGGGGTTACTGCCCGAGGAACAGCTTTATGCATTTGGCGCCGCCATCAGCAGATCGGCTTCCAGGTTGGGAAGAAAGGTGGCTGTGCTGGCAAGCGGGGATCTCTCACACCGTTTGACTAAAAATGCTCCGGCTGGTTTTGATCCAAGAGGAAAGGAATTCGACCTTAAAATGGTCGAACTGGTCGCCAAAGCACAGTTTGAGGAAATTCTCCATATTGATAAGGATTTAGCGGAGAAAGCAGGGGAATGCGGTCTCAGATCAATTCAAATGATGTCGGGAGCTTTTGATGGTTTGTCAGTAAGAGGGGAAGTTTTATCATATGAGGGTCCTTTTGGAGTCGGGTATATGGTTGCTTTTTTAACACCTGGGGAACCAAAACCAGAATCCGGAATTTTAGACAAGTTTCTTGTACAAAATAAAGAGCCCGGGGAAGAAAGCTATTTAGTCAGGATAGCCCGTCAAACCCTGGAAAACTATTATGCAACGGGAAAGCTGCAAATTCCGGAAGACAAGGATATCCCGCCGCAGTTTGCAGGTAAAGCTGGAGTATTTGTTTCCTTAAAAAAACATGGCAATTTAAGAGGCTGTATAGGGACTATAACAGGGCAATATAAAAATGTTGTTGCAGAGGTTGTTCATAACGCAATCAGCGCGGCAACACGTGATCCGCGTTTTTACCCTGTCGTCAGGGAAGAACTGGCTGATTTAAGTTATTCCGTAGATGTGCTCGGGCCACCGGAGGCTGTGAACAGTCTTGAGGAATTGGACCCTAAAAATTACGGTGTGATAGTGCGTTCCGGAAGGCGTTCCGGATTGCTCCTGCCAGATTTGGAAGGTGTAGACACGGTCGAAGAGCAAATTTCTATTGCCAGACAAAAAGCCGGTATAGGTCCGGACGAACCTGTACAACTGGAAAGATTTAAAGTTGAAAGGTATAAATAACAGCCGGGGGTGAAAGCTTGGCTAACGAAGCTCTATTCTACGAGAAAAAAGAAAATAAACAAGTGACCTGTAAGTTATGTCCCAGAGTATGTAATATAGGACTGGGGCGTACCGGTTTTTGCAAGATAAGAAAAAATATAGACGGAACATTGTTTGCTTTGAACTATAGCCGCTGTTCATCTATCGCGATGGATCCTGTTGAAAAAAAGCCTCTTTATCACTTTTATCCCGGCGCCAATATTTTATCAATGGGTACGATAGGCTGTAACCTGCACTGCAAGTTTTGCCAGAACTGGACAATTGCGCGTGCCGAGGAAGGATATCTTACAGAGGAGATCACTCCCCGGAAAGCGGTGGACCTTGTCAAACAATACAGGCAAAAGGGCCGCTCCTGCATTGGAATAGCGTACACTTACTCAGAGCCTTTTACATGGTTTGAGTTTGTTTTCGAAACTGCACAGATTGCCAGGGAACAAGGCATAAAAAACGTGTTGGTTACCAATGGCTATATTAACAAAGAACCTCTTCAACAGATTCTTCCGTACATTGATGCCATGAATATAGATGTTAAGGGTTTTAGTGATGAATATTATCGATCAGTCTGCAGCGGAAAACTTGGACCTGTATTACGTACGGTAGAGGAAGCGTTCGATAAATGCCATATCGAACTTACCACATTGCTTGTTCCGGGATTGAATGATTCTTTAAAAGAAATAAATGAATTAGTCTCCTGGATCGCCGGCCTTGACCGCGAAATACCCCTGCACTTTTCCCGGTACTTTCCGAATTATAAAATGGACCATCCCGCCACGCCGATCCAAACCTTGCAAAAAGTGTGGGAACTGGCCAAAGAGAAACTGGATTATGTATATGTCGGCAATGCGCCGCAGCTGAACGCAGGGAACACATACTGTCCGCAGTGCAAGTTTAAAATAATCGAGCGTTACGCTTATACCGTGCGGATAACAGGGCTGGACGGAAAAAAATGCCGCCGGTGCGGCTATCCGATCCGTCTGGTTGGAGATCCGAAAGGATGATTCCGGATCAGTCATACCAGAGAATAACACCGGCAAAGACTGATCCTGTTTCGATAACCTGATGTTCAACAGCCTTGACCAGGCATTTTGTTAATTTAAGGTTTCTGGTTTGAAAAGCCTCTTTTACCATTTCCGTAACTATGTCTTCAGCATCCTTTTTCGAGACATGACCGGAGTACTCCATGATTACTCCGAAACCGTCTTCAGGAATACCGACCCCGACTGCTGCAGCGATAGTCTCACCTGGTTTTGATGATGTCAGTGTACCGTAAGCGATTGGAACAAGCGAGCCCGGAGGCAAAGAAATATTTTCATCATAGACTGCGCCGGGAGGTAAAATACTGCTTACTTTTAATAAGTTTACGTTGCCTGCGCCTGCCTCCAGCAGGGCCTGATCAAAGGCGTTCAGGGGACTTATGTTTTCTCCCGATCCCGCGACCAGTTTAAAAACGGTTGGTGTTGGTAACAAGTAATCCACTCCTTAAAATTTATGCTGCTTAATAACAACTATCGGGGTTTGTTGGTCATCGTTGCCAAATGGATTGTCGATCAGGGCTCCTTTCGCTATCCTTTCACTTTCAGGGCTGGTTGCGGCGAGTATGTCGACACATTTGATATCATTGACATCAGCGATAACTGCATCCACACCAGTTACCTCAAATATTGAACGGACAATTTTCTCGGGTTCCTTGGGACCAAGAATAATATGCTTCTCATAAGGCCACATTGTGCCCGCTATATCATCGATTAAGGCAAGTTCACGGCCTGCTACTATATAAAAATACCCCTTCGCTCCTATTAAACGACCGAAGATGGATGCCGCACACCCGAGTAGAATTCTAAGAACACCCACTTCGCGGACAGCTAACTGCATTGCGGACGGAGTGGCCAGGCTGCCGTGTTTGGCAGGGAAACGGCTGATTAATTTTGCAATCAGGCCAGGGCGTATTTTTTCCGGGAGGATCGCACGGCCCTGAGTAATTGCAGCTACGCTTTCCGCGACAGCGATAATATCTCCCGGAAAAGCAATTCCTTCGGTGTATTTTCGGGTGAGTTCAACGATATCATCTTTTTCAGTCACGACGTGAGTTTTAATAGGAATGGAGGGAAAATTCATGGAAACCATCACCAGCCCCTGGTATTCTTTTCATTACAGGGTATGAGCTGTAATAAAAAAAGGCGCCTGTACTCTTTTTCCAGTTTTTCGGGTCTAAAGGCCTATAATAAGGATGGCTACCCATTTAACGAGAAGAGCTGAGGGAATAAAAATAAATTGGGCGAGAATGGTTCCCAGGATTCTGGTTAAGCATAGATAATAAACCATCTGTTTGACTTCTTCCTTTCTCTCTCCTCCCAAAGCATGATCTGTTATTACCGCTGCTGTCGGATTTATAATTATTGCCGAAAGTATTGTTGCTATCCCATTTACAACACCGGATAAAAGACTTGCTGTTGACCTGTAGTTCGGCAGCAAGGCGCCGGCATAAAGAGAGGAAAGAACGCCTGTTGTCCAAAATGCAATAACGATTACGTTGGCAATAAGAAAAGCAAGCGGAATAGTCCGCCGATATAATTTCGGTTTGGGCAGGAATGAAAAACTTTGATATAAAAGCAAGATCAAGCGCCGGGGGGAAAGAAGTATTAAGACGAGCCTGATCACCGAACCTGTTTCCTCAAACATGTAAATGACCCTGTTAAAAATAAAAGTAAATATGGGGGTGAAAAAGACGCCCACCAGAGTCCCGACGGTGGCTGAAAATATCACAAGCCTGATCTGGTAACTTAGCACTGCAAGCTGCTGTCTGTAATAAGGATCTTGAATTAAACACTGGCTTACAGCAAGAGTATCTTTCATTGCGCTGTTGATAGTTTGCTCAACAATGGAGGAAAGCAGGGGCGCCTGTACAAGATTTGCGGTGCTGGCCAGCAAGGAGATGATTTGAAATAAAGAAAAGGCTGTAGCAAGTCTTTTGGTGGAAACTCCTGAAAGACGGACCGCGTAAGCTAACGTGTCAATTAAATGAATGATTGCTGTTAAAATAAATATTAATAACAACCTGTCGATTTTAATCACCCGCCGGAAAAGCCCTTATAAAAAACATACTGGCCTATGGCAAATTATATGAAGACGGAGGAAAGGGTAGTATTCTAAAGGCCCAGAAGATGATAAATTTCCTCGTCCACTTGCGAACCTTCAGCCAGGCCTTTTTTAAGTCTGAAGTCTTTTACTGCCTGGGCAGTGCCGGGTCCGAAGATTCCATCTGCTTCGTTCTTGTAAAAACCGAGGCGCTTTAATGTGTATTGAACCGCTTGAACGGCAGAACCGCAGCTGCCTTGGTTCAGAAGGGGATAATCTTCTCCGAAACGTCCAAACGGGTTGCCGGCAATTATTACACGTGTTCCGACAGCAACCCAGGGATATATTTCTTCAACATGAAGATTATGCAGGCGGACACACCCGCCGCTGGCGTATGTTCCTATAGAGGAAGGATTATTTGTTCCATGAACACCAAAATTTCCGCAGGGTATATTTAAACGCATCCAGCGGGTGCCTGTCCCAGTACCCGGCAGATCTGACTTATCGACAACTTCCCATACACCGACAGGTGTTTCCGAACTCGGTTTGCCAACCGCTATAGGATATTTTCGGATTGGTTCTCCTTTAAAAAACACTGTCAGGGATAGGTTAAAGGTATCGATTAACAGGCAAACATCATAGTAGGGAGAAGGGACCTGGATATCACTTAAAATAGTTTCATTCAATGCGGGCTTGTCCTGAGCTTTCACGACAGGGTAACTGCTACAGTTGCAGTGGCTTTTTACGCCTCCAAATCCGCCTGATGGCCAACATTGGCATGCAACTGTAAGTACTGCAAGTATTATTAGCAATCGCGACAACTTCAATTACATCACCAGGCAAATTAAAAGTAACTCAAAAGTGAGGCCGTGAATTATTTTTACCCGTAACTAAAAACTTATCCATCAAAAAGTCCTTTAATACCGTTGAAGATTCCCAATGCTACTTTCTCGTACAAGTGCGGATTTCTTAAAAGACCTTCCTCAACGTAGTTTGAAATTGTAACCGGTTCTATGATAACTCCCGGAATTTTTTTCAGCGCTGTCAGATGACTGTCCCTTCTTATTTCACGAATATCGCGTTTTGTTTTTCTGGCAACTTCTACTGCTATTAACCAGGCCAACTTTTCACTGCTGGCTGCAGCCGGGTTGTATCCGACAAAAAGTCCTTTGACTTCAGGATTTTTATCGTAATGGGTATGAAGGCTTATAAAAAGATCGGCTTTGTTGCTCAGTGCAAAGTTAAACCGATCCCGTAACGGTATTTTCTGATCACTTTCCCTTGTAAGAAACGTTTGTGCCCCATATTTATCAAGGTATAATTTTGTCTGTTCAGCGAGGATCAGCGCTATATTTTTTTCCAACAGGTCGACAGGGCCGAAACCGCCTTTATCGTCACCGCCATGACCCGGATCGATTACTATTTTCAGGGGTGAGAAAATATCATATAAGCGCATTCGATCAAAAACAATAAAAGTACGCGCAGGAATACCTTCAGAGAAGTTAACTGTAAAAGGAGCATCATAATCAAGCGCTATTTCCGTTGTGACGTTTTCAGCTTCGTTTTGCCGGACAGTAAGCTCGCTAATCAGGCCGTCATAGACTTCTGTTTTTGAATAGTTTATGTTAGCCCGCGCCTTTTTGATGAGCATCTTGACATTTGCGCGGCTTGAGCTGAGTTGATAAGAAAGGGGATAAGTTGATTCAATTGCCACGCGGGAGAACTGTCTGCCGTCTTTCTCGAAAACATCACTCCAAAAATTTGTTATCTGCGTGAACCTTTGGTCGGTCATAATATACATCGCCTCCGGCTTTTTTTGACCATACTTAAATATATGGCTAAGTAAGGACCCTATTCCTAAAAAGGCAAGTATTCAGTAAAGGCATACTCAAAGTTTTTTAAAATGACTTAGTGATGTCGGGAATTTTTGACGATTGACCAGCTTAAAGGAATTTGCAGGATGCTTAGCGAAAAAGTTATACGTATTTATATCGGCAGCAGGGGTTAATTGTGAAACTATATAAGACAGACGCCTTGGTTCTAAGAAACCTTAACAGGGGCGATACTGATCAGCTTCTCGTTTTGTTTTCTTTGGAATACGGAAAACTAAAAGTAATAGCCCATGGATCGCGTAAAATAACAAGCAGAAAAAGAGGCGCAGTACAGCCGCTTACCCTGACGCGTTTTCTAATCCATAGAGGAAGATATCTGGACTCCGTTCGCCAGTGCGAAGAACTAGAGTCTTTTCCCGAACTGTTTCTGAGGATGGACAGGATTTGTTACGCCAGTTACGCTGTCGAGCTTGTCGAGAATTCAACGGTTGAGGGAGAAGCCAACCAGATTTTATTTGCGGCTTTGGTGGAAGCTCTGCGCCAGTTAGGTAAAGGAGATCCTGAAATTGTCGCCCGTGCGTTTGCATTAAAGCTTATCACTTTAACGGGTTATAAACCATTATTGGATCTTTGCGCTAAGTGCCGTAAAGATTTAACCGGAAAAGCGCTGGCTTTTTCACCCTCAGCGGGAGGATTCCTGTGTGCAGACTGCGCAAGAGAAAAAAGTGAAGATCAGATGGTTAAGTGTCATAGGGGAACTCTGGAGACGATCAAACTTATGCTTGCCTGGGAACTTTCCAAGCTGGGGCAGTTAAGAGTAGATGCTAAAATCCGCGGAGAATTGTATTTCGTGCTGAAGCTTCATCTGGAATATCACCTCGGCTACCGGTGCGCAACAGAGATGCTTATTGAAAAACTCAAATACAGAAACAACCGGTATGGCCTCAAACTCTAATTATCCCTAAAATAATTGACTTTTTTCTTCAAGTCTGATAGATTATGAGCTAATTATGGGATTAAATAGTTTTTCAAGAAAATATTTGCCTTCCGCCTTGTAACGTGTATTATAGTGCGGGAGGTTTAAATTTATGGGGGGAGAAAAGGTTGAATTTCCAGCAATTAATCATGACCTTAAATAATTTTTGGTCAGGAAGGAACTGTATCATTCAGCAGGCTTACGATGTAGAAAAAGGAGCGGGAACCATGAATCCTGCCACTTTTTTACGTGTACTGGGCCCTGAACCCTGGCGCGTAGCCTATGTGGAACCATCAAGAAGGCCAACTGACGGCAGATATGGAGAAAACCCAAACCGCCTTCAGCATTATTATCAATACCAGGTGATTTTGAAACCATCACCTGTTAAAGTGGTGGATATTTATCTGGAAAGCCTGAAATCGATTGGAATCGATATAAACCGGCATGACATCAGATTTGTGGAAGACAACTGGGAGTCTCCTACATTAGGGGCCTGGGGATTGGGATGGGAAGTCTGGCTGGATGGGATGGAGATAACCCAGTTTACATATTTCCAGCAGTGCGGGGGATTTGAATGCAGGCCTGTTGCAGCGGAAATAACGTATGGTTTGGAGCGGCTGGCCATGTATATTCAACAGGTGGAAAATATTTTTGATATCGAATGGGTTAACGGGGTTACATACAGGGATGTTCATCACCGGGGTGAGGTTGAGCATTCATTTTACAACTTTGAGGAAGCAGACATTGAGATGCTCTTTAAGCTTTTTGAAATGTACGAGCAGGAAGCCAAGCGGCTGGCCGAAAAGGGTCTCATCCTGCCGGCGTACGATTATGTTTTGAAATGCTCGCATACCTTTAACCTGCTGGATGCCCGCAGCGCCATCAGTGTTACCGAACGTACCGCTTTTATACACAGGGTGCGTGAGATCGCCCGTTTATGCGCTCAGGGCTATATAGCGGAACGCGAAAAGATGGGTTTCCCCCTTTTAGGCCGTATAAAGGAGGTTGAAGACAACGAATAAGGATTTCATCTTGGAGATTGGCATGGAAGAAATGCCGGCGCGCTTTATAAACCCGGTCATGGAACAGATGAAGGATCTGTCGGAAGAAAAATTTAAAGTACACCGGTTGCCATTTTCATCAATTCGGACCTACAGCACACCCAGGCGTTTATTGCTGCATATTGTTGGGCTCGAACCAGTCCAGGAGCCGTTAGTACAGGAAATAAAAGGTCCTGCGGCTAAGGTTGCCTTTGATGAGAACCGGAAATATACGCGTGCGGCTCAGGGCTTTGCAAAAAGCCAGCGTGTAGATCTTCAGGATTTAATTGTAAAACCTGTGGGAATGGTAGATTATGTCTTTGCTGTTAACAGGCAAGCAGGCCGTCCCGCGGCTGAAGTTTTGTTGGAAATCTGCCCGGCCATAATCAGCTCTTTGCATTTCCCCAAGTCGATGCGTTGGGGAAAGGGAGAAATGCGGTTTATCAGGCCAATCCGCTGGCTGCTGGCGCTTTATGGAGAACAGGTAATTTCGTTTGCCACCGCAGGGCTCGTAGCCGGCAACATTACATATGGCCACCGTTTTCTCAGCAACTACCCGATAACTGTTCAAGATCCAAATGATTATTTTGAAAAAATCGGCCAGGCTAAAATAATAATTGATCAGTCACAAAGGCAGAAGGTAATCTGGGAGAGAATAACTGAGTTGGCTGTCCAGGAAGGCGGGGAGGTAAAACCGGACCCGGACTTGCTCGAACAAGTTGTTAATCTGGTAGAATACCCCACGGTAATGATAGGGAGTTTTAACAAGGAATACTTACAGATACCCCAGGAAGTACTAATTACTACAATGCGTGATCACCTGCGTTGCTTTCCCGTTTTCAGCCAGGATTCATCTCTTCTGGCACGTTTTATAGCTGTATCTAATAATGGTGGGAATGATCTGATTCGTTCAGGTTTTGAAAGGGTTTTAAGAGCACGTCTGGCTGATGCGGCTTTTTTCTGGAACGAGGATTTGAAAACTCCTCTTGTTTCGCGTGTTGAATCTTTGAAGAGAATTGTCTGGCAGGAAAACTTGGGTACCCTTTATCAAAAAATGGAACGGGTAACCTCTATCTGTTTTTTCCTATGCAGGGCATTTGGCGTCGAACAGGAAGTGACTGCAGATACTTTAAGAGCCTCACATCTTGCCAAGGCCGACTTATCCTCGAATGTAGTTTACGAATTTCCGGAATTGCAGGGAATAATGGGCTGTGAATATGCTAAACGGCAGGGAGAGAAAAAAGCCGTTTCTCAGGCTATTGCTGATCATTACCTGCCGCGTTTTTCCGGTGACAAGCTTCCTTCAGAAAAGCCCGGAATAATCTTGAGCCTGGCAGATAAACTGGATACCCTGGTGGGTTGTTTTGCAGCCGGTATTCAGCCTACAGGTTCACAGGATCCTTATGGGCTTAGGCGACAGGCTCTTGGAGTTTGCCACATAATTCTTGAAAATGCCCTTGTATTTTGCCTGCGTGATATTCTGGCAACTGCTTATCAGGGCTTTTTGTTAAGTTCCAGGCTGGAATTAACACAGGACGAAGTCCTCAAAGAACTCGAGGTATTTTTTACCCAACGTTTGAGGAATATTTTTAGTGATCGGGGAATTCCTCATGACATATGTGAAGCTGTTCTTTCGGCGGGGGTTCATGATCTATACGGGACCTGGCAAAAAGCATCCGCATTAAAGGATTTAAGCTCAGAGCCGGATTATCAGGACCTTTTGGTAGCTTTTCACAGGGCATATAACATATCTCAGAAACATAATGTTACCGAAGTAAATGAAACTTTGTTTCAGCACTCTGTAGAAACTGAACTGAACAATGTTTTTATAAGTACTAGTAAGAAGGTAAGGCAGAGTGTGAAAGAGCGTGACTTCCGCAGCGCAATTATGATTATGACACAGCTAAAAAAGCCTGTGGACAGTTTTTTTGAAGGCGTCATGGTAATGGCCGAAGACGAAAAAATACGGAAAAACCGTCTTAGTCTTCTAAAGAATATAGTGAATCTGGTTTTTTCAGTAGCTGATTTAAGTAAAATAGGTTAATTTTTAAATAAATATTTTCCGGAAGGGAATTTGAAAAGAAAAAGTAATGTATAATAATAATTGGTATTTAAAAGGTTGGTTTTAGGAGTATATAAGTGGAATTAACCCGGCGGCAGGAAGCCATTTTGGAGATAGTCAAAAGGAACAGCCCTATTACAGGGGAGCAGATAGCAGAGCGCCTTTCCCTGACTAGGGCTACTTTGCGTCCTGATATGGCTGTATTGACAATGACGGGTCTTTTGGGCGCAAGGCCAAGAGTTGGATATTACTATAGCGGAAAATCCCCAAACAGGCTTATTGCCGAGAAATTATACCAAATTAAGGTAGGGGATGTGAAATCAGTTCCCGTTGTTGTTCCCGAACACTGTTCGGTCTATGATGCAATAGTGACGATTTTTACCGAAGATGTCGGAACATTATTTGTTGTCAAGGAGGGGGGATTCCTGGAGGGTGTCATTTCCCGCAAAGACTTGCTGAAGAGTACTATGGGAAGTCAGGATATTCACAAACTACCCGTGAGTGTGATAATGACACGGTGGCCAAATATAATTACCGTCGAACCTGAGGAATCCGTCTGGGTTGCAGCTAAAAAACTAATTGCGCACGAGATTGATGCCGTTCCGTTGGTTCGGGCGATACCTGACGGCAAAGGCGGCCAGGGGGTGGAGGTAATTGGCCGCTTTTCAAAGACAAACATTATTCATTTATTCGTAGGTTTAGGTGAATAAAAAGAAGGGGGGAGGGGTTAGTTATCAGTACAGAGACAAAAACCCGGCCGGTTATCTATATTATTTCGGATTCAATCGGTGAAACGGCGGAACTGGTAGCCTTGGCCGCGGCCAGCCAATTTAATTCGGGAAAAGTTAACATTCGCAAGGTGCCTTATGTAAACAATCCGGAAGAAATTCCGGAAATTGTTGCAGAAGCCAGCGCATTTTCCTGTATGATTGTATATACTCTTATTCTGCCTGGTTTAAGAGAAATATTGGAAGCTGAGGCCCTTAAATACGGCATCCCAACTGTAGATATCATGACGCCAATGCTTGAGGCTTTAGGTAAAATAGAAGGTAAGCCTCCAAGGTTGGAACCGGGCCTTGTCCGGAAAGTTGACGAAGAGTATTTTCGTAAAGTTGAAGCTATTGATTTTGCCGTTAAATATGATGATGGGAAAGATTCCCGGGGCTTGCTTAAAGCTGACATTGTAATTATAGGAGTCAGCCGGACGTCGAAAACACCATTATGTACGTATCTTGCCCATAAAAGGATTTTAGCTGCAAATGTACCCTTGGCGCCTGAAGTCATTCCTCCTGAGGAGATATTTAAACTGCCGCCGCATAGAGTTATTGGTTTGACAATTCTCCCTCAGCAGCTCCACGAGATCCGCCAGGAACGCCTAAAGGCATTAGAGCTGACTGCCAGCGCCGATTATACCAGAATGGAGCGAATTTTAAAGGAACTGGAATATGCCCAGGGGATTATGCAAAAATTAAACTGCAAGGTTATAGATGTGACAAACAGGGCAGTAGAGGAAACAGCCAGCAAAGTGCTGGAAATTTACTACAGAGGTGAAAGGAATGGCAAAGAAATACGTATACCTATTTAAAGAAGGCCGATCAGACATGAAGAGCCTTCTTGGCGGTAAAGGAGCGAACCTGTGTGAAATGACCAACATAGGGCTGCCCGTACCGCCCGGAATAATTATCACCACCGAAGCCTGCAACGAGTTTTACGACTACGACAGGAGATTCCCGCCCGGAATGGAAGACCAGGTAAAAGAAAAACTGGGCGTTTTAGAGCAAGACACAGGCAAGAAATTCGGCGACCCCAAAAACCCGCTGTTAGTAAGCGTACGTTCCGGCGCCGTAATCTCCATGCCCGGCATGATGGATACAGTCTTAAACTTAGGTCTAAATGACGAAACTGTAGCCGAACTTGCTAAAAGCGCCAACGACGAACGCTTCGCCTTGGACTGCTACCGCAGATTCATCAACATGTTCGGCGGCGTCGTTATGGGCATCGAGCACCACAAATTCGAACATATCCTGGACGGCCAGAAGAAGAAAAAAGACGCCGCCTTCGACCACCTGCTCACCGCCGAAGACTGGCGTGAAGTAATCGCAGGCTACAAAAAACTCTTCGAAGAAGAGACAGGCCGCTCCTTCCCCCAGGACCCCATGGAGCAGCTCTTCATGGCCGTATACGCAGTCTTCAACTCCTGGAACAACGACCGCGCAATCGTCTACCGCAAGATCAACAAAATCTCCGACTCCTTAGGTACAGCTGTCAATATTCAAATGATGGTTTTTGGAAACCTGGGCAACGACTGCGCCACCGGCGTAGCTTTCACCAGAAACCCCTCCACCGGAGAGAACCTCCTCTACGGCGAATACCTGATTAACGCTCAGGGTGAAGACGTCGTCGCCGGAATCCGCACACCGATGCCGATAAGTAAACTCAAAGACGAAATGCCGGCAGTCTACCAACAATTCGCAGACACCTGCATACTCTTAGAGAAACACTACCAGAACATGCAGGACGTAGAATTCACAATTGAGCGCGGCAAACTATTCATGCTGCAGACCAGAAACGGCAAGCGCACCGCCCAGGCAGCCATGAAAATAGCCGCCGACATGGTCAAAGAAGGCCTCATTTCTAAAGAAGAAGGCATCTTAAGAGTCGAGCCCGCCCACCTGGACAACCTCCTGCACCGGCGGATCGACCCCGGCGCCAAACTCGACGTCATAGCCAAAGGCCTGCCTGCCTCACCGGGCGCGGCCAGCGGCAAAGTAGTCTTCGACGCCGACGAAGCAGAAAAACTCGGCAACGACGGTGAAAAAGTAATCCTTGTCAGAACAGAAACCACCCCTGACGACATCCACGGCATCGTCGCCGCCCAGGGCATCCTCACCTCCCGTGGCGGAATGACCAGCCACGCCGCAGTAGTCGCCAGAGGCATGGGCAAACCCTGCGTCTGCGGCTGCGAAACCCTGGCAATCGACTACGTTGCCCAGGAATTCAAAGTTAAAAACACCGACATAATCATCAAAAAAGGCGACCTCATCTCAATTGACGGCGCCGCCGGCCAGGTAATCAAAGGCGAAGTTCCCATGATCGACCCCGAGATTTCCGGAGAATTACAGGAAATCCTCGTCTGGGCAGACCATCTTCGCACAATCGGCGTCAGAGCCAACGCCGACAACCCGACAGACTCCACCAGAGCCAGAGAATTCGGCGCCGAAGGCATCGGCCTGTGCCGCACCGAGCACATGTTCATGGCCCCCGACCGCATACCAGTAGTCCAGGAAATGATCATGTCCGACACATTAGAAGAAAGAGAAGCAGCCCTAGCCAAGCTTCTGCCCGTACAACAGGGAGACTTCTACGAAATCTTAAAGATCATGCGTGACCTGCCCGTAACCATCCGGCTGCTGGATCCGCCGCTGCATGAATTCCTGCCCAACGGTGAAGAGCTTGCCATAGAAATCACCAAACTGCGCGCAACAAACGGCGACCCCAAAGAGATCGAAGAAAAAGAAACAATCCTTAAAAAAGTCCGCTCCCTGCATGAATTCAACCCCATGCTCGGCCACCGCGGCTGCCGATTAGGTATAAGCTTCCCCGAGATATACAAAATGCAGGCCAGGGCAATCTTCCAGGCAACCGCACAACTTACCAAAGAAGGCGTGCGTGTAATTCCCGAAGTTGAAATCCCCCTGGTTGGCGACATCAACGAACTTAAAATCACCCGCGTTGACGTAGACGAAATGGCCGCACAGGTAAAGAAAGAAACCGGAGTTGACTTTGAATACAGCGTCGGCACGATGATCGAAGTACCCAGAGCAGCGCTCACCGCCGCTGAAATTGCCGCCGAAGCTGACTTCTTCTCCTTCGGCACAAACGACCTGACCCAGACAACCTTCGGATTCTCCAGAGACGACGCCGAAGGCAAATTCCTGCACGAATACGTAGAGAAAAAGATCCTGCCCGACGACCCGTTCGTAGTGTTGGACAGAAAAGGTGTCGGCAAACTTATGAAAATTGCTGTGGAAGAAGGCCGTAACGCAAAGCCCGGGCTCGTCATCGGCATCTGCGGCGAGCACGGCGGTGAAGCTAACTCTGTGGAATTCTGCCACCTTGTCGGCCTGGATTACGTCAGCTGCTCTCCTTTCAGAGTACCTATCGCCCGCCTGGCTGCCGCTCAGGCCAAGGTGAAGCAGGGCGGGTATATTAGCAAAAGCGCTACGGTGTAAAAGAAGAACAATAACCAAATGAATCTCAAAAGGGAAAATTATGACTCAGTTTGACGATATAACAATAATATGTAGCGGCGTCGTCGGCCTAGCGGTTGGCGCCGCCGTTGCCGGTTTAGGGAGAAATATTTTACTTGCTGGAAAGGAATAATAGTTTTGGCCGTGAAACCAGAAGCAGGAACAGCCAGGTTGTCCATTACGGCTGTACTACCCGACAGGCTCATTAAAGGCAAGGACATGCGTTGAAGGAAACAGCCTGATTTGCCAGATTAGCGCACAGAATGGGATTACTTATAAAAGAATAACGAAAACGATAGTCACTGATAAAGAAAATGAAACTGTTGAATTGGAGAAACTGAAAAAAACGGCGAAAGAAACGGCGAAAGAAACGGAGTAACCGGATTGCGCCTGTTAACCAAAAGCGAAGTAAAGCGGTTAGAGCCAAACGTAAATGCAGCCTCAGCTTTATTTGTCCCTTCGACAGGAATAATTAATATTCATGAATTTAATAAAAAAGCCTCTGATTTTTTTACAGGATCAGGGCCTTTTTTATCATGGTTTAAGAAAGCGAACAAGGGCTTACCGGATTGGAAATCATTCAGCGTTTTAAAAAAGAAGGGAAATCTATTGGGATAGACATTATAAATTATCTTGATCAGGCTATTATGAAAAGAATAATAGATATGGAGTTTTTCAAATTGCTCCTTGATAAAAACGAAGATGGCGTCAGATATAAACTAGGTCCGAAAGCGTGGATATATTATTAAAAAGTAAAAACTTATTATCTGTATTTTTTTAAATCAACATGCATTTTTTTGTTTTTCTGGATCAGTCGATACCCCAGATAAGTAAATATTGTAAAAGTCAAAAGAAAAACCTTAGCTATTTTTTTCATTGTACATACCTCTTTATCCGTCAAGATTATAAAGATATCCCTTGCTACGTAATAATATTCGATTGCGGTTCAAGATATCCTTTATGTAAAAAGTGGTTGGGTGTTTTAACCCGGGTAAAAAGGTATTAATCTGTGAATAATAATTTGCAGCCATATGCTACAAATGGAGGTTGGATATGAAAAAAATCCTTCTCTTTCTGGCTGCAAAATATTTTCTTTTAGCAACCATCGTTTTCTTTTATTTTACGGGGTGTTTCCACAGCCATTTTTATAAACCTGAATTTTCCTCAAAACAAACATCTGTTTATAAAAGTAATAAACTGGCCAAGGAAATCCTATTAAAGAAGTTTACCGTATCAGAGATTTTAAGATTCAAAAGAATGGCGAAAGACGGCCTTTCGCCTGGGGAAATAAAACAAATCGACAAGGCATTGCGGAGCCGTTTGTCCAGAAAAGATTACGAGAAAATCCGGCTCATCTTTCGGAACAAATTTTAAGTTAAGAAATGTAAAGGCGATTTTATGAACCGCCATTCCTTTACACATTCAAATAGCCAAAAGCCATCCCATACTGACCCCCCGATAAGAACTGGCAATATAAGTTAATCACTTCTTCCGGTTTCAATTCTGTTGAATACAGGTATACGTTTACTTGTTTTATCTGGTTGTCCCATTTTATAGTGGCCCCGAGTGTCTCAGTTATAAATTTCAGGGGAACCATGACTCTGTTATTAACTATTTACGGTTCTGTATCTCCGCTTATCTTTTTGCCGCTGACTATTATTTGTACGGGCGTTTGAGAGAAAGCGGGGCAGGGTACAAGAATGGATATTAAGAATACAATGATCAAAAAAAAGGCGCCTTTTTTGATGGCAAACTCCCTCCTTGTTTCATGCGAAAAAGAAAATAATAAGGGAATATTCAACAGAACAAGCCCAATTCCTTCCCCCAGACCCGGTATTGGCAACCAAGGAAATATATTATTGAAATATTATAATAATTAAAAAATATTCATTAAAAAAGGGGGAATTTCAATTATAATAGTTTAAGGAGGAAGAGAACCAATAGAAAAGTAAAATGTAGTGATTTTAAAAAAGGAGGCATGGAAAATGACGGAACAAAAACAGGTTTACAAATGCAGTATTTGCGGGAACATTGTTGAGGTTCTTCATTCGGGAAAAGGGGAACTGGTTTGCTGTAATAAGCCTATGCTGCTGTTAAAGGAGAATACGGTTGATGCTTCCTTGGAAAAGCATGTTCCGGTTATAGAAAAAACTGATGGACAAGTTCTTATAAGAGTCGGCAGTCAGCCTCATCCGATGGAAGAAAAGCATTTTATTGAGTGGGTGGAACTGTTTTCTGACGGCAAGGTATACAGGCAGTTTTTAAAACCGGGAGAGAAAACGGAGGTCGATTTTGCCATCCGGTCTCAGAATGTTACAGCAAGGGCATATTGCAACATTCATGGTATTTGGAGTTCTTCAGCCTAACCAAGGAGGAATGCTGATGTATCAAATAATCATTTGATAATACGTACTGAGGTGAAAGACCAGGATGTGCAGTTAAGGGGCCGTGACTACCACCCGGCAAGGCGTAAGGCTATTAAGAAAGGCTTGATAACGCTGCAGAACCTTGAAAGGATGGCTATTAATATATATCGTGGCCAGATTACTAAACAGCCGGTTAAAGAAAATACTCAGCTAATCTCGGCGATGTTGAATGAGATGATACATGTCCAGGACTTTCAAATGAAACTATATGAATTCGGGTTTCGCCCATGTATTTTAAGATATTTTTTTGCCCTGTTCGGACTGGTTATGGGTTGTTCCTCACGTATCCTGGGCATGAGAATGGCTTTAAAAACTGATATTTGGGTAGAAAAGGAAGCTGTTAAACACTATACTAAGTTGCTAAGAACTATTGACTGGGACCAGGATACGCGCAAAGTACTGGAAAAAGACCTTGCTGATAAACAGGAGCATGTAAGACGCTGGGAGAAATTAATATCTGTCTAATAATTATCGAATTGCAACATAATACAACTTCAGCATTAAGGAGGTTTTCATTATGAAAAGTTTAAAAGGGACCCAAACAGAGAAAAATCTTTTAGCAGCTTTTGCCGGTGAATCACAGGCCAGGAACCGCTATACATACTTCGCATCTCAAGCAAAAAAGGATGGTTACGAGCAGATAGCGGCAATATTTCTGGAGACTGCAGATAATGAAAAAGAACATGCCAAGAGATTCTTTAGGTTTTTAGAAGGCGGTAACGCTGAGATTAAAGCTGCTTTCCCGGCAGGTGTGATCGGAAGCGTCAGAGAAAATCTTAAGGATGCTGCAAAAGGGGAAAATGAAGAACACAGCCAAATTTATCCTGAATTTGCACGTATTGCGGATAAAGAGGGATTTTCCGAGATAGCGCAGGCTTTTAGGGCAATAGCTGTTTCTGAGAAACAGCATGAAAAACGTTACCTGAAGCTTATGGAGAACGTAGAAAAAAATATGACCTTTAAAAGGGAAGAAGTGGTCAGGTGGAGATGCAGAAATTGCGGGTATATTCACGAAGGAACTGCTGCGCCGGAAATATGTCCTGCGTGCATACATCCCCAGGCATATTTTGAAATTCTTGCAGAAAACTATTAAACTCATTGAAAACTACCCGATTATTAGGCAAGCCGTACAGACTGTTTGGCTCGCCTTAAAAAAACGGTTTTTACTGGGGATAAGAGAACCTCTTCAAGAACTTTTTGGAATCCAATATGAGGTTATTTAACTGGCCGGTTGAAAGAAGCAGATTGGTCGATTTTGTTTTCGATTACACTGCAGGGATAAAACAATAAAAATTAGAATAATCAATAATAAGGTGAAATCATGAATAAAAATCAATTTTACTTTTTAATGGCGATCATATTTACTATAATAATTGCTGTCTTTTCCGTTCAGAATGCTGAAGGTGTATCTATTAACTTTCTCCTCTGGAGGGTGCAAAATGTTTCAAAAATAGTTGTAATACTTCTATCTGCATTATTAGGGTCTTTGGTTACGCTTTGTTCAGTGTTTGTCTGGCAGCTTAAAAAATGGAGTTATATCCTTCAGCTTGAAGCGCAGATCAAAGACCTCAAAAAGAAATTGGAAACTGGCAATTCCAAACAATCTTGAACAAATAGGCAATATATGATTGTTGGAGGTGTAAAGTATTGAATTCTAAAGCATTGTACAATTTAAGCTATGGCCTTTATGTTATTGCTTCAAAGAAGGGAAGCCTGCTGAACGGACAGGTTGCCAACACCGTCTTCCAAATCTCAAGCGAACCAATGACTATTGCAATCAGCCTTAACAAAAAAAACCTGACCAATGAGTATGTACGGGAAAGCAAGTCATTTTCTCGTTTCAGTGTTGTCACAGGACGTTCCTTTTTCATTAATCGGACAATTTGGTTTCAAAAGCGGCAGAGACACTGACAAATTTAACGGTATCAACTATTTATTAAGTAAGGATGGAATTCCATATCTTGTCGATAATACACTGGCTTATATGGGTGCCAGGGTTATCAATGAGATTGACGCATTGACACATACGGTCTTTATAGGGGAGGTTACTGAGGCGGAGTTACTAAAGGAAGGGACTCCGATGACTTACGCATATTATCAGCAAGTTAAAAAGGGAAGCGTGAGCCGGAACGCGCCTACTTATATTAAAAGCCAGGCTCCGGAAGCGGCAGCGACGGAAAAAGCGGGGAAATTCGTTTGTTCTGTCTGTGGTTATATCTATGATCCCGAAATGGGTGATCCGGATAATGGCGTACCGGCCGGCACGCCATTTGAAAAACTTCCTTCCGGTTGGGGTTGCCCTGTATGCGGGGCTGCCAAATCTGAATTTAAAGAAGTATAGCCTGCAGAGAAAACTTCCAGGTCTTTAAAAGGCACAAAAACAGAAAAGAATGTCTCCAAAGCTTTTATAGGAGAATCCCAGGCCAGAAATCTATATGCTACGAAGAAGGATTCTCTGATCGGGGTGAAAAGAAACCCTCATTTTATTTTCATTTACAGGACAGCCAATAGCTTTAAACTGGGAAGAGAGTTCAGAGGTATAATCCCATCAGGTAAGGAGCGGGTGCGTAGCCAGGGGTATAATTTTGAAAAAACCTGTATATCATAATCCCGTAGGCTTTGTTATGCTGTAAGATACGCAGTGTGTTGGAAAGGTTTTCTGATGCAGTCCGGCGCACTTTGCATAAATTATCAAGATATTTAGTTTAAAAAACTTTCTTCAAAATAACTACTTAATACGGTCTGCTTTAGTAGCAATAATTTATATAGGTTGATGCATTTGTATGTTGACAATTGACTATATATACAGTATATTTTATAAAATACATAAATTATGCAATCACAAAATATTATTAAAATGGAATATATTAAAAAAGAAGTTAAAGAATCGCTAATTTATTGGCTAAGCAGACATCCATGCCGTTAAAGCGGCGCCAGCAGGAGGATGATTCTCCAGCTTGTCCTTTTGTGGTGAACCCTGATTGTCCTTGTATCGGAAAGACGGAGCATGATCCTAAAAAATATGAAAACTCCATTGCTGATCAACTCAATCGGAAGCGGGGTGGTTTATGAACAGTTAAAGATGTAATTTCTAAACAAGCACCAAGAAGTTCTCAGGATTTATTTTTATTTAAATTTCAATTTATAGGAGGTTATCTAATGAAATTCGGTTCTAATGATTGGGCTAATGCATTTAAAGACGCAGTAAATAATGACGCTGCTTTTTTCAAGGGGTTGGCGGATCCTGCAAGCTTTACTTATAACATGGAACTTGCCGCCTCGGACAATAAATTTCATATCAGCTTTGTATCCGGTAAAGTGACTTGGGCAGGTGAACCGAAATTTAAGGATGAAGATTTAACTTTCGTAATTGTGGCAGATAGTGATACATGGAAAAAGATTGCTTCCGGACAGGAGCAAGCCACAAAAATGTTGGCCATGGGTAAAGTGAAAATGCTTAAGGGGCCTGTTGACGCAGCAATTAAAAATGCTGGCGCTTTCAATAGTTTTTTGGCAGCTGCAGGAAAAGTCCCTACTGAGTATTAAAATAAATTTATTGACAGGGTGGGGTCAAATGTGAATTTGGAACTTGTCGATGGAGATCAAGCGAATGGCTTGTGTTTTTTACTGAATATGCTCTTGACCCAAAATCTAAATAATGCCGACAAGCAGCAGCTTGCTCAGAAGATGAAATGTTCTATCGGTATAAATGGTGTCGATACAGATCAAAAGGCAACTCTTATTTTTAACAATAACCTGGTCATTAAAAATGACTTTGCGGAACCACTGAAATTGGTTATTAAAGCTACTACGGACCAAATACTTGATGTTTCTCAGGTAAAAGTAATCGGCGGGTTGCTGCCTGTGGGGTTTTTTACTAAAAGAGGCTGGGGAATAATTAAAGAAATTCTAAAAGGCAAATTGGTAATCAAAGGATTATTAACTCATCCTGTTACAGCAATCAGGTTTATTGCAATAGTTTCTGTGGCATAGTTATTTATTAACATAAATTCAGTTAAATAACTAAAAAACCGGGATTAGGACGATCCCGGTTTTTTATTGAATTTTTGATATTTTCACCCTTAATTAAAATTAACTATCAGTTTCAACTTTTAAACTCAGGTAGGTGCTCCAGTTGCCTGCATCGTCGCCCGCTTTAACCTTGAAGGTGTATTCGGCGCCTTCTTCCAGGCCCGATATGGTGACTTCATTCTTGTCAGCGCCTAAAATTGCCTTTAACTCGTCATCCTGGTAGACCTTGTACTTGGTTACTTCTTCATTATCCGTGGCATCCGGCCATTCCAGGGTGACGCTTGTCTTAGTTATGGAGCTAGCCTCAAGTTCACTTCCTGAGGGCCAGATTGGGTTCGTGGTGTCGTTTGCTTCCTTGGTAGTTACTTCCACCGAAGGGCCATCCATACTCCAGTTGCCGGCCGCGTCCCGCGCCTGGACGGTAAATTCATATTCTGCATCGGAGTCCAGGCCGGTAATCGTGGTAGTGAGTGCTTGATTAACTGTCTTTACCTTATCCACCCCGTCATCGGTGTAAGTTATTTTATAGCCGGTAACTTTCACATTGTCGTCAGCCGGGTCCCATTCAAGTTCTACGCTATCCGTGCCGACATTGGTCGCCGTGATTTTGCTGTCACTATCCCAAATTGGGGCATATACATCATCAGTTACCGAAGGGCCGTTATCATACAAAGCGTTTATGATTATAAAAATCTCTACCCGCTTGATGGTGCCGTTTGGGTTAAAGTTGCCGTCGGGGTTGCCTTTGATAATCCCCAGCTTATAAAGGGCCAGGATATACCCATAGTCCTCATCGGAGATTAGGCCGCTGTCCTTAAAGGGGTTAAAACTTAGTTCGGATACGGATACCGGTTCCAGCATCCCGCACTTCTCCAGGTACTTTGACAGTAGAATGCAGGACTCCAGGCGGCTCATCTGCACATGCGAGTGAAAGCGTTTGAGGTTGATGAAGTTATTTTTCACTGCCCGCTTCACCTCGTTTTTCGCCCATACCGGTACGTCGCTGTCTTCGTCAACTGCGTCCTCGTTTTCGGGCATGTCTTCGTCTGCTGCCTGGATGTTAAATATTTTGAATACAGCCCGGTCGATAAGTACCGTTACCTCCGCTTGGGTGCACAGGTTATTGGGACGGAAAGTTCCGTCACCATATCCGCACGCAATGCCCTTGGCCTGCATTTTTTCAATCACCTGCCTTGCCCAGTGGCCTTGAATGTCCGAGAATTTCACCTGCTTAATCAAACCAAGCCCATTTCCTTTGGCATTGGCAGGCTTTGCCGCCGCAGTTCCAACGCTGACAGTGAGCAGCATGGTGAGTGTCAACAATAGCGCAAGGATTTTCTTCATTATCCATTCCTCCTCTATGATTTTATTGCTCTTAATAAGCCAATACGTTAACCAATGTAAAAAATGTGGGGTATCCTTAAGCCTAAAAAATAACATAAGAGCAGGACTGGTTTGCATGTATTTATGGAACTGCTTGAGAAAACACTCAATTATCATTGGCTGACGGATCCTGACAACATACCCGTGATGGGCGATGGAACAACGCACTATTACCACCAGGGTCCGGTATTTATTGACGATGCTGATGAAGAAACGGAACAAGCGCTTCGTTGGAACCAGGAGGAAAATACAAACGTCCGGGAAAAGGATATGGGCGCCCTAAAGGGCGCCAACTTAAAAGACCTGTGTGACCTAATACTGGTATTATTACAGAAGTGGCGGTGAGAGTTACCCAACAACTACAGGACTTTCGATACAAAACGTATGTGAGTTGACAATATACAGCGTTAAACAAGCACATGTGTCTGCCATAGCGCCGGAATGTATGTTTTCCACTGATAAAACCTCGGGCAAAGTCCCGCTCACAATAAAGTTCATAGACCAGTCTGCTAACTTTCCTGCGTCATGGGCATGGGACTTTGATAATGACGGAAATATAGATTTTACCACTAAAAATCCATCCTATACCTACAATACTCCAGGTATATACAGCGTCAAGCTTACTGTTGGCAATTCCGCCGGTTCTGATAACGAGATTAAGGTTGATTACATTATCTTTAACACAGAAACTTCAAATATACTATCCCAGCCAAAAACAAAAGGTAAGGCTGGCAAACATTCAAATTGGTCAATTATCACTCCAGTGATAATATTGGCTGTTGTAGTTTTTAGTATGGGAATTATCTTTTATAGAATGCGCCGACGGTAGCAGTTTCCAATAGCATACTCTTTGATAATGTCAATTAAAAATTTGGTTCCCCAGCACCTCTTCCATCTGGGAAACTCTGTCCCCAAATTGTTCCTAATTAACAAAATTCCCAATACAGTTCTAAAAAGCACAACCCCGCAAATCCTTGCGGGGTATGATTATTCTTTGGCAGGGGAGACAGGGATCGAACCCGCAACCTACGGTTTTGGAGACCGTTGCTCTACCAATTGAGCTACTCCCCTATATTTTTGCTATCTAATTATAGGATAAATTTTATAAGCATGTCAAGTGGACTGCCCGCCCACTAAAATATAAGAAAAGTGCAGGAATTTGACCTTCTAATGAAGAATATGTAAATATAAAAGTACTATTTATTTCAGGGGGTATTTTTTTGGATAAGCGGTGTATGTTATGCGGACGTCTTTTTGAGGTTGAGGAAGCGGCGCCTGATCCATATGATGATGAAGACATACCCAAAAAATCTGCAAGCATTTGCCTGCTCTGCCAGGCCAAACTGCGGCATGAGGCGGATGAGTCACAGAAATCACCTAAACCCATGTAACAGATTATATTTATTATATTTAAGGAGGCCTTTTTATTGCGTTCATTTCGACCGCTGACAATAGGGATCCTGGTAGTCCTTTTTTTGTTTTTTTTGCTTGCCAAATGGGGCGGGTACCTGTACATAGATTGGCTGTGGTTTAAAAGCTTAAATTATCAACATGTCTATATCACTCGTTACATCTCGGAAATACTTCTTCGCGTATCGGTATTTATTCTAACATTTTTGCTGCTGTTTTTAAGCCTTATGCTGACACGCCGGACAATTACTTCGGCAGTACAGTCGTCCAGGCAGATTGAAGAGGGTGGCGTGATAACACTTCAGCGTTCTCCTTTGCTTCAGTTTGTAAACAACAAAACTGTTACTATCGTGTTTGTCTTGATGAGTGTTTTAATGGGTTTAATGGTAAGTTCTTCAGTAACAGGGGATTGGGTTATACTTCAAAAATTTCTTCATCCCAGTCCATTTGGTTTAAATGATCCGATTTTTAATAAGGATATAGGTTTCTATGTTTTTCAACTGCCATTCTTCCAGTTTCTTTACAAATTATCTATTTCGTTAATATTTTTAATTGCCGTCTGGACTGCTTTGGCCTATTTTTCAGCCGGCGCCGTAAGCGGGAACCTCAGCGTAAGAAAAATTTTTGATATTTCAGCAGCTCGCTATCATCTTTCTATCCTGGTGGCTGTTTATTTCCTTTTAAGGGCATGGGGATACAGGCTGCAGCAGTATACCTTGCTGAATTCTGCACAGGGTGTTGTCTACGGCCCGGGGTATACGGATATTCACGCAAACCTGCTGGCATATAAAGTTATGTTTTTTCTTGCCGCTCTTACAGGTATTATAGTTTTGATTAATATCTTCATGCGGCGTTTCCGTATGATTGTTTATGCAATAGGGTTCATGATTGCCGCCGCGATTATTTTAAACGGGATTTATCCGGCATTAGTTCAAAAACTTGTCGTTCTGCCCAGTGAAATGGAAAAGGAGAAACCCTATATTGAAAATAGTATTAAATACACGCGTATTGCTTATAACATTGAAGCGATCGACAAAAAATTGTTCCCCGCAGGAAAAACATTAAGTGTTGCCGATGTCAAGGATAATCAGGATACGATAAAAAACATTCGTTTATGGGATTACAGGCCTTTACAGCAAACGTACAGTCAACTTCAGGAAATGCGCACCTATTATGAGTTTAAGGATATCGATATTGACCGTTATAACATTGACGGCCAATACCGTCAGGTAATGCTGGCGGCCCGGGAATTAAATCAGGAAAAGCTTCCTGATCAGGCTAAAACTTGGATTAATCAGCGCCTGAAATACACACATGGATATGGAGTTGCGTTGAGCCCGGTAAACGAAATTACAGGTGAAGGTCTCCCGAACCTGCTTATAAAAGACATCCCGCCAACAACAAGTACGAATTTAAAAGTAAACAGGCCTGAAATTTACTTTGGCGAACTGACTAATAATTATGTCATTGTTAATACCCGCGGCCAGGAATTTAATTATCCCATGGGTGATGATAACGCCTGGTCGACTTATCAGGGTAAAGATGGCGTTGAAATAGGTTCTATATTCCGCCGCCTGATTTTTGCCCTGACTTTTAATGATTATAAACTTCTGCTTTCAGGCGAGGTAAGCAGTGAAAGCCAGGCGCTATACTACCGGAGTCTATACCAGCGTGTTCCTAAAATAGCTCCTTTTCTTCTTTATGATGGAGATCCGTATCTTGTGATTGATAATGGCAAACTATACTGGATGTGGGACGCTTATACAACTACAGACATGTTTCCCTATTCCGAACCGTTTGCAAATAAAATGAATTATATCCGGAATTCAGTGAAAGTTGTAGTGGATGCCTACACCGGTAAAGTTACGTATTACATTGCAGATTCTGCGGATCCCGTGCTGAAGACTTATCAGAAAATATTTCCCGGACTTTTCACTTCGGAAATGCCCTCAGGATTGAAGGAGCATATTCGTTATCCCGAAGATTTGTTTGTAATTCAAGCCAACAAATATATGGTTTACCACATGCAGAATTACCGTGTTTTCTATAATAAGGAGGACAAGTGGAACTTGCCGACAGAGCTTTTTTACGGTGAGGAACAGACTATGGAACCATACTATACCATTGCCAGACTGCCTGGAGAAGAAAAGCCTGAATATATACAGATTATACCTTTCACACCGCATAATAAAAAGAATATGATTGCCTGGTTCGCCGGCCGCTCAGACGGCAAAAATTATGGCAAGCTGCTCGTTTACGAATTTCCGAAGCAGGAACTGGTCTTTGGCCCTATGCAGGTTGAGGCCAGGATAAACCAGGATACAACTATTTCGCAGCAGCTTTCCCTGTGGGACCAAAGGGGGTCGCAGGTCATACGCGGCAACATGATGGTCATTCCGGTTAAGGACTCCCTAATTTATGTTGAGCCTTTGTACCTTCAGGCGGAGCAGGGTAAAATGCCCGAACTTAGCCGTGTAATCGTTGCGCATGGCGACCGTGTAGTTATGGAGAAAACACTCGGGGCGTCACTGGAAAAAATATTTGGCGGGCAGGACATTATAGAACCATCCAAACAACAACCTGCCGGTAGACAGGGGGCTAATGAGACAGAAACTGTTTCCAGCCTTGCCCAAAAAGCAAACCAGCTCTTTGATGATGCGCAAAAGAAGATTGCCAGCGGGGACTGGGCAGGGTATGGAAATTTGATGAGGCAGTTGGAAGATACTTTAAATGAGTTGGCTACCAAGGCCAGGTGAGGGGAAGAATAAAATAATTAATTTTGGGATAAAAGGAGGCTGCCTTAATGAGCAAGATAAGGAATATAGGAGTGCTTACCGGTGGTGGGGATGCGCCGGGCCTCAATGCAGTTATCCGGGCGGTTGTTAAGACTGCCAAACTATATGGTCTTGGTGTTGTTGGTTTTTTAAACGGGTTTGGGGGACTAATCAAAAACCAGGTACGCGAGTTAAGTGAGCGGGATGTAGCGGGGATACTTCCACGCGGGGGGACCATTCTCGGAACAACAAACCGGGACAACCCCTTTTCTTATCCTATAATAAAGGATGGCAAAAAAGTTTATGTAGATGTGTCCGATCGGATTTTCGAGAATATAAGCATTCAAGAGGTTGATGCGCTGATCATTATCGGTGGTGATGGCAGCCTTGCCATCGGAAGGGACCTGCATGATAAAGGTTTACCGGTCGTTTGCGTGCCAAAAACAATAGATAATGATCTTTGGGCAACGGAACAGACTTTCGGTTTTGACAGCGCAATGGCTACTGCAACCGATGCCATAGATAAACTTCATACCACGGCTGAATCTCATCACCGCGTTATGGTATTGGAAGTTATGGGTCGTTATGCGGGCTGGATTGCGCTTACTTCAGGCATCGCCGGCGGCGCGGATGTCATTCTTATTCCTGAAATACCTTATCAGATAGAAAGTATAGTCAAAAAAATCAACGAGAGAAGCCGTCAGGACAAACAGTTTAGTATTATTGTAGTGGCTGAGGGCGCTAAGCCTTTGGGTGGCGAAATGGTTGTGCAGAAAAGAATTGAGGATAGCTTTGAACCTATAAGGCTTGGAGGAATCGGCAATGTATTGGGCGAGCAACTAGAAGAAGTAACAGGCAAGGAGACCAGAGTAACAGTTTTAGGCCACCTGCAGCGGGGCGGATCACCGACGCCGTATGATCGCATCCTGGCAACACGCTACGGGACAGGCGCTGTAAAATTGATTGTGGACGGCCGCTTCGGAGAAATGGTTTGTTTAACCGGCCCGACAATTTCATCAGCACCTTTGAGGGAAGCCGCAGGTAAAATACGCCAGGTCCCTCTGGATAGCGATTTGATATATTCTGCACGGATGTTGGGAATTTCTATGGGTGATTAAGTTAAGCTAAAAATCGTCAAAACAATACCATATATTACCAAGGTAATATCTGCCGCGCCGTCGAATATGTACCATTAAGATTGCGGGGTAGATGTTCATGAATAAAATACCCAAACTCTTTAATTGTTTTGGAAATTGGTTTAATAAAAGGTTATATGTTTGGTTCTCGGCTTTTTTAATTTGCAGCTTTTTTGTATCGGGGCTCTGTATGGGTAGGGGACCCGAAGAAAAGACCTCCACTTTAAAGAACGATTTGACGGTAGTCATCAAAGGAGGTATAGGTGACAATAGCTGGTGGTACGCTAATAGCCCTAGTGAAGTGAGGACAATATTATCCCGTTATTATACGGGCCCTTTATTAGATCAATTAAGTCAGGATTGCTGGATATTTGTTCAACAGCCGACCGATTGGTACTGTCAGGATTCGTTATCAGATATCGAAATAATACGTCAGAATAAATCCCAGGCAGAAGTGATTGCCCTCTTAAAAGATTATAATTTATTGACAGGTAAGAGCAGGGCAGGGGAGGCCAAATATATTTTTACAAAAACGGAACAGGGTTGGCGAATCTGTTCCGCCCGGTATAGTTGGCCGCAAGAAAATGAAGGGGAATTATCCCGTTGAAAATAGGTTTCTTTACAGATAGTTATTTCCCATATACCAGTGGGGTTGTCCATTCAATAGACACATTTAATCAGGAATTAGTGGCCTTAGGTCATGAAGTATTTATTTTTGCTCCCAGTTACCCAAACGTTCAGGATGATCAGGAAAACGTATTTCGCTTTAGTTCTCTTCCTGCCCCAACAAACCGTGATTTTACGCTGGCATTTCCTTTTTCATTTCATTTAGGAAATATTCTTGAAAAATGGCAGCCCGAAATAATCCACGCTCATTCCCCTTTTATTCTTGGTCATGTCGGATCCATCTGCGCCCGCCGGTTGAAAATACCGCTTATTTTTACATTTCATACACTCTATGATGAATATGTTCATTATTTTCCCATTGCCCAGAAGGTAACCAAGAATGTTGTCAGGAGTATTTCGCGAAATTTTTGCAACCAGAGCAATGTTGTCATAGTGCCTACTGAAGTTGTCCGTGAACATTTGTTGCAAATGGGTGTTTCCACCCGGATCAAAAAAATTCCTACTGGTATTAAACTAAGTGAATTCTCAAATCCGGACAGGTTCTGGCTTAAGAAACAATATGGCATTCCGGATAGAAGTAGAGTCCTTCTTTTTGTAGGACGGTTAGGTCAGGAGAAGAATATATATTTCCTGCTCGAATGTTTTCAGAAAATTGTTGCTGAATTGCCCGGGACTTTTCTGGTTTTGGTTGGAAGCGGCCCCGAGGAGGAAGAGTTAAAGAACTGGGCAACTGTCCAGGGACTGAGCAAAAATATTATTTTTGCGGGAAAAAAAGATAAGAGTGAAATGTCACGACATTATGCGGGCTCAGATCTTTTTGTGTTTACTTCCTTAACAGAAACTCAGGGGTTGGTAATTGCCGAGGCCAAGGCTGCCGGAATCCCATCTGTTGCAATTAAAGCAAACGGTGTAAGCGAGATGGTGGAAAATGGCGAGGACGGTTTCCTTACCGATGCGGACCAGGATTTGTTCACAGAAAAGGTTATCCTGCTTTTAAAGGATAATATAATGCGTAAAAGGTTCTCTGACAGGGCCAAAGAAAATGTAAAAAGGATTTCCTCCAGACGATGCGCCTTGGACTTGATTGATATCTACCAGGAAGTACTGCAGGTGGGTGGGGTAAAAAAGTACCTGGTTAACGGTGAAAAGTAGGAAATGCGTTTTTGAATTTATAGTTTACATAATATCTATTATGAGAACATATTTAAAAACCCCCTTTCACCCTTTGTTATTATTTTTTGGTCTCTTCCGTAATTGCAGAAGTTCCTGTTAAGAAAATGCCGTAATCGGGTGCTTCAAGGCACAAGCCGCAGTTATCGCATACTTTTTTATTATCAAGACTGCAAATAAAACACTCGCAGCAATTGTCACAAAGCTTGTATTTTTCCAACATACACATTTTAAGAATAAGCTTATGCTTTTTACCCTTCATTGCCAGCTTCCTTACATAAGGAATCTTTTTATAAGCTTATCCTCTTTTTTGTAAAAAATCATTAAATCTACCTTCAATTAACTAAAATAAGAGGTAAACTGATGGCTTCATATGTTTAAAAGATACTTTAATCTTGGCCCTTATTTATTATGCGAAAATCTTATTACTCTCAATTAACTAAAACAAGAGGTGAAAGGTAAAATAGAAAAAATATACGCATGTTTTTAGGGAATATTCTATAGATATAAAATTTTTATTAATTGTCCCCTTTCATTCTGGCAAGAAAGTAACCGGAAAATAATCTTGTTAAAAGATTAATCAGGATTATTATAATTATTAGAATTATACTTGTCCCCATAGCCTGTCTGATAAGTAGTTCCCTGTCCCCCGGCATTTCAGTCACTAAAAGATATAAGTGAAGCGCCAAGGTTCTTCCGCCATGGAACAATGAACCTGGCGTAAGCATACTTAATCCGAGAGTCGCATATAGACAGGCTGTTTCCCCAATAACACGGCCGACACAGAGTATGACTGCAGTTATAATTCCAGGTAAAGCTGTAGGCAGAATAACTTTGGTAATTGTCTGCCACTTTGTTGCGCCAAGAGCAAGGCTTGCTTCCATGTGAAAAGGGGGTACAGCTCTGATTGCTTCTTCTGATGCCAGGATCATAGTAGGCAGAACAAGGCAAGCCATAGTTAAGGCGCCTGCAAGCAAGCATTGTGTACCGAGTAATACAATTACAAAAAGGGCCATGCCAAAAAGTCCAAAAATAATTGAAGGCACGCCAGCAAGGGTTTCAATACCATAGCGGACAAATTCGCTGAACCTGCCTTTCGGAGCGTATAAGGAAAGGTAGATAGCAGTGCCCAGGCCAAGGGGAACCGCTAAGGCAAGGGTTAAAAGAACAATATATAAGGTGCAGACTATTGCTGAAAATATTCCTCCTTCAGGGATTGAATTATTAATAAAGCTCCAAGAGATTGCTGATAAACCATGGTAAAAAATAAAACCAATCAGGATGGTAAGTATTAATAAAACGATTAAACCGGATAACCAGGTTAATAACCAGGCAATCTTTTGAGCCGTTTTTGGAGAAATTATCATGAAGTTTTTCTCCTTATTAAGAAGGCAATGCTGTTAAAAACCAGGATGAAAATGACAAGTACAATTCCAACTGCAAACAAAGCGCTTAAATGTAAGCTTCCCAACGCGGACTCAAGTATCTGTCCAACTATATGGGAAGTTAGGGTTCGCGAAGGGTCCAGGATTGATCCGGGTATGGCAAATGCATTACCTATCACCATATAAACAGCCATAGTCTCACCTATAGCCCTTGCCATTCCTAAAATAAAGGCAGCTGTAATACCAGACCTTGCTGCAGGAAGAAGAACCATCCAAATAGCCTGCCACTGAGTTGCGCCCAGGGCAAGGGCGGCTTCCTTGTAGGAAACTGGCACAGCGCGGAGGCTGTCTTCAGTAATAGTTACCATCGTTGGTAAAACCATGATTGTTAGTACGACTATGCCTGCTAAAAGGCTATAACCGCTGCCTCCAAGATGTCTTATTAAAGGTACAAGCATAATCATTCCAACAAGCCCGTAAACGACTGAAGGAATACCAACAAGAACTTCTATGGCCTGCCTTAATAAAGAGCTTATCCTTCGCGGAGCTACTTCAGCAAGGAAGACTGCACAGGCAATGCTTAATGGCGTAGCTATAACAACCGTACCTAACATTGCCATGATTGAGCCAAAGATCAACGGTAAAATGCTGAACTTTTCCTCTTTTAAGCTCCATTCAGTTCCAAAAAGGAATTTTAATATACCTATTTTTGCAAAGGCGGGGAATCCTTCTTTGAAGATAAAGATAACAATAAGGAAAAGAATAAGAAGAGAGATGGCGGCACAAACCAAAACTATTTGTTTGGAGACATTATCCACAAAATAACGAGTAAGCATGGATGTTCCTTCTGTAAGTTGATAGTAGTGGAAAATAAGTCCCTAGTTTGGCATTATTTTAGATGCTAACTTAAGTATAAGCAAACAGATTAAATTAAGGTTATGGTAATGTTAAGTTAATGTTAAGTTTTCTGAAGAGAATATACAGGGGGAAGGTTCTTGTGTATTAATCAGCTGTTAGCGCACTTGTATGTATATCCCCTTGTATAACTAATAGCTATTTTCAGTAAAAAAATGTTGCCAAATGCTCAATCTAAGCGGGATAGTAGTTCATATTTACATCGGCAAGTTCAAAATCAATTTTTGTCTTTCTTGAAAGACGTTCCTGCAAAAATTCCATAGCTGTTTCCGGGAACAGGGCTACAGAAAGAACATCTTCCTCTTTCTCCATGTATGGTATGGCTTCGCTGCGCGCAGCCGGCAGGCCGGGTTCCAACAAATCAGCCGGACGGCAGGAGATTGTTTTTTCCTGGCCGATTATTTGTTTTCGAACATCTTCGTTTACTGGCGCCGGTGGTTGTCCGTAGTATCCAAGCATATATCTTTTAACTTCGCTTGTAACCAGAAGATAACGGCCAAAAAGAACATTGGAAACTGCCTGAGCCCCTATTATCTGGCTTGTTGGCGTGACCAGGGGCGGGTACCCAAAATCCTTCCTTACCAGCAGAAGTTCAACAAGTACTTCCGGAAGTCTGTGCAGGGCATCCAGTCCGGAAAGCTGGGTAATGAAATTAGAAATCATTCCACCGGGTATCTGATAAACCATTACATTGGTATCAGAGCTTTTAGGGGAAACATCAAATTCGGAATATTTCTTGCGGACTTCCTTGAAGTACTCGGATATTTCATAAAGAAGTTCCAGATCAAAAGCAGTTTCATATGGAGTATCCTTTAAAGCGACAGCAATTGTTTCTGTAGACGGGAGAGAACTTTGCATTGCCATTGTTGATATTGCGCAATCTATTACATCTACACCAGCTTCAATAGCTCGTAAATAGGCCATTGGGGCAAGCCCGCTGGAACAATGGCAGTGCAGCTGAAGAGGTATCTTTATCTTGGATTTCAAAATCCTGATTAAATCATATGCTGGTTGAGGCGCCAGGAGACCGGCCATGTCTTTTATGCAAATGCTGTCGGCCCCCATATTTTCCAAAGTTTTAGCTACTTTGACATAATACTCGTTGTTGTGAAAAGGGCTTATCGTATAAACAACAGTGCCCTGAGCATGGGCGCCTTCCTTTTTCACGGCTTCAACAGCCTTTTGCACGTTGCGGACATCGTTTAATGCGTCAAAGACACGAAAGATATCTATACCATGAAATACGCTCATCTTGATGAATTCGTTTAGCACATCGTCGGGGTGATGCTTGTAGCCGACTAAATTTTGGCCTCGCAGAAGCATCTGTAAAGGTGTTTTAAGATGCTTCCGCAGGGCGCTTAATCTTTCCCAGGGATCTTCCTTGAGAAATCGCAGGCAGGAATCAAAAGTTGCCCCTCCCCATACTTCCAGGGAGTGGAAACCGGCCTGGTCCAGTTTTTCGCAGATAGGCAGCATATCTTCAAGACGCATTCTTGTTGCAAGTAATGATTGTTGACCATCACGCAGGGTTGTGTCTGTAATTTCCAAGCGGTGCATTTTTTTAGCCAAGATTTAAGATCCCCCGGTTAATTTTAGATGTTTTTATAAAACTATTCAATAATTACCAGTATGTCACCACCGGATACTTTCTGTCCTTTTTTAACAAGGATTTCCTTTACCGTACCATCATCCGTGGCATTAATTTCATTCTCCATTTTCATAGCTTCCAGAATTAAGAGAATATCTCCTTTTTTAACCTGATCACCTACATTAACTTTTATCCTGTTAATATTGCCAGGCATAGGAGAAGTGACAATTCCGCGTTTCAAACTGCCAGGCGTTCTTTTTGAATGAAAAACATTCTGTGGAAGTTCAGTAATGGAGGGTTGCTGCAATACTGGCTGCAGACTGACAATTTGACTTTTAGACGGGCTTATTTCTTCAACTTCTACTTCGAAAACCTCACCATTTACAGTTACTTTAAACTTTTTCATATCATCCCCCCTAGGGAAATACTTTGGTTTAAAAATATCTCGGCCCGGATAACCTGCTTCGCATTAATTCACTTAAGCCGGCCATTTTCCAGGGTGTTGGAACCGTCTGTTTTCGTTTTCCAGGATTATAATCTTCATTTATAAGAAGACCACCTGCAATCAGGGCTGCTGTAACTGCAGCGACAATTTCAGGTCTTGCTTCTTTAGATATTCCCTTTAATTGATTCAATTCTTTCTCCCTCTTTATAGCGTAATATTGCCGTGTTTTTTCTGGGGCCTTGTTTCTCTTTTGTTTGAAAAAGCCTTTAGCGAAGCTATGATTTTATACCTGGTCTGTCTGGGATCAATTACGTCGTCCACATAACCTTTTGCACATGAAATGTACGGGTTGGCAAATTTGGCGCGATACTCCGCCTCAAGTTTTTCGCGCGTTTCCTGCGGGTTTTCAGATTTAGAAATTTCATTGTAATAAATGATATTAACTGCTCCTTCAGGGCCCATTACGGCGACTTCTGCGGTTGGCCAGGCAAATATTGCGTCAGCCCGCAAGGAACTGCTGCCCATGGCTATATAGGCTCCGCCATAGGCTTTTCGTAAAATTACAGTAATTTTAGGCACTGTGGCTTCCGAATAAGCATATAGTATTTTTGCCCCGTGCCGTATAATACCGCCATATTCCTGCGCAAATCCGGGCAAATAACCTGGAACATCCATTAAAGTTACGACAGGTATATTAAAACAGTCACAGAAACGGACAAATCTGGCTATTTTACTCGACGCGTTAATATCCAGGCAACCGGCCAGATAAGTAGGCTGGTTGGCAACAATACCCGCTGTGCGTCCGTCAAAACGGGCAAAGCCTACCACAGCGTTTGGCGCATATAAGGCTTGTACTTCAAGGAGTTCTCCGGCGTCAACAATGAGTTCGATTACTCTCCTGACATCATAAGACAGATGTGGTTCTTCAGGTACAATATTAAGCAACTCTTCCTGGTTTCCAACAGGTTCACGGGAATCATACTGTGGAGGTTCTTCTAAATTATTGGATGGCAAGTAGCTCAATAATTTGCTGAGGAGAATCACGCATGCCTCCTCGGATTCCACTATAAAATGAGCAACTCCGCTAATTTGATTATGTGTTAATGCGCCGCCTAAATCTTCCATGCTGACTTCGGCCCCTGTAACGGCTTTGATAACCTGTGGGCCTGTAATAAACATCCGGCCAATATCTTTCACCATAATGATAAAATCAGTCAGGGCTGGTGAATATACCGCCCCGCCGGCGCAAGGGCCCATGATCACTGATATTTGAGGGATAACCCCCGAAGCTATTGTGTTGCGATACAAAATCTGCCCGTATCCGTCAAGAGCGTCGATTCCTTCCTGGATACGCGCTCCACCAGAGTCATTAAAGCCAATTACAGGCGCTCCTGTTTTTGTGGCCAGGTCCAGTACTTTACTGATTTTTGCAGCATGGATTTTGCCAAGTGAACCGCCGGTAACTGTAAAATCCTGAGCGAAGACAAATATTTTTTGGCCATTAACTGTACCATAGCCTGTTACTACACCCTCTCCCGGGTGTTCAAGATTTGATATGTCCTCATTTCCTGCAAAAGTATTGATTTCAACAAAGGATCCGGGTTCTAACAAAAGATCAATACGCTCGCGTGCAGTTTTTTTACCAGCTTCATGTTGTTTATCTATACGGGTCTTTCCGCCCCCGGCTTCTATTTTTTCGCGATAGCTTTTTAGCTGCTCCAGTTTTTTCTGCACGTTTAGGACTTAACCTCCTTTTTATAAGCAAGCAAAGAAACTGTTATAAGAATTTATCACTTGTGTTAACTGGCAAATACTGTATTAAAGGGAATTAGCTTAAAATGTTTCACCATTTATCGTATAAATCCTTCCTGGATGCAAAAAATTTCTTTTTATGTTTTTAAAATACTATCTTATGTATTATAATTAAAATAATTACCAATTAAAAATTTATACTACAAGAAAGGGGTATTTGTGCCTTGTTATCTCAACTTACCCCGCGTGAGCAACAAATACTTGACGTTATAAAAAAGATAATTCAAATCAAGGGGTATCCTCCGTCCGTCAGGGAAATCGGCCAGCTTGTCGGCCTGAACTCAAGTTCTACAGTACATGGATACTTGCAGCGCCTTGAGCAAAAAGGTTTTTTGCACCGTGATTCAAACAAACCCCGTGCCATGGAACTTATGGGCTCCTTGCCCGGGTTCCGGAATACTAATGTCCATTATGTGCCAGTTTTGGGCAGGGTTCCTGCTGGCGATCCTTTTCTGGCTGTCGAAAACCTGGAGGAAGTCATGCCTGTTCCGGTTGATTTAACGGGCCAGGGCGATTTTTTCCTCCTCAGGGTCCATGGAGAAAGCATGATCAAATCGGGTATTCTGGATGGGGACCTGGTAGTCGTCCGCCGCCAGCAGACAGCTGATAATGGTGATATTATCGTTGCCTTGCTTGGTGATGAAGTTACCGTAAAACGTTTTTTTCTGGAGGATGATCATGTCCGGCTTCAACCCGAAAACGATTTGCTGTCCCCTATCATTGTTAAAAATATTAATATATTAGGTAAAGTAACAGCCCTTCTGAGAAAACTATAATTTTGCCTTTCCGGAATTCTTTGTTTCCTGCTTTACATTAAGCACCTTCCCGGCTGCGTTTAATGCAGCTATCTTAACATATTCTTTCGATAAACCACCCTGAACGTAAACAATATATGGTTCCCGAAGAGGCGCATCAGCGCTGAATTCTGATGATGCCCCCTGGACAAAGGTTCCGGCAGCCATAATTACTTTATCTTGATAACCAGGCAGGTTTGATGGCTCCGGGCGCACATAAGAGTCTACCGGCGAGGCTTCCTGTATACCAATGCAGAAGGCTTGTACGCGTTCTGGCGCCCCAAGATAGATACGCTGTACTATATCGGTTCGGGGTTCATCATAAGATGGAGAAACAGCAAAGCCTAACCTTTCAAAGAAACGGGCGGTGAAAATTGCGCCTTTCAGCGATTCCGCCACAGTATGCGGCGCCAGGTACAGCCCCTGATACAATAGCCGTTGAAAATCAAGTGACGGACCTGCTTCCCTGCCTATACCGGGTGCTGACCACCTACCTGCAGCCATTTCTACGAGGTCCCTGCGCCCTGTTATATACCCCCCGCTGGGAGCCAATCCACCGCCGGGGTTTTTGATCAGTGAACCCGCCGTTAAATCAGCGCCTGCCGCAGGTGGTTCAATTTCCTCAACAAATTCTCCGTAACAGTTGTCAACGCATGTAATTATACCCGGGTGCCGGTTCTTAAGGAATAAAATCAGCTCTTTTAAGTCTTCAATTTTTAAGGAACGATGGTTTGAATATCCTGAGGAGCGCTGTATTAAAAGCACCTTTGTTCGCGGATTAATCGCTTTAGTTATAGAGTTCCAATCAAATTCTCCGTCCCCGATAAGTTCTACCTGGCGGTAAGCGACGCCAAGATCCTTAAGGCTTCCTTTAGCGCAGCCTTTTATCCCGATAATTTCCTGGAGTGTGTCGTAAAGAGGGCCCTGAACAGATAAAAGTTCATCGCCCGGGCGCAGGACTCCAAAAAGGCAAATCGCTATTGCATGAGTACCGCTTACTATTTGTCCTCTGACCAAAGCATCTTCCGAACCAAAGATCATGGCGTAAAGCTTTTCTAAAGTTGAACGCCCCTGGTCGCCATAACCATAACCTGTTGTACCGCGTAAATGAAAATCACTTACTCTTAAATTTCGAAAAGCTTCCAATACCCGGGAATGATTTATACCCGCTTTTCTGTCGACCTCACGGTATAATGGTTGAATCTCTTCTTCAACTTCTTTGACAAGGCCTGTCAGATCCCTATATCCCATAAACTGTTTCTCCCTGTTTCATCTAAATGCTGCAGGCCTTGATAGATATCTTCCCTGGATATAGTCATAAGTTCCTCACGGTTGGTTTTTTGTTTCTTGATCAATCGGACAGCTTGCTGCCGAATGGTTTTTTCAATTAAATTTCGCACCAGACGGGCATTGCCGTTATGATTACCTGCAGCAGCCTGTTGTTCTAAAATTGACTTGAGACCCATTTTAGCCTCGGCGGAAAGCATGTATTGTCTCTGATTCAGCATCAGGTCGGCTATGGCCAGCAGTTCCTCAATAGAGTAATCTGGAAAAGATATCAGGATAGGGAATCGTGACTTAAGACCGGGATTGCTTTTAATAAACCAGTCCATTTCCCGTTTGTATCCGGCCAGAATTAAAATTAAGCTATCTTTATATTCTTCCATACCTTTAACCAGTACATCTATAGCTTCTTTGCCAAAGTCTTTTTCACCGCCCCTGGCTAAAGAATAAGCCTCATCTATAAACAGGACGCCTTCCAGGGCTTTTTTCAGCTGGGTCCGGGTTTTCTGGGCGGTATGTCCGATATATTCACCAACCAGGTCCGCCCTTTCTACTTCAATAAGGTGCCCTTTTGGAAGCACACCCATTTCCTTGAAAAGCCTGCCGATAATTCTGGCTACAGTCGTTTTTCCAGTACCCGGATTTCCTTTAAAAATCATATGCAGCGCCTGAGGTTCGGTTGGAAGCTTCTCCTTTTGTCTCCTTTTCTGAATCTCTACAAAGGCATATATCTCTGCAACCAGCCTTTTTATTTCCTGTAATCCGACTAAAGAATCCAACTCGGTTAATATTTGTCCAATATTGGAAAGGGTGCAATCCGAATTTTCAGGCTTTTTTTTGCCGTTATTCTGCCACAGCCTAATCCTTATCAATGCAAGTCACCTCTTTGGCTGCCTTATTTTAAATATACGTCAGAAGGTAACTTGCCTGACCATAAAAGTTTAAGATGAATTAAAACCTGGCTGTAAGCAGCGATTCCTCACATGAGCAGTTTCTTCTGCTTGTTATTGCTTCAATAGCCGCGTATAACAAAGTTCTAAGCCGATCGTTGTTTTCATTAAAAACTTTAAAAACTTCTTCATGGCTTACCGGGTTAATAAACTCTTCCCCTTCCAGACCCACGTCATAATCGGTAATTAAAGATATATTTACATAACAGATTCCCAGTTCACGGGCCAATATAGTTTCGGGATATTGTGTCATGTTAATTACTTCCCAGCCCATTTTCGTAAACCACCGGCTTTCCGACCGGGTTGAAAAGCGGGGCCCCTGGATGACGACTACGGTTCCCTGCTCATGAAGTGAAAAACCCAGTTCCTTACACTTATTGATGACAAGCTTGCGCATTTCAGGGCAGTAGGGATCAGCTGCGCTTATATGGGTTGTAATGGGGCCATCATAAAAAGTATCCCCCCTACCCCATGTCCTGTCCACGAACTGATCACAGATTACAAAACTACCTCTTCTAACATGAGCTTGAAGGCTCCCCGCCGCACAAGGCCCGAATATCCTGTTTACGCCCAACTTGGACATTGCATAGACATTAGCCCTGTAGTTGATCATGTGGGGCGGTATGGTATGTTCCTTTCCATGCCGCGGTAAAAAGGCAATCCGTTTGCCTTTAAAATCAGCGATGGCTATCTTATCGCTAGGCGGTCCATAAGGTGTTTCGATTTTATATTCCTTCACGTTATCAAGAAAACGGTAAAAACCAGAACCTCCAAAAATACCTATTTCGGCCTCCATGGTTTCACCTCGCAAAAATTTTTAAAACCATGACAAATTATTACTCCTTGTATTGCAGCAGTGAAAAGACATCATACTGCTGGAGCTTGTTCCTTCCGTTCAACAGGGCGAGTTCGATTAAGAAAGCGAATCCATTAACCCTGCCTCCGCATTTTTCAACAAGCTCAGCTGCCGCGGCGGCTGTTCCGCCTGTAGCTAAAAGGTCGTCAATTATAACTACTCCTTCTTTCTTGCTAAAGACGTCCATATGCATTTCCACGGATTCTTGCCCGTATTCAAGGAAGTAGCTTGCTTTTACCGTTGCAGCAGGTAATTTTCCCTTTTTGCGGATGGGAAGAAAAGGAATTTTAAGACGATCGGCAATCGCTCCGCCAAAGATAAAGCCCCGGGATTCGATAGCTACTATAGCCTCCGAATTTTTTTTGATGCAGTATTCGGCAAGCATATCGTTTACCTGGCTAAAAAGAGGTCCATCCTGCAAAAGGGTTGTTATATCCCGAAAAAGGATCCCCTTTTTTGGAAAATCAGGAATCTCCCTTATTCTATTTTTCATAATATTTTCTTGTTCAGGAGTCAGATTCATATTTACACTCCCCTTAATTTTTTAGGTCCCGGATTGCCAGGAGCTTAGATATTCCACTTGCTCGGGACTCAGCGACTCAATCTTTATACCGAGGCTTTCCAGTTTTAACCGCGCTACCAGGGAATCAATTTCTTCCGGTACCGGGTAAACCTTCTTTTTCAGCTTTTTTTGGTTTTTGACGAGCCAGGCCGAAACCAGAGCCTGGTTTGCGAAGCTCATGTCCATAACCTGTGCTGGATGCCCTTCCGCAGCAGCAAGATTAATCAGGCGTCCCTCAGCCAGCAGAAAAAGTTTTTTGCCGTCCGCCATTTGATACTGGACAACATTTTCCTTGACATCTTTTTGTTCAACCGCTTCCTGGGCTAACGCTTCAATGTTGATTTCTACGTTGAAATGGCCTGAATTAGCCAGGATGGCCCCGTCTTTCATAACTTTAAAATGCTTGCGGTCAATAACATTTTTATTGCCGGTTACAGTAAGAAAAATATCTCCTGCAGCTGCCGCGTCTGTCATATTCATTACCTGAAAACCATCCATCAATGCTTCGAGGGCTCTTAAAGGATCCACTTCAACAACTGAAACATTTGCTCCCATCCCTCTTGCTTTGGCGGCGACACCCTTTCCGCACCATCCATAACCTACAACAACAAAATTTGTTCCGGCAATGAGGTAGTTGGTAGCGCGTAAGATCCCGTCAAGCGATGATTGGCCGGTCCCGTAACGGTTATCAAAAAGATGTTTGGTAAGAGCGTCATTTACGGCGACAATCGGATATGCCAGAGCGCCGCTCTTTTCCATGGAACGCAGCCTGATCACTCCCGTGGTTGTTTCTTCAGTTCCAGCCAGGATTTCCTTGAGGAGTTCTTTTTTTTGGGTATGGATTGTGCTTACTAAATCAGCTCCGTCGTCCATAGTGATTTGAGGCGCCGTATCCAAAACGTTTAGTATGTGCTGGTAATAAGTATTTGTATCTTCACCCCGTTTGGCATAGGTAGGAATTCCATAAGCGCTGTTCAAGGCGGCCGTAACATCGTCCTGTGTGCTCAAGGGATTTGAAGCGCATAGCGAAACTGAAGCTCCTCCTTCTTTTAAAGCTATGACAAGATTTGCGGTTTCAGTTGTTACATGAAGGCATGCCCCGATCCGGATTCCCTTTAAAGGTTTTTCCTCTTTCCATTTTTCCGCTATTGCGCTTACGACAGGCATCTTTATACGAGCCCAATTGATTCTGGCGACACCTTTTTGCACAAGCTCTTTTTTAGTCATCATCTAACTCCTTTTATTAAGAAAGTCTTTAAATCACAGAAGTACTTCAGCTTGCAGATATGCTCAACCGAACAAGTATAAACGTACGCCTGTTCAAGTGACGCGCCGGCGGCAAAAATACCATGCCCCTTCGTTATTGCCGCCTTATGATTAACAAGAGCATTTGCCACTTCCTCAGCTAATTCCTGAGATCCCGCCTTTCCGGCAACAATAGGTATTTCCTGCATAAAACTTTTGCTTTCCGTATCGTCGTGGAAAATTACCCGGCTGTTGGTCAGCATAGACTCTATTGTTGCAAAAGGAGAATGAACATGCACAACTGCCTGCGCCGGTGTTTTAATATAAATCTGGCGGTGAACTATTGTTTCAGAGGAAGCGTTTGCAGCGTTTCCTTTTTGAATATTTACCTCGACCAGCATTTGTTCATTAATTTCGTCCAAAAGGCATCCGCTTCTGGTGATCAACAGCATATCACCTCTGCGTATACTAATATTTCCAAAATGTGAGTGGTTCAGGCCATAAGCCACTAACTTTTTTCCGTATTTTTCTATCTCTTGCCACATGTAAATTCTACCATATCCTTAACGCTGACATTCAATAATTACTTTTAAAGAATCATGTCCGGAAACGACATACTGAAAACCAATCCCTCGGACTCGGTCAAGACTTGGCGCTAATGCGACCTCAAACAATTCCATCGCATATCCTCGGGTTTACTTGTTTATTGAATGAAGGCTCAAAATCGCACTTAAGGCATTGACCTCTTGTTGATGAATTTTCAATCCTGATAGCGCTGCTTTAGTGGCATGGATATCTAACTGTGCTCTATCCCATAATCAAAGCCAGATTTTTATCGTATGGAGGTGTGATAACCCCACGCTCCGTTATAATGGCAGTTATTAAGAGGTTTGGTGTTACATCGAAGGCGGGGTTCCATACTTTTACTCCTTCAGGGGCAATCATCTGGCCTAAAATATGTGTTACTTCAAGATAATTCCTTTCTTCTATAGGAATGTCTTTTCCTTGTTTTATTTTTAAATCGACAGTTGAAACAGGCGCAGCGACATAAAAAGGTATTTTATGTTCTCTGGCCAGCAGGGCAACTCCGTACGTGCCTATCTTATTGGCCGTATCACCGTTTGACGCTATCCTGTCAGCTCCTACGATAACCAAATCGACCATCTGCTGAGCCATCAGGCTTGCCGCCATATTATCAGTGATCAGGGTAACAGGTATTTTTTCCTGGACCATTTCCCAGGCTGTAAGCCTGGCGCCCTGCAAAAGAGGTCTTGTTTCATCCGCAAAAACGCTTATTTCTTTTCCTGCTTCTTTAGCAGCCCTGATTACGCCCAGCGCAGTTCCATATCCAGCTGTAGCAAGCGCGCCTGCGTTACAATGGGTTAAAATCCTTGCCATGTCCGGAATCAGCTTTTCTCCATAGTTTCCGATGGCTTTATTAGCGTTTACATCATCTGATAAAATTGCGTGAGCTTCCTGAAGAAGCATATTTTTCAATTGTGCAGGGGTAAGTGAGGCTGCGTTTGCCTCATTCATTTTTTGCAGCATACGTTCCAAAGCCCAACGCAGGTTTACTGCAGTCGGGCGGGTGAGCCACAATTCCCGGGCTATCCTTTTCGCTTCTGCTATAAAGTCCTCACTAGTGTTAAATTGTTTTTCTGATAAGCCCAGGACAAGGCCGTAAGCCGCAGCTACCCCGATAGCCGGCGCTCCCCGGACGCTTAAATCGCGGATTGCTTTGGCAACCGTTTGGTAGTCTTTACATTTTAGGTACTCCACTTTTTGCGGAAGTTTAGTCTGATCAAGCAGCAATAATGAATCTTTTTCCCAGCGCATTGTATCCATTAAACAATGTGCCCCTTAATTAGGGATTCCTGACATGAACATGCCCGTGAAAGATCCAGAACTTCAATTGTTTTCTGTAAAAGAGCATTTATATTTGCAGCATTCTGGGTCATTGCTTCAACGACTTCATTATGTGAAAGCGCGCGCATTGATGAAATACCGGCAGCAAAATTTGTGATCAGAGCGATTGCCGCGTAGCAGATTCCTGCTTCTCTGGCCAGGACTGCTTCCGGGACACCTGTCATACCTATAACGTCTCCGCCTAAAGACTTGTACATCCGTGTTTCAGCAGGTGTTTCAAACCTCGGGCCTTCGGTACATACATATGTCCCGCCATAGTGGCAGGCCAGTCCAAGTTGTTTAGTGGTTAAAGCCAGCAATCTGCGCAGGTGTGTACAATACGGGGCTGTCATGTCCAGGTGGAGCACTTCTTTTTCCTGAAAAGTTTGCGGGCGGGACCTGGTAAAATCCAAAAACTGGTTTACGAGAACAATTTCTCCGGGTTTTAGGTCTGTGTTCAAAGAACCAACAGCGGCCACGGCTAAGATAGCTTTCACACCCAAAGTTTTTAAGCCCCAGATATTTGCCCTGTGATTGATCAGGTGAGGAGGTACTGTATGATCCTCACCATGGCGCGCAATGAAAACAACTTCCTTGTCGTGCAAGCGCCCGGCATTAATACTTACCTGCCCATAGGGAGTATACAATACTTCCTTTTGGGGGTTTTCAAGCATTCCGGCATTATAAATTCCAGTTCCGCCGATAATACCAACAAGTTTTGCCATATCCGATCACCCCGAATCAATGCCTAGGCAAACAAGGCATTAACAAACTCTTCAGCATTAAAGGGCTGCAAGTCATCAATCTTTTCCCCCACGCCGACAAATTTTACCGGCGTGCCCAGGGCGCCTTTTATTCCGATTACTATGCCTCCCTTTGCAGTGCTGTCCAATTTTGTCAGCACTATACCCGTCACACCCATAATGGCGCCGAATGTTCTGGCTTGGGTTAAAGCGTTCTGACCATTTGTAGCGTCCAGGACCAGCAATACTTCCTGAGGCGCGTCTTTCGCTTCCCGGGATAGAACGCGCTCAATCTTCTTGAGTTCTTCCATCAGGTTGCTTTTTATGTGCAGCCTTCCTGCCGTATCTACTATAAGAATGTCCGCCTTGCGTGCCTTAGCGGCCTGCAGGGCATCGAAAGCAACTGCGGCAGGATCTGATCCTTCCTGGTGTTTGATAACTTCGGCGCCGACCCTGCTGCTTAGAATCTCCAGCTGATCTATGGCCGCCGCCCTGAAAGTGTCTGAAGCTGCGATAATAACCTTCCTGCCGTCCTGTACAAACCGGTGGGCCAGTTTGCCGATCGTAGTCGTCTTCCCAGTACCGTTTACGCCTATGACCAGAATTACGGTAGGCGGTTCTCCCATGTTCAGAGCGTTTGTTCCTTCTTCAAGGGTGTTTCTGATTATTTCTTTGAGCAGAGGTTTCAAACCGGCAGGATCTTTTATTTTCCGCTCCTTTACTTTTTGGCGAAGCTTGTCTGCGAGTTCGGCGGAAACCTCAGCGCCGACATCAGCCTGGATTAAAATATCTTCAAGTTCGTCGTAGATATTTTCATCAATGGCTTTTTTCACGGTTACTAATTCTTCTACTTTGCCGACCAGGTTCTGTCTTGTTTTAGACAGGCCTTGTTTTAGTTTCTCAAAAAAAGACATATTTCCACCTATGATGTTTCGTTTTTGATTTTATTCAGTGCCTGGCGGGCAGCCTGCTGTTCCGCTTCTTTCTTGGAGTGACCTGTTCCCCGTCCAATTTCCTGCCCGTGGATGTAAACTCCGGAGGTGAATAACTTGTTATGATCAGGCCCTTCTTCATTGATTATTGCATAAATAACAGGATCGGGATCTTTTTGCTGAAGAAATTCCTGAAGTTCTGTCTTGTAATCCTTTCCGGCGCGTCCTTCCATCAGATCATTAATTACTGCTTTAAGACTGTTAATTGCAACAAGTGCGGCCCGATCCAACCCCTGGTCTAAAAAAATTGCCCCCAGTAATGCCTCAAAAGCATCTGCAAGAATAGATGGCCTGTTTCTGCCCCCGGAGTGTTCTTCACCTCTTCCGATAAGCAGGCAATTGCCAAGATTAAGTTCTTTAGCTGCCCTGGCCAGGGAGGGTTCACAGACAAGAGTTGACCTAATCTTGGTCAACTCTCCTTCAGCGCTGCCGGGGTATGTTTTAAAAAGATAATTGCTGATCGAAAGCTCTAATACGGCATCACCTAGAAACTCAAGACGCTGGTTGTCTTCAAGATCCTGTGTCTTGTTTTCATATGCATGTGAACCATGAGTCAGGGCTGTTTGCAAAAGTTTTTCATTATTCCAGGCAAATCCAAGCATTTTCTTCAAACTGGCAATATTCTGTCTGAGGTTAGATTCGTGCATTTGCTTATTCTTTAAACTCCCTGAACAGTAAAGATACGTTATGACCGCCAAATCCGAGTGAATTGTTCAGGGCGATTTTTACGGGCATTGGACGGGCCTCATTCGGAACATAATCAAGATCGCATTCCGGATCGGGATGATCATAATTTATAGTTGGAGGAACTACTTTCTTGCATATAGTCATTATACATGTAACTGCTTCAACTCCTCCCGCGGCTCCGAGAAGATGCCCGGTCATGGACTTGGTGGAGCTTACGGCAAGTTTGTTTGTTGAACCGCTAAAGAGTTGTTTAATGGCAATGGTTTCAACCTTATCGCCAAGAGGTGTGGATGTGCCATGAGCATTTATATAATCAACATCGCTGCTTGAAACACTGGCGTCCAACATCGCCAGTTCCATGGCTTTTGCGGCTCCTTTGCCATCCGGCTCCGGGGCTGTTATGTGATATGCGTCGCAAGTACACCCGTAACCGGCAATTTCGGCATATATATTGGCGCCGCGTGCAAGGGCATGTTCCAGCTTTTCTAAAACCAACATGGCGGCTCCTTCGCCGATTACAAAGCCGTCGCGATTTGAATCGAAAGGCCTGCTCGCTTTCTTAGGTTCCTCATTGTAAGTAGACATTGCCTTCATAGAGCAGAAACCTGCTATAGCTAAAGGTGTTATAGGGGCTTCAGCGCCGCCGGTAATCATCACATCGGCATAACCTTGTTTAATAAGGCTGTATGCGTTTCCGAGAGCGTTGTTGCTGGATGCGCAGGCGCTGACTGTAGCCATATTATACCCCCTTAATCCATATGCAATGGCTATTTGACCAGCGCCCATATTGGGAATCAGCATGGTTATGAAAAATGGGCTTATCCTGTCAGGCCCGCGATTTATTAGAATGTTATGCTGTTCTTCAAGTGTCCCTATCCCGCCGATACCCGAACCAAGAATAACTCCGATGCGTTCCCTGTTCAATATTTCCAGATTTAAATTTGCGTCTTTAATTGCTTGACCAGCAGCTGCCATGGCAAATTGAGTGAAACGGTCCATTCGCCTGGCTTCTTTCTTCTCAAGATAATCTGTCGGATTGAAGTCCTTTATTTCGGCAGCAATCCGCGTGGCGTAATTTTCAGTGTCGAAAAAGGTAATATAATCTACACCAGAAATTCCTGATGTTAAATTTGCCCAAAAACTATCCAGATCTAATCCTAAAGGAGAGATAACTCCCATGCCGGTAATTACCACACGGTTTTGCAAACCTTAAACCTCCCTGAAATAAAAAATTAAGCCTGTTTTTAGAAGTCTTCATCAAGGCACAATCTACCTGTGATCTTGAATATATTTAACCGCCTGACCGACTGTTCTGATTTTTTCCGCGTTTTCATCTGGAATGACTATATCAAATTCTTCTTCAAAAGCCATGATAAGTTCGACTATATCCAAAGAATCCGCCCCAAGGTCTTCGATGAAAGAAGAATCCATATTTACCTCTTCTTCTTCAACACCAAGCTGTTCTACTATTATTGCCTTTACTTTCTCTGCAATAGATTCCGGACTTGACATCTTTTCACCCCCTTTTCTTTTTTAATTGTAGTTTATTTTACACTGCCATACCACCATCTACTATAATGGTCTGGCCGGTTATATAGCTTGCCGCATCGCTGGCCAGGAAAACTGCTGCCGAACCTATTTCTTCCGGCCTTCCCAGGCGCCCCAGGGCAATACGGGAGAGCATCTTCTCCCTGAAGGCTTCCGGAAGGCTTTGCGTCATGTCAGTTTCAATGTATCCTGGAGCAATTGCATTTACAGTAATCTTTCTTGAACCCAGTTCCTGCGCAACCGATTTCGTAAATGCAATCAGTCCGCCTTTGCTGGCTGCGTAGTTTGCCTGACCGACATTTCCTGTATAAGCAATAATGGAACTAATGTTAATTATACGTCCCCATTTTGCTTTGAGCATTGGGCGTATAACGGCTCTTACGCAGTTAAAGGCGCCTTTGAGATTGATCGAAAGAACGCTGTCCCAATCTTCGTCGCGAAGCGACACAACCAGGTTATCACGGGTAACGCCGGCGTTGTTAACCAGGATATCTACCCGTCCCAACTGTTTTACGGCGAATTGGATCATTGACGAGGCCTGCTCCGGATCAGCAACGTTTGCCCGGTGGGCAATTGCCTGACGGCCCAGTTTTTTAATGTCGCTGCATACCTTTTCTGCAGCCTCTGCGTCATTAGTATAATTAACCAGCACATCCGCACCTGACTCGGCCAGGGAAATTGCTATTGCGCGTCCTATGCCCCTGGAGGCCCCTGTAACAACAGCCTTTTTGCCGTTAAGGACCATTTTAGCTGACCTCCCCGGGTTGCGTAAGTATTTTTTCAATTGATTCCGGGTTCTCGGTATTTGCTGTAGAAGCTTTCCTGCTTATTTTCTTCAGAAGGCCGGTTAAAACATTTCCGGGACCTGCTTCTATAAAAGCTTTAAAGTCATTTACCAGCCGGACCATGCTTTCTTCCCAACGAACAGGACTGTATACCTGTTCAACAAGAAGCCTTCTGACTTCATCCCCTTTTGTAACGTAATCTGCTGTAACGTTAGCTACAACTGGTATTTTGGGGTCCTTAATCTCAATGGCGGCCAGTTCGGCGGCCATTTTATCCCCAGCCGGACGCAAAAGAGTGGAATGAAAAGGCGCGCTTACGGCTAGCGGAATACATCTTTTTGCCCCTGCTTCTTTGGCCAGGATTTTGGCCCTTTCCAAAGCCTGATTTTCACCGGCGATAACCACCTGTCCGGGGCAGTTAAAATTGGCTGCGTCAACAATCTTACCTTCAGATCTTACCTCACTGCAAACCCGTATAATTTCAGGCGCATCAAGGCCCAGAACAGCCACCATGCCGCCCGTGCCCAGCGGTACCGTTTCCTGCATATATTGACCCCTTTTGCGTACAAGCCTGACGCCGTCAGCAAAGGAAATTGATCCTGCGGTTACAAGGGCGCTGTATTCTCCAAGACTATGGCCTGCAACTGCGGACGGTTCAATACCTCTTTCCAGCAGTATCCTGGCGCAGGCTACACTTACTGTAAAGATTGCCGGCTGTGCGTTAATGGTTTTTTGAAGTTCCTCTTCAGGTCCTTCAAAACACAGGCCGCTTAAGGAAAAGCCTAAAATCTCATCCGCTGTTTCAAAAATCTCCCTCACCGCGGGATACTGATCGTATATTTTTTTACCCATACCGGCGTATTGTGCGCCTTGTCCGGGAAAGAGAAAAACTGCTTTCATCTGTTAACTTCACCACCTATTGGAGCCAGATTTTGAAGTATTTTAGCGGCGCCCTGGACAACATCCAGAATTATTTCACGGGCGGTTTGAATTTCTTTAACCATTGCCGACACCTGGCCGGCCATAACTGATCCGTGATCTGTATCCCCTTCTGCCATTGCAGCCTGAAGGCGTCCCACGCCCAGCTTTTCCACTTCTTCCGCGGGTGCGCAGCGGCTTTCCAATTCCTCGTATTTTCTGGTCAGTTTGTTCCGGAGCACACGCACGGGATGGCCTATACTATGGCCTGTAACAATAGTATCCCTGTCCTTTGCCTTAATGATCATTTGCTTGACATTGGGATGGATGGTACATTCTTCTGCACACATGAAGCGGGTGCCCATCTGGACTCCGACAGCTCCCAGGCATAATGCCGCAGCCAAACCGCGGCCGTCAAAAATTCCGCCGGCAGCAATTACAGGTTTCTGAACTGCTTCCACTACCTGGGGAACAAGAGCCATTGTCCCAAGGTCGCCCACGTGCCCACCGCTTTCCATGCCTTCGGCAATAATAGCGTTAACCCCGTTGCGGACCAGACGTTTGGCTAGAGCTACGGACGATACTACAGGAATTACCTTGACGCCCGCGCCCTGTAAATCTGGAAGATACTTGCCGGGGTTGCCTGCTCCGGTAGTAATTACATGTACCTTTTCCTCGATGATTATCCTGAGGACATCTTCAGCATACGGGGAAAGCAGCAGAACATTAACACCGAAAGGTTTATTTGTCAACTCCTTGGCTAATCGGACCTGTTCCCGCACCCAACTTGCTTCGGCAGTACCGGAACCAATTATTCCAAGGCCACCGGCCTCACTCACAGCAGCAGCCAGATGGGCTGTAGATACCCAGGCCATTCCTCCCTGGATAACCGGGTATTCAATTCCTAAAAGATCGCACAAACTTGTATGGATTGGACACGCCTCCTTAAAAGCTAGTTGTGGTTCCGGTAATCATACCATTTCATTACCAAGGCGCCCCAGGTAAGGCCGGCCCCAAAACTGGCCATAACTATATGCTGACCGTCGTTTATCTTCTCTTCCTGTAAAGACTCGTACAGGGCCAGCGGGAGCGTTGCCGAGGAAGTGTTCCCATAACGATCAACATTTACTGCCACTTTATCAAGAGGTACGTTTAAACGTTTGGCGGCTGTTTCAATTATGCGCAGGTTTGCCTGGTGAGGAATCAGAAAATCCAAATCACTGCGGGTTAACCCTGCCTCTTCCAAAACATCCAGGCAGCATTCTTCAATGTTCCTGACGGCAAATTTAAAGACCTCCCTGCCGTTCATATGTAAAAAGTGAAGCTTTTTTTCTAATGTCTCTTTTGATGCCGGAAACTGGGTCATTCCGCCGGGCAGGGTTAACAGATGGGCGCCTGAACCGTCTGATCTTATGCTGCTGGAGAGGATCCCGTACCCTTCCGGAACCGGGCCCATAATTACAGCCCCGGCTGCATCGCCAAAAAGGATGCACGTATTGCGGTCCTCCCAGTTAATTACCCTTGACATGCATTCGGCTCCGATTAAAAGTATCCTTTTGCAGAAGCCGCTTACAATAAATTGACTTGCAATTACCATTCCATAAAGAAAAGAAGTGCATCCGGCCTGCAGGTCAAATGCTCCCACTTTACGCGCCCCGATTTTATCCTGTACCAGACAGGCGGTGGCGGGAAACAACATGTCCGGAGTGTTGGTGGCTACGATGATTAGATCTATCTCGTCCACTTTTATTCCGGCATCAGTTATTGCTTTCCTTGCTGCTTCAGTTGCCATATCAGAAGTTAACTGATCGGGGTCGGCGATACGCCTTTCCCTGATACCCGTCCGTGTTACTATCCATGCGTCCCCGGTATCCACCATCTTTGCCAGGTCCTGGTTAGTCAGTTTGCGCTCTGGTGTATAAATGCCAACCCCCAGGATGCCTGCTTGTCGATCATTGTGCATTAATATTCCTGCCTTTGTATTGAATTATATGAATGCTGTTTTGTATGGCTGATGTCAAATCTTTTTGCACGGATTCACGTGCAACGCGGATGGCATTTTTTATAGCCCGGGAAGTGGAACTTCCATGGCAAACGATGATCAGCCCGTTTAACCCCAGTAATGGGGCTCCGCCATACTCCGCATAATCCAGCCTTTTTTGAAAATTGCGGAGCGCTGACATTGACATGGTAAGTCCCGCCCTGCCAATCCAATCTTTGTTTATTTCCTCTTTCATCATTTGGAAAAAAGCGGCGCCGGTTCCTTCGAGAGCTTTTAAAACTACATTACCGATAAAACCGTCACAGACAACTACGTCAACTATACCCTGACAGATGTCTCTTCCTTCAACGTTGCCTATAAAATTAAGATCAGTTTTTTGGAGCATCGGGAAAGCGGCTAAAGTAAGCTCGTTGCCTTTTGTAACTTCTTCTCCGATATTTAACAAGCCTACGCGCGGGTTTTTTATGCCCATTACTTCCCGCGCATAAAGGTGACCCATAATAGCAAACTGGAGAATGTGTACTGGCTTGCAGTCGACGTTGGCGCCGGCGTCCAGAATCATGGCGCACCCGCCTTTGCTGGGTATAACCGCAGCTAAGGCAGGCCGGTCAATGCCTTCAATTGGGCGCATCATCAAAACACCAGCGGCCATTACAGCTCCGGTATTACCTGCCGAGACAACAGCCGAGGCAGCGCCTTCTTTGAGCAGCTTAATGACCTGGACAATTGAAGACCCTTTTTTCCTTCGTACAGCAACTGCCGGAGACTCGGACATAGAAATGACTTCAGGCGCATGATGGATAGTCACAAGTTTGCCTGGATGCCCTTCAAGATCTTTTTGCAGCATTGCCTGGTCTCCTACCAGAATGATTTCCTGGTTATATTCCTGGGCGGCTTGTACTGCGCCTTTGACAATTTCTCCGGGCGCATTGTCGCCACCCATGGCGTCGACGGCAATTTTCAAGATTGGCCTACCTCCTAGGCTATCGCAAAAATAAGAAATTTTCCTTGAAAAATTGTTTCATCCTGCACTTTTGAAGTGACTCTGACAATAAATTTATTGTCTTTTTTGCGGCTTATAAAAGCCCTGGCAATCACCTTCTCTCCGCAATAAACCGGGCGTTTAAAACTTATTTTTGCTGTGCCGGTTAGAGCAACCTTCGTGTTAACAAGGGAAACGGCAAGGCAGTTTGCCTGGGCGAATATGTAATGGCCCCTCGCTACTTTTGTACTGTTAAGAGTCATTTCTTCAGAGACTTCCAGGATTGAAACACCTTGACTGCCGGGTTCCAGGTCGACGAGATCTCCAATCCATTCTTCTTTTTGCAAAGCGGAAACCTGTCCATAGCTTCCCTTGGCAACCTCCCTTAACCTCTTACGGAGTTCGGGGATGCTCAAACCCCAGCGGTCAAGCCTTACTGTCTGAATACTTACACCGAGCATGTGAGCAAGTTCGTTGTCCGTAAGGAATGGGTTTTCTTCAAGGTATCTGCAGAGAAGTTCCTGACGTTTGCTTTTTCCCGGACTCATTATGGTAATAAATGCCACCTATGTAAAAAATACTTTAATACCAGATACTAAATTAGAGTATAACCTTTATCCCAAAAAAAAGCAACTGAACCAAAAAATTTTTAAACAAAAACGCCTGGTAAGTTTCCAGGCGGCGCTAATCAGATTATTAGTCTTAAAAGGAGGTTTTAAACCCAGACAGCGAATTAAAGCTTGATTACTTCCCGGGCTTTATAATAGCCACAGAATGGACAGACTCTATGCGATAAAGTCAGTTTATGACAATGTGGGCAACTGATCAGGTTGGGAGATTGTATCTTCCAGTTAGCTTTCCTCTGACGCCCGCGTTGTTTCGAAGACCTTCTTTTAGGAACACCCAATTTCTATACACCCCCTCTTAGTTTTTCTTAATGGCGCCAAAAACTCTACTCTGAAAATAATCAATTCTTTTCACCATGTTTGAGCTTGATAATTTCCCGAAGTTCAACAAGCCTGGGGTCTATTTCTTCCTCGCTGCAGGCGCATTTTCCTGTATTGAAGTTTTGCCCGCAGGACGGGCATAATCCCCGGCAATTCTGATCACATAGAGTTTTCATGGGCAGGGCCGTGATAAGTGATTTTATAACTTCAGGCTCTATATCGATAACCTCGTTTTTAAAGGAAATCCATTCATCCTGCAGTAAATTATCCTGGGTTGTGCTGGTTGAAAAATATATTTCTTTGAAAGGCGCTTCAATTAAAACTTCAACCGGGCTCAGGCAGCGGTCACAGGGACGCTGGATAACGGCTTTAACGGTTCCTTCCGCCTGTATTGTTTTATCGGAGCTTGTAAGTTCAATTTCTATATCCACCGGTCCGGCAAAAGGAATTTCTTCCCTGTCAATGTGGGATAAACCTACCTCTTCCCGGAAAAGAAGAGTTTCTCCCTGTCTGTCTTTTATTCTTTCAACGTTTACCTGGATCATTTTATTACACTCCGTTGTTTTGGCGAAACCAATTATATAGAAGAAAAGCCCGTTCTGTCAAGGTAATTATAATAGGGTGTACCGTTAATCAGCGATAATGGCATCCCCCTAAAAAGATATATATAGGGGCGCCCTATAAAAGCGCCCCTATATGCCGCTAGTATCCTCTCGTCATGCTGCGTTCAGCTCGCTCGATAGCCAGGCGGACTAAGTTTCCGCAGTTCTTTGAGGAAACATTGCCGAAATAGCCGCCATCCTTCTGTACAACATCGGCCACACCAAGCTCTTCAGCCAACTCGTACTTCAGCCTGTCGGACATTACGCCTCTGCGCCTTTTACCCATGAGCACGCCTCCTTTGTTTTGAGGGGACATCGCGGCAAGGGTAAAAATTTGATTAAAAATCTTTTCATTAATAATATCGCCAGATCGGAGATAAAAAATAAAAGGTAATAATTTCGAGAAAAGCCAATAAAAATTTTTGAATAAAGAGGGGCTAATTGAACATTGTTTTCAATCCCTTGACAATTATCTTCAGATAAACTAAAATTTTTATATACCGGGGCGTAGCTCAGTTTGGCTAGAGCGCTACCTTGGGGTGGTAGAGGTCGCACGTTCAAGTCGTGTCGCTCCGACCA
>DMZI01000035.1:67543-87941 GCA_003485325.1 Desulfotomaculum sp.
CGCTCCGACCAAGAGTATCAAGGTCTGCAGGGATTGCAGATCTTGATTTTTTTATTTCTTCGACATTATTCCCCTTGAAAAAAAAATAACTTATATATAAATTTAAATATGAAACGAATTGAACACTACACAGATCCTTCCCTGGCGACCAAGATTTTTATGTGTTTTTTCTTAGAAAGCAAAGGCTCACTTTCAAATATTTAAAAGATAGGGGATTGGAATCGGCAATGCATGCAACCGGAATTTGCATCGGGGCTTCGACTTTAACAAGAGTTGATATAGAGCGAGAACAGGGCGGCCGGATTATAATTCTGAATGTTTTTTCTAAAACCCATGAGGGCAACATCAAAAAAGCCTTAGAAAGTCTTCTTGCCATTGATGATTCAAAACTGGGAAAGAAAATCGCGTTAACGGGAAGGAAGTTTAAAAACTCAATTAGGCTGCCTTCTGTTTCCGAACCCGAAGCGATTGAAAATGCATATGTATTCCTGAAAAAAAAATATGAGTATGCGGATTACATAGCTTGCGCCGGCGGAGAAACCTTTACCACGTATGAGTTAGGTTCCGGCAGTAAAATAATCAACATCTTTACCGGGAACAAGTGCGCTTCCGGAACCGGGGAGTTTTTTCTCCAGCAGATCAAGAGGATGGATATCAGCTTAGAGGAGGCTGTAGCGGTACAAAGCATCGACCAGCCTTATAAGGTCTCCGGAAGATGTTCAGTATTTTGCAAAAGCGACTGTACCCATGCCTTAAACAAGGGTCAGAAAAAGGAGAACATCATAGCAGGATTATGCGAGATGATGGCCCTCCGGATTATTGAACACCTGGGCGAAAATGTTTCGAAAAGAATCTGGCTCACCGGGGGATGCAGTAAAAACAAGGTAATGGTGGAGTGTTTGAAAAAACATGCTGCCAATTTAATAATCCCGGAAGAAGCAGGATACTTTGAAGCGCTCGGTTGCGCATTGTGGGCTTTAGACAATGAAATCACCCAACCGGTCAGCATCAAAGAAATATTTCTTACGGAAGAAAAATCTTTTGCCACTCTGCCGGCATTGTCTTCGGCTGTCTCCAGGGTAGTATTCAAGGAACTGAAAAAAACTAGAGCAAGTATAGATGACAGGTGCATACTGGGCCTGGACGTGGGTTCAACCACCACCAAGGCAGTTTTAGTCAGAGAGCATGATAACGCGATACTGGCTTCAGTTTATGTAAGGACCATGGGAGACCCCGTAAAAGCCGCCAGAGTTTGCTATGCCTCGTTAAAGGATCAGCTTGGCTGCCATGTTAAGATAATCGGGCTCAGTGTCACCGGTTCGGGAAGGCAGATTGCCGGGCTTCATGCCCTGACTGAGAGTGTTTACAATGAAATAAGCGCCCATGCGGCAGCAGCCGTATATTTTGACCCTCTAGTCGATACTATCTTTGAAATTGGCGGTCAGGATGCCAAATATACTCACATCATCAACTCTGTTCCCTGCGACTATGCCATGAATGAGGCCTGTTCCGCGGGAACCGGTTCCTTCCTGGAAGAGAGCGCCGCAGAGTATTTAAACATAGATATTCACCAGATCGAAAAAGTTGCCCTGGAAGGCTGTTCACCTCCGGACTTCAACGATCAGTGCGCCGCCTTTATAGGTAGTGATATAAAGACGGCGATGCAGGAGAATATCGGAATAAAGGATATTGTAGCAGGCCTGGTCTACTCGATCTGCAAGAATTATTTAAACCGGGTTAAAGGAAGCAGGTTTGTAGGCCAAAAGATCTTCATGCAAGGAGGGGTGTGTTACAACAGGGCAGTCCCTATCGCTATGGCTGCCCTTCTGGACAGAAACGTAATCGTGCCGCCGGAGCCAGGTCTCATGGGGGCCTTCGGAGTCGCTTTATTGGCCAAGGAAAAAATCAAGAACGGCGGCGCCGCAGAGAAGGAATTTGATCTCGACCAGTTGGTAAAAAGAGAGGTTGACTATGAGAAACCATTTACCTGTGCGGGCGGTAATATAAAATGCGATCGCAAGTGCACAATTTCACTGATCAAAATAGAAGGAGTCAAATACCCTTTCGGGGGCATTTGTGGCAAGTACAGCGGCGTCAAGTCATACGATAGAAACTCACACAGCAACAATTTAGTAAAGCTGAGGGAAGAGATGGTCTATGGAGTATTCAGCTATGATCTCAATCCTAATCATAGCGGGAAGAAAGTAGGGATAAACAGATCCCTGCTCGTAAACACCCTGTTCCCTCTATACTATAACTTTTTCAATAAACTCGGCCTGGAAGTGGTCCAACCGGACAAACTGGATTTAAAAGAAAAGGCTGCCGCTAAAAAAAATTTCTGTTATCCAGTCAACCTGGCTTATGAGTATTTCGAGGAATTGACAAGGAACGACCCGGACTATCTTTTTCTTCCACATGTTAAAGGAATGCCTGTGGCCAACAGTATACCGATAAGCCTGACCTGCCCGCTTGTGCAGGGAGAAAGCTATTATTTAAGAACGACCTCCGATTTCGTTAAACCGGAGAAGATCATTGCGCCGGTTTTAGATTTTGCAGACGGATACGACAAAATTCCTCAAGCTTTTATAGAGACGGGAAAAAGACTGGGTTTTGATCAACAGCGTTCCCTGGCAGCTTATGAGTATGCGGCAGAAATACAGAAAGAATTCGTAGAAAAGTGCAGGGGAATAGGAAACAAGTTTCTTGAGGAATTGGAGAAGACCGGAGAAAAGGCGATCGTTTTATTTGGGAGGCCCTACAATGCCCTGGTTAAAGATGGAAACATGGGCATACCCGAAAAACTGGCTTCCAGAGGGTATAAGGTGATCCCGTACGATTTCCTGCCGCACGAAGAGGAAGCGCCGCAGCAGAAGATGTACTGGTCAATGGGACAGATGATCCTGAAGGTTGCAAAGTTGGTCAGCAGGCGCCCGCAGCTCTTCGGCGCGTTCGTCACTAACTTCAGCTGCGGACCCGACTCGTTCATTATGAGTTACTTCAGGGACATCATGGGAAGCAAGCCATCGTTGACTCTGGAGTTGGACAGCCATACAGCGGACGCCGGCATTGATACCCGAATAGATGCTTTCATAGATGTGATCAGAAACTATAGGCCTGAAAAAGGTACTGTCATTGATGGTAAAGCGGGAGTTACGGCTGTGTTTGATGAAAGGAGAAAAAAGATCAGGAGTATTTCCGGTGAATATATTTCCCTCAGAGACCCAAGGATCAAGATCCTGATTCCATCAATGGGGTATTCGGCAACCAGGTGCTTTGCGGCAGCCTTCAGGCACATCGGCATTGATGCCGTTGCTTTGAACCCGCCGGCGGAGGAAGAACTTCAGCTGGGCAGAGCCAATTCCAGCTGCAAGGAATGCCTGCCGTTGGCCCTTACCGTTGGAAGCCTGCTCAACTATTTTCAGAAAAACAGCAGTGAATTCAATGATGGGATATTTGCTTACTTTATGCCTGAAGCACCGGACCCGTGCCGGTTCAGCCAGTATCACGTGCATACTGAAAACCTGTTAAGGAAGATGGGCATAAAGAATGTTGCCTTGCTGACACTTTCCTCTGGGAACAGCTACGGGGGGCTGGGGATCAGCTTTACCCGCAGAACCTGGCAGGCGGTGGTGATCTCCGATGTTCTTGAAGATATCCGGAATGCGCTGCTGGTCCTTGCTGTCGACAGGAAGAAGGCTTTAGCTGTCTTTGATCGTTTAATAGGTGAGATCGTTGACGGTATAGAAAAAGATGGATGGAAAGAATTAAAGAAAAGATTAAATAAAGTCGCAGCAGAGTTGTCGAAGATTTCCTTAAAGCAATCCCTGGATGAAACAAAAAAGGTTGCTCTGGTCGGGGAGATCTATGTCAGAAGAGACAGTTTTTCCAGGCAGTGCCTGGTAGAGAAACTGGCTGCAAGGGGCATAGTAATCAAAGTTGTTCCAGTGGCTGAATGGGTCTATTACTGTGATTATACGGTCAGAAACAATCTTTCCGAAAAGGCGGATTTAAAAGATAAGCTAAACGTTTTTATAGAGAGTTACTTCAGAAGAAAATTTGAACAAGAGATCAAGTCGATCTTGGCGAAATCCAATTTGTATGATTATCACCTCATAGATGTCGACAAAATAATGGAAACCGCCAAAGGATTAATATCACCTCACATAATAGGAGAAGCGGTATTGACAATTGGAACCTCGATTAATGAGATAATTGATCACGTCGATGGCGTCATTGCCATCGGGCCTTTTGGCTGCATGCCGTCCAGAATTTCCGAGGCTATCCTGAGTGAAAGGATAAGCGCCCATAAAAGTAAGGTTTCCCCACGCCTGCTGATCGAAGAGGTACTTAAAAATTATCCCCATCTACCTTTCTTGAATATAGAAACTGACGGGAACGCCTTTCCGCAGTTAATCGAGATCAGGCTGGAGGCGTTCGTCCTGCAGGTTAAAAGAATAAATGAGTTGGTAAGGAAGCTAAGGGAGCGAAACATCTATGAGGAGGAAGCAGTGATTCAATAAAGATAAGAATCCTCTTTAAAAAAATTCCAAGCCTCACCTGAAAATTTTTATCTTATCAAACCCTTCCTCCAGACTTGGCATTTCCAACTCCCGGTACTTTGCTTCAATTACTTCCCCAGGGACCCTCTTTCCGGGCGGGCGTGCAGCATTGCGCTCGATCAGGGAGTCGAGATCCTGCAAGAAAACTATAGCTTCAATTGAAGCTCCGGCCTGCTTTCCGCGACTAATCAACGGCTTGCGACGAGCCTTGGTGGTATTGGTTGCGTCGAAGCAAACCTCTTTACCAACCGCTAGAGCTTGAGACAAGCGCTTATAGGCTATCCACCAGACAGCAGGCTCCAACAAAGGATCATACTGCACCCCAAACTCATCGCGGCGTATATCGTCAGTGCTGATTACTTCACCCCTGAATTGATGCAGCCAGGTGGATTTCCCTGCTGCCGGCGGGCCAATGAGCACTATCAGTTTACCAGCCATAAATTTCTTTTAAGTGTAACATTGTATCTTAGGGTTAAGTATTTACAAAATAAAAGGGATATATCCATCATTTAACATATAAACAAGGATTTGTTCAGGTATGCCTTTCCCATCAATTGCTAAGCGTGCTCATGTTCGCCTTTTTATACTTGTACGAACTCGTTCATCCCCGGGTTTGTTAAAAAAGGATTTATTATAAGATGTATAGAAAAGTTAAGGTAACTATATAAGGGAGGTTAAATTTCCTGTGTCAGATAAATCATACGAAGCAGGAGAAAACTATAAATATCCTTTAATTGTTAAAAAGCTTCTTGTTAATCCCCTCCTATATTCGCCAGAACAAGAAATCATCTACAGGGACAAGGTTCGATATTCGTACCGGATCTTAAACGAACGGATTAACAGGTTGGCTGACGGGCTGAGGAAAATGGGAGTCTGTCCGGGCGATACTGTCTGTATTTTTGACTATGACAGCCACCGTTACCTGGAATGTTTCTTTGCCGTACCTATGATGGGGGCGGTGCTTCACACTATGAATTGGCGCTTATCCCCCGACCGGATTCTTTATACAATGAACCATGCCGAGGATGATGTTGTCATAATTCACGCTGACTTCCTTCCTTTGCTTGAGTCTGTCCAGAATGAACTCACTACGGTTAAAAAAATTATCCTAATCCGGGACGGGGAAAATGTTCCGGAATGTAATGTTAAGGTAGATATTGAATATGAGAATATGCTCCGGCAGGCTTTTCCCGTCTATGACTTTCCGGATTTGGACGAGAATACGAAAGCGACCACGTTTTATACGACCGGAACAACAGGGCTTCCCAAGGGTGTTTACTTTTCTCACCGGCAGGTTATTTTGCATACCTTCTCCCTCGCCGTAACATTGGGCTGCTTTGTATCTTCCATATTTCGCTCTGCGGACGTATACATGCCGCTCACACCAATGTTTCACGCTCATGCCTGGGGCATTCCCTACCTGGCTGCCCTGCTTGGGGTAAAGCAGGTCTATCCGGGAAAGTATGAACCCGGATACATCTTAAACCTGGTAGAAAAAGAAAAAGTAACTTTTTCGCACTGTGTGCCGACAGTAATGCATATGTTGATTAACAGTCAGGAGGCAAAAGATAAGGATTTATCAAGATGGAAAGTTGTCATTGGCGGCGCAGCGCTGCCCAAGGGCCTTGCAAAAGCAATCGCTTCCCTCGGGATAAAAATATTCGCCAGTTTCGGCATGTCGGAAGCTTTTCCGGTGGTCACCATATCAAACCTTAAAGAACATATGCGGCAGTGGGATGAGGATGAACAGCTCGATGTCTTAATCAAACCCGGCCTCCCGCTTCCTCTTTATGAATTGGAAATAGTAGATGTTTCAGGAAAATATCTGCCCAAAGACGGGGTAACGTCGGGAGAGCTGATTATGAGGGCGCCCTGGCTTACGGAAAGCTATTTTAAAGAACCCGGGAGAACAAAAGAACTTTGGCGGGATGGTTGGATGCACGGCGGCGACGCGGCCACGATTGATCAGGAGGGATATGTACAGATTACCGACAGGCTTAAAGATGTTATTAAGTCTGGCGGTGAATGGGTTTCTTCTCTTGAGCTGGAGAATTACACCAGTCAGCATGAATCTGTTTCGGAAGCTGCGGCAGTAGGGATTCCTGATGAAAAATGGGGAGAGCGCCCCCTGGTCCTGGTGGTTTTGAAACCGGAGCACAAAGGAAAAGTAAAAGAAGAAGATTTGAAGTCCCATTTAAAAGGGTTCGTGGATAGCGGCATACTTCCCAAGTACGGTCTGCCCGATCGTATTGAGTTTATCGAAGCGATTCCTAAGACTAGTGTAGGCAAAATAAACAAGGTTGCCTTAAGAGAGCTTTACATTAATAAAGAATAAAGGCCGTATGTTTTAGAACATGCGGGTAAATATACATTTGCCTATGCCGTAGATGGTTCAACTGCAGTAAAGTAACTGTCGTGCATTTACCCCGGATTCTTTTAATAGTGCTATTTCGGTCCGTTTTTTAGCTTATTTTACGAGAACTTTTAAAAAAATAAATAGACATCCATGCCGCTAAAGCGGCGCCATCAGAATGATGAAAAAGTAAGCATTCAGTAAAACCGTCCAAAGGGCACGGTGTTGTCAACAGCGAACGACTTGCGAAGCGCCGGTAACAGCAGCCGGCGAAGCGAGGGTAACCGGACAGCGGTGCGAAACCAGCGGCACACTGGTAGTTTCTTGAAGAGGCTAAATGAGATCAGAAGTATAATGGAAGCTATATTTTTAAAATTTGCCATGCCGCCTTTGCAGCACCGCTAGTCCGGTCCGAAGCAAGCCGTGCTGCTGTCGGTGCTTAAGCACCGGAGTGAGCGTTGATATTGCCGTGCCTATCGGATACTTATTTTCAGGATAGCAAATTGACCTCTTTGAATCAACTATTGTCTTTGATGCAGCTTTTAAAACAGGTTAGCTTATTTGAGGCTGGGCTGATATAATATTTTTTGTGGAAAGTAATGCAGGATTTGCCAGGGATTATTTGGTCAAGATCTTGAGTGAGCGGCGACAATGCCGTGCCTGCCAGGTTCACTGAATAGTTACTCGAAAAAATATTCACGAGAAAAAATGGGGTGGTTAAGTTAAACGAAGTTGTCATTGCGAGCGCTTGCAGAACGCCAATCGGCAAGTTTGGGGGCGCTCTGAAGCAGTTTACAGCTGCGGAGTTAGGAGCTTTGGTTATTAAAGAGGCGCTAACCAGAGCATGTGTGGAACCGGAAAAAGTCGACTATGTTTTCATGGGGCAGGTACTTACAGCAGGCTGTGGTCAGGCGCCCAGCCGTCAGGCTTCGATTAAAGCCGGCATACCCTCATTAACGCCGTCTATAACCATAAACAAGGTATGCTCTTCGGGTATTAAGGCCATTGACCTGGCATCTCAAATGATCCAGACCGCCAGGGCTGATATATGTGTCGCCGGGGGAATGGAAAGCATGTCCAATGTGCCCTATGGCCTTCCCGACATGCGCTGGGGCGCAAAAATGGGCGTTCCCGGCAAGGAGATCGTTGACCTGATGGTTGTAGACGGTTTATGGTGTTCTTTTTACGACCGGCATATGGCTGTCCACGGTTCAGATGTTTCCCGGGAGTTTGGAGTTGCCCGCGAAGAACAGGATGAGTGGGCTTTTTATTCCCAGATAATGGCCAACAGGGCTATTGCAAACGGTGCTTTAAAAGATGAAATTAAGCCTGTAAAAGTAAAAGGGACCAGGGGCAAAGAAGTCTTATTTGACACTGACGAGGGGCCCAGGGCTGATACAACACTGGAAGCGCTTGCCAAACTTCCTCCTGTTTTTGATCCCGAAGGGACAGTTACAGCCGGCAACGCGCCGGGGATTAACGATGGAGCAGGCGCCGTTGTGCTTATGACCCGTGAAAAGGCTGTTCAGTTAGGGATTAAACCCCTGTGTACAATTTTAGGATATGCTGAGGTCTCTCAGGACCCCAAATACATCGCCACTGTTCCCGGACTTTCCGTAAAGAAGCTTCTGGGCCGGACAGGATATTCCCTTAACGATATGAAGCTTATTGAGATCAATGAAGCTTTTGCAGCCGTTGCTTTAGTAAGCGGCAAAAAGATTCTGGGAATGTCGGATACGGATATGCGAAACCGGGTAAATGTCAACGGGGGCGCTATAGCATTCGGCCACCCGATAGGAGCTACCGGGGCACGGATAGCCATGACAATGGCTTACGAATTAAGGCGGCGCGGCGGCGGGGTCGGTATCTGTGGAATATGCAGCGGCGCAGCCCAGGGTGACGCCATGTTAATTAAAGTAGACTAAAATGAGATAAGCGGGGTAAACAAAATATGGAGATAAAAAAAATCATGGTTATAGGGGCCGGTCAAATGGGCGGCGGAATTGCCCAGGTGGCGGCCCAGGCGGGATTTGATGTAATTATAAACGATCTGACGACGGAACTGGTGGAAAAAGGCCTTACTGTAATTGCCAAAAATTTGGACCGGAATGTAAAAAAAGGAAAGATGAAAGGAGAAGAGGCGCAAGCTGTTTTAAAACGTCTGAAACCATCTATTTTTCATGAAGATGCTTTTGATTGTCAACTTATCATCGAAGCTGCTACTGAGAAGATGGAAATAAAGGGTAAAATTTTCGCTGAACTGGATAAAATTGTTCCTGCCGATGCGATCCTGGCGAGCAATACATCTTCCCTTCCTATTACTAAAATTGCAGCCTGTACAAAGCGACCGGAAAAAGTCATCGGCATGCATTTTATGAATCCTGTCCCGGTAATGCAGCTGGTCGAGATAATCAGGGGCCTGGCTACTAAAGATGAGGTTTGTGAAAAGATAAAGGAAATTGCCGCTTTTATGGGTAAGACCCCGGTTGAGTGCAGAGACGTTCCGGGCTTTATTTCGAACCGTATTTTACAGGTAATGATCAATGAAGCCATCTGGTCTTTATACGAGGGAGTGGCTACGGTTGAGGGCATTGATACAATAATGAAGCTGGGCATGAAACATCCCATGGGCCCGCTGGCTTTAGCTGACCTTATCGGCCTTGATACCGTTTTGTTTATATTGGAAGTTTTGATGGAGGGTTATGGTGATCCGAAATACCGTCCGGCTCCGCTTTTAAGGCAGTATGTGGATGCCGGATGGCTGGGCCGCAAAACCGGGAAGGGTTTTTACAATTATTAATAGCGTGACGGTCTCATAATGAATTCCGTATTTCTTTAAAACTCAATACAACACCTGGCTTTGTGATAAGATTATATTAAACCGGCTATAATAATATGATTGCCTTAATTACAAGGCAATCATTTATTTTTGAAGGGCGGAATGCCGCAATGGCGTAGGGGAAGGAAAATTATAAAGCGAGCTGCACTGTTGTGGGGCAAAGCATCGGAGTGAGCGGCGCCAACGCTATGCCTACCGGGTTTACTTAACAGTTATAGATGAAAATATGCTAGGTGAGAAAATTGGGAAATATGGAAGTCAGCGCAAGAAGAGCCGTTAGGCCAATCATAACTGTCGTTGTCGCCCAGGCAATGATATTATAGACCCGGGAATTTACATAATTACCCATTAAATCGGTGTTATTGACCAATTGCAGCATGAAGATTAAGATAAAGGGCAGCAGAATTCCGTTAATTATCTGTGACCACAGCATTACCAGGATAAGTGAAAGCTTCGGAATCAGGATTATACTGGCGCCGATGATTATAAAAATAGTGTACAATGAATAGAAAACCGGAGCTTCAGACCAGGACTTATCAATCCCGGCTTCAAACCCGAATGCTTCGCAAACGTAATACGAAGTGGACAACGGCAGTATTGATGCGGCGAAAAGCGAGGCGTTTAAAAGCCCAAGCGCAAAAAGTACGGAAGCCCATTTCCCCGCCAGAGGCGCCAGGGCCTGTGCAGCGTCCTTGGCTGTTTCAACCTGGACCCCGTGCGTAAAAAGTGTGGCCGAACAAGCGACTACAATAAATATCGCGACAAGGACGGCCATAAAACTTCCTGCTATAACATCCAGTCTGGTATAAGCGTATCTTTGCACTGTTATACCCTTTTCAACGACAGTCGATTGGATGTAAAACTGCATCCAGGGAGCTATTGTTGTTCCGACCAGCCCGATTAGCATGCCAAGATAGCCGCTTTGCAGGCTGAAAGTTGGTTTCACTACCCCTTCAAGTACGGCGCCCCAGTCCGGTTTCGCCAGCGCGCCCGATATAACATAGCTTAAAAATAAAACAGAAGCGAACAGAAAAACCCTCTCGACGGTCTTGTATGATCCTTTCAGGACAATGCCCCAGACTAAAAGCGCCCCAACGGGAATAGAGATATATTTACTCAGACCGAAGAGCTCGGTACTGGCTGCTATTCCGGCAAATTCAGCGACTGTGTTGCCAAGATTGGTAAAGATCAGGCCAATCATCACGAATAGAATAACCCGGACGCCGTAACGTTCCCTGATTAGATCGGCAAGCCCTTTACCGGTGACTGCGCCCATTCGGGCGCACATTTCCTGAACAACAATCAGGGCAATGGTTATAGGGATAAAAACCCACAGCAGACTGTACCCGAATTGAGCCCCGGCTATTGAATACGTGGTGATTCCGCCGGCGTCGTTATCCACATTAGATGTGACGATCCCGGGTCCAAGTATTGCAATAAATACAAAGAGACTGCGAAAAAAGCCTTTCCGTTTCAATTTCATTGGCTTACCCCCGGCCGGGTCTTCTTGGCAGCATGAACATCGAGAAAGTTTTAAAGTCACTGCGGTTTGGCATCAGAGTTTCAATTACATCATCTACCGTAATTATTCCCATAAGTATATTTTGATCATCTACTACCGGAACCGCCAAAAGGTTGTATTTGCTTACAACTTCGAGGACTTTTCTGTTATCGTCGTGGTGGTTGACTGATATTACCCTGGTGTTCATCAGATCGCCGATTATGGCGTTCGGCTGCGAAATAATCAGGTCTCTTAAAGAGAGTACTCCCAGCAGGGATTCATCTTCTTCACCGATAACGTACAGATAATAGATTGTTTCAGCAGACGGCGCCAGTTCCCGCAAACGGTTGATTATTTCTTCCACGGTCATTCCGCTTGGAAAAGCGATATATTCTGTAGTCATCAGGGCGCCTGCCGTATCTTCCGGATAACTCATCAGCTCGCGAACGTCCCTGGCTTCTTCGGGCTCCATCAGGTTCAAAAGTTCGCTTGATTTTTGCTCTGTCAATTCGCCAAGTATATCGGCCGCTTCATCCGGAGGCATTTCTTCAAGGATGTCGGAAGCCCTCTCGATGTCCATTTGTTCAATGATTTTCACCTGGGTGTCAAGATCGACTTCCGCTAAAGCTTCAGCCGCTGTCTGGTTGTCCAGGTTTTCCAGGAAATCGGTGCGCTCATGCTGGTCAAGGTCTTCTATAATATCTGCTATATCGGCAGGGTGCATTTTTTTTAGCTGATCCTGTTCCTGACTCAGCCTTAAGCTGGCCGTCTTGCTTTCCAGGGGTTTGACAAACTGCCAGCCGATAAAGCTGCTTTCATTTTCTTTTAAAGCAAAATCCATCCCCACTCTGCGCAGCAAGCCCCGTAGACCGATGTCAAAAGACACCAGGATTATATCTACAGTTTCCCCGTGCCGCACCCAGGAAATTTTAATGTCGTTTACACGTACGAGCTTGGATCCTTTTAAATCGATAACCTGCTTATCCATCAGCCACTTGCTGACGTATATTTCGTCATCCTTAAGCAAAGTAAGGTTTTCTGCGCTGAACTTACCCTTTAATTTAAGGCCTCTTTCGTCCCAGCTTTCAATCTGGCTTATGTCGATATGGCTTTGGACTCCCTTTGCGTACTTAATGCCTGTTACACGCGGGCAGATGCTATCCCACCGGACAGCCATATCCTTTATGCGGCCTACTTTTTTCCCTTCAGCATCGATAATCGGTTTGCCAACCACGCGGCTGAAAAAGAATTCACCTAGGACGTCCACTTGAGCCATCTTTAATTCCCCCGGACCAGATCAATTATAAAAATAAACTTCCACAATAAGGGGAAGTTTATTTGCAAACAATAGAATATTGTTTTTTAATTAATCTTCCCCGCTCGTTCGAGTTTTGGCACATACACAGCTAGGAGCCAACTGCTCCAGCCACACTAGGTAAAGCCTTAATCCGACAAAACCTGTTATCCCATTGGTGTCTCTCGACATTTCCGGGCAGTGGCGTATGTTCTATGTAGAAGCCTCACCTAACAAGGATTCTTCTGTTAAGTATAAACCTTCCTTTAACTCCCGGTCAAGTCAAAAGGGAAGAAATCACGATAAAAAATAAAAACCCGCCCGGTTCTGCGGGTGGGTTCAACTATTAAAGGCTGTAGCAGCTGTTAAAAAGACAATACGGCTGTTATCGGGAATTTTTTCCCGCGTTGACCTTTGCCGCTTTAATTACGTTTAACATGAGCATCATTCTCGTCATCGGTCCAACACCACCCGGAACAGGAGTGATCAGGCCGGCTTTCTCCTTGACGGTTTCAAAATCAACATCACCGCAAAGGATCGCTTTCCCCTGCGGGGTCATGCCTATTCTGTTTACCCCGACATCGATGATTACGGATCCCTCTTTAACCATGTCTGCAGTAACGGTTTTAGGGCGGCCCGCGGCGACGATCAGGATATCAGCCCTTCTTGTATGTTCGGCGAGGTTTTTCGTACCCGTGTGGCACATAGTGACTGTTGCGTTGGCTTTGCTCTGTTTCTGGATCAGCATCATGGAAATTGGTTTGCCGACAAGGTTGCTTCTGCCCAATACAACTACCTCTGCCCCATCCAGGTTAACACCGGATCTGATTAACATTTGGTGGATGCCGTAGGGTGTGCAGGGGTAATAGTAAGCTTCTCCGATCATCAGTCTGCCTGCATTTACCGGGTGAAGCGCGTCTACGTCTTTATCAGGGGCAATCGCGTAAATTACCCTGTTTTCGTTAATCTGTTCCGGCAGGGGCAGCTGCACCAGTATGCCGTGTATCAGCGGGTCCCTGTTGTACTTATTGATCAGAGAAACAAGCTGTTCCTCGCTTATATCGGCCGGTTGGTTGTCCTGAACAGAGTAAAAGCCAAGATCCTTGGCATTAGTCTGTTTTCCCTTGACATAACTCACGGATGCCGGATCGTCCCCCACAAGGATGGTTACCAGGCCAGGTATGATCCCATGGCGCTCTTTTAGGGACTTAACTTCCTCCTTAAGCTCTTCGCTTATTGCCCCGGCCATTTCGGTTCCGTTAATAATTTTTGCAGTCATTTTTAACTCTTCTTTCTTCATAAGTATCCGATAGGCACGGCAATATCAACGCTCACTCCGGTGCTTAAGCACCGACAGCAGCACGGCTTGCTTCGGACCGGACTAGCGGTGCTGCAAAGGCGGCATGGCAAATTTTAAAAATATAGCTTCCATTATACTTCTGATCTCATTTAGCCTCTTCAAGAAACTACCAGTGTGCCGCTGGTTTCGCACCGCTGTCCGGTTACCCTCGCTTCGCCGGCTGCTGTTACCGGCGCTTCGCAAGTCGTTTGCTGTTGACAACACCGTACCCTTTGGACGGTTTGAATGAATACATACTTTTTCATCCTTCTGATGGCGCCGCTTGAAAGCGGCATGGATGTCTATTCAGGTATTGTCTCTTCTATCAGGCAGTGCAGCCTGCCTTTAAAAAGTTCTACCCGGACAGGCTCTCCCCTGGCTGTTTCTTCTGCGCTGCGGATTATCTGGCGCGAATCTGCCCGGCTGCAAATGCTGTAACCCCTGGCCAGGGTTGCCAGAGGGCTTAATGTTTCCAGGCGGTTTACCTGCACAGCAAGCCTGTTCCGGTTTTGTTCAAGAAGACGGTTTGCAGACTGCGACAGCATTTGTGAAATAAAATCCAGCTGCTGCTCCTTGCTGGTACATAGTTCATGTATGGGTCTCCGTAAAACAGGACGGTCCAGGCAGGCTTCCAGGCGCTGCATACACCTGTTTAAATGAGCTTGTGTCCCCTGGAAAATCCTTTCTTTTAAATGCCGGGTCATTTTAATCATTTCCTGTTTTACGGGGACTACGAGTTCCGCGGCGGCGGACGGCGTAGCGGCGCGTACATCGGCAACAAAGTCAGCTATTGTAAAATCAGTTTCATGCCCTACGGCGGAAACAACAGGTATTATTGAATTAAAAATACTGCGGGCCACTATTTCTGTATTGAATGCCCACAATTCCTCTATTGAACCCCCGCCCCTGCCGATTATGATTACGTCTATTAAATCAATGGTGTTTAGAAGCTCGATGGACTTGGCGATTTCATAGCCGGCATTATCTCCCTGGACAGCTGCAGGCGCAAAAACAATATACATACCCGGCCAGCGCCGTCCAATTATGTCAACCATGTCACGGATTACGGCGCCGGTTGGGGAAGTGACGATTCCGACCCTCCTGGGTAGAAGCGGGAGTTTTTTCTTTTTCTCGCTGTCAAAAAGACCTTCTGCCTGTAATTTCTTTTTAAGCAGTTCGAAAGCCTGATATAAAGAACCTGTCCCGTCAGGTTCCATTTCCTCGACATAAAACTGGTAAATTCCGTCACGTTCGTATACTGTTACATACCCGCGAGCTCTTACAGAAAGACCGTTCTCAGGTTGGAAGGAAAGGTTTTTGGATCTTGAACGGAACATGACTGACCTGATTGTGCATTGTTCGTCCTTGAGTGTAAAGTAGAGATGTCCGCTGGCTGCCTGCTTGTAGTTGGATATTTCTCCTTTTACCCAAAAGTTAAGAAGTAAAAGGTCGTTATCCATTATTTCTTTTATATGTGCGGTTATTTCTGAAACTGTAAGTATTTTCATTACTGGCGGCCTCTTATAGCCTGGTATTATTTTTTATTCATTAAATACTCATGGATAGATTTTGCGGCAACACGGCCTGCGCCCATCGCAAGGATAACTGTTGCGGCGCCGGTAACTACATCACCGCCCGCATAAACACCCTGTTTTGATGTGGCGCCTGTCTGCAAATCAGCCACAATGTTTCCTCTTTTGGTAACTTCCAGCCCCTTGGTGGTCCTGGGAACAAGCGGGTTTGGACCCTGTCCGATAGCTACAACAACAGTATCTACGTCCATGATAAATTCTGAACCCGGAATGGGAACAGGGCTTCTTCTGCCTGATTCATCGGGTTCTCCAAGCTCATACCTCAAGCATTCCATGCTTTTAACAATGCCTTTTTCATCGGCTATTATTTTAACCGGACTGGTCAGGAAGGCAAATTTAACGCCCTCTTCAATCGCGTGTTCCACTTCTTCGCGCCGGGCGGGAAGCTCTTTCTCTGACCGCCTGTAGACTATCCAGGATTCTTCCGCTCCAAGGCGAAGCGCTGTGCGGGCGGAGTCCATGGCGACGTTGCCGCCGCCTAAAACAGCAACTTTCTTGCCGATTTTAACAGGGGTATCCCACTCGGGGAACAGGTATGCTTTCATCAGGTTTACCCTGGTAAGAAATTCATTGGCCGAGTATACGCCGCAGGAATTCTCGCCCGGTATGTTCATGAAATACGGCAGTCCTGCTCCTGTGCCAATATATACCGCATCAAAGCCCCCCCCATCGAGGAGTTCATCTATGGTGGTGAACTTGCCGACTACGGAGTTGACTTTAACCTCGACACCAATCTTTTTAAGGTTATCAATTTCTGTTTGAACAACCTTTTTAGGCAGTCTGAACTCGGGGATGCCGTACATAAGCACCCCGCCGGGTACGTGCAGGGCTTCGAAAATGGTAACCTGATGCCCTAGTTTGGCCAAATCCGCGGCGCAAGTCAGTCCTCCCGGGCCTGATCCTACCACAGCTGCCTTAAATCCGGTGGGCTGTTCAACTTTGGGAGGAGTAACTTCTCCGGCAAGCTCCCAGTCAGCGCAGAATCTTTCCAGCCTGCCGATTGCCACCGGCTCATTTTTTTTGCCCATTGTACAGACTTGTTCGCACTGGTTTTCCTGCGGGCAGACGCGTCCACAGATTGCCGGCAGGGCGTTTTTCTCTTTGATTACTCTAATTCCCCCGGCAAAATCCCCTTCAGAGACAAGCTTTATAAAACCGGGTATGTCTACATCTACCGGGCAACCTTCCCGGCAGAAAGGTTTTTTACACTGAATGCACCTTTTTGCTTCATCAATGGCTGTTTCCTTTGTGTATCCGGTTGCTACTTCGCTGAAATTTTTCACACGGGCAGCGGGATCCTGTGCAGGCATGGGATGCTTTTTAGGGATGATTTCCCTTTTCTGTTTGCCGGCTTTTTGTTCGTTATCCATTATTTAGCACCTCCGCAACAGCACTGTGCTGAAAAACGTTCCATCGCTGTCCGTTCTTCGTTTTGGAAAAAGGCAGACCTGAGGGCAAGTTCGTTAAAGTCAACCTGGTGACCGTCGAATTCCGGGCCGTCCACGCAGACAAACCTTGTTTTTCCACCGACGGTTACCCGGCAGCAGCCGCACATGCCTGTACCGTCAACCATGAGAGAATTCAGGCTGACGATGGTTTTAATTCCGTATTCTTCTGTTAAGCGGCAGCAAACTCTCATCATCGGCTGGGGTCCTATGGCAAGGACCATGGCTATATTATCTTTTCCCCTGTCTTCGATGATTTCCTTTAGAACGTCGGATACAAAGCCCTTTCTTACATAGGAACCATCATCAGTAGTAATGTGAAGCTCCGATGACGCTTCCCTCATTTTATCCTCCCAGAATAGGAGTTCTTTATTTCTGGATCCGATAATTCCTATGACATGGTTGCCGGCTTCCTTGAGGGCGCGGGTAATTGGGTATACCGGGGCCACGCCTACTCCTCCGCCGACACATATTACGGCGCCGAAATTTTCCACATGCGAGGGCATACCCAGGGGTCCTGCAAGGTCCCTGATCGAATCCCCTATTTCGAGCATACCCAATTGTTTGGTTGTTTTTCCAACCTCCTGGAATACAATTGTGATTGTCCCGTTTTCGCGGTTGAAATCGGCAATTGTTAAAGGAATACGTTCACTCTCTTCACCAATACGCAGGATAATAAACTGTCCTGGCAGGCATTTTCTGGCAATTTCCGGCGCTTCAACCACCATAAGTTTAATAACTGGTGATAACACCTGCTTGTCCAGTATCTTGGACATAAATCCTTCTCTCCGTTCCCTTATATTTTTAAATTAATAATTTGTGCTTGTTGTTTATGAGCAGGTTAAATACGTGTGAGGATCTTCTGCTATCTTTCCTAAAACTCCGTTCACAAACCTGCTGGAGTCGTCCGTACCAAAAATTTTGGCCAGTTCAATTGCCTCGTTGAGGGATACGCTTCCAGGGATGTCTTCGCAGTAGAATATTTCAAAGAGGGCCATACGCATTATATTGCGATCTACTGCAGCCATACGTCCCAGATCCCAATCTCGGCTGACACTGGCTATTGCTTTATCGAGGATTTTTAAATTTTGAATTGTTCCAAATACTATTCTGCGGATAAATTCTATGCTTTCCTGATTCAGATCCTTTCCCTGGACGGTGTATTGAAAGGCTGTTTCGGGAGGCGCCTGGCCCAGATCAATTTGAAATAAAATCTGCAAAGTGAGTTCTCTGGCCTGCCTTCTTTTCATTTTAGCTCCCTTGTTTAATCTTTGCGGAATATACTGTAAAATATGTCTTTTATTCCTATGCGCTCGTCAAGGCGTTTGCCTATATAGTAGCCAACCCCTACGCAGATTGCCACAAAAATAGTTTTTATAATCCCGTATTTAATTACCAGCCAGCCAAAGATCAGCCCTATTAAGATCCCTGTTGCCTTGCCACGGTGTCTGCTTAGGAAATCCATAATATCGGCCAAATTCATTATCGGCGCCCCTTAAATAAATAAATAGATCACTCTACACGCAGCTTACTGGCTGAAATGCTGTGGACAAGAAATTCAATCTGCTGTACAGTGATTCCTGTTACAGAAAAAACCCTTTCCTTTACCTGTTCCTGGACGACGTCGGACACTTCCGGAATACTTGTATCAGGTGTTACTGCTGCTTTGATACGTATTCCAATTCCCTGAGGACGGTTGAAGACCCTGGCTTTTACCTCGCGAACGCCATTGTTCTGTGAGACAACTTTTTCAGCGAGGCTCTCTATCGCAGTCAAGGCGATCCGTACATTTCCAAGTTTGCCTTCATAAACGACAGCCTGTTCCCGGGCAGGTCTTATATTAACCCACAGGAGGCGAATTCCTGCAATGATAAACAGGCCCAATATTAAAAAGATCACTGCTGGCTGCTGAATTGCCTGCAATAACTGGGGCTGATTTTGGCCAATACTCAACCAGCCGGCAAGGAAAGGGATCGCGGCAAAAAATAAAACTGTCAGGATAAACGTGTATATGAATAGCAAAAAGCGGTCGAAAGGCCGCAATTTAATAAAGCCTCCTTATTTTGTGCGCTGTTCGTCTTCCTTGTCCGAACCGCTAAACGAAACTCCCTGAATGTGAATATTTACCACCTTTACATTCAAGCCGGTCATATCGTTAACCGCTTTTCTCACTTTTTGCTGAATTTGTGACGCAATATCCGGTATCTTTGCGCCATAATCAACTATAACATAAATATCTACCGCCGCTTCCTTTTCGCCGACTTCAACCTTTACCCCTTTGGAAAGGTTTTTACGGCCTAGGATTTCGGCAATGCCGCCGGCTAAACCCCCGCTCATGCCGGTAACTCCCTGCACTTCTGTTGCGGCAAGACCGGCAATTATCCTAACAACTTCGTCAGCGATCCGTATAGAACCGATGCTTGTCTGTTCCTGCTTGACAACAATATCTTCCAAAATATTCTTACCTCCTATTAAAAAATTAACCCCAGCCCTCCAAAAAAGGACATATTAATTATAACCAAGATGTCAAATCTGCGCAACCATTTATATCACAAGAAAAGATTCGGCTTCATTGCTTGAGGAGTTTAATCCTTGGCAAGTATAATAATATTCTGGCCCTCTACTCCAGTACCCCAGGTAACCAACTGGCGGATTCCCTCTTCATCATGAAGCGATAATGCAGACGCCTGCACTATTATAGTGATTTTGTTGTTTTCTTCAAGGCAGACGGTGCTGTCCCGGTATCCGCGGGCGCTGATTAGGCGCTCAAGTTCACCTTCCCTGGCCAGCTTTTCACTTAAAAAGAGGAGTTTTTCCTGGGCTTCCTGCCTTATCTGGGAACTTGACGAGGGGTTGTCGATAATTTCGCGCAGAAGTTCAATCTGCCTGCCGTTGGAGCGTTCTCTGTCCAAATGGTATTCAATAAAAAATTTCGAACCCTGATCATATGAGGTGGTTTCAATCTGGTCCGTATTTAAGAATAAGGGCTTGCCGGTAGTTTTTGTTTCCTCGCTGCTGGCACTGGTCTGAGAATCCGTAGTTCCGTGTTGCTTCATTTTGGCAAGCTTGCCCGGCAGGTTAAGATAAACCGCTGCCAGCAGGCATATTCCCAATATAAGAGTTGCGATAATGTAAAAGGTCCTTTTATTGATTACTAATAAAAACATGGTTTAAGCTCCCTTCTTATGATTTTGGCAGCACGAGCACTTTTTGTGGTTCTATTCCCAGGGCAACCTGGACGGCTTCGAAAAGCCGGGCCTTTATCTCAGGATCTTTTGCGCCCTGAGCTACTACTAGGACACCTGCAACTCTTGATGATTCTGTTTGTTCTACTACGGGAGTTTCTTCCTGACCATTCCGGGTAAAGACAAGCTGTCCGCTATCCGTATATTCAGTTATGGACCGGGCGCCTCCGACCTGATCTTTTTCTTCGGTCGTTTTTTTGCTGCTGTTTGTATTGACTGCGTACTGATCAT